>NZ_KB911298.1:0-58070 GCF_000383455.1 Methylobacterium sp. 285MFTsu5.1 | reverse complement strand
CTGCCGCAGAGCATGAAGCGGTCGTTCTCGATCGCCATCGGCGGCAGGCCGATATCCTCGAACAGCTTGCCCGAGACCATCAGGTCGGTGATCCGGCCGCGGTTGCGGAACGGCTCGCGGGTCACGGTCGGGTAGTAGACCAGCTGGTTCGAGATCATCTCGCCCAGGAACTCGTGGCGCGGCAGCGTCTCGGTGATGGTCTCGCCGTAGGCGAGTTCCTGCACCTGCCGGCAGCCGTGGACCAGCACGACCTTCTCGAACCGGTCGTAGGCCTCGGGATCCTTGATGATCGACAGGAACGGCGCCAGGCCGGTGCCGGTGCCCAGCAGGTACAGGTTGCGGCCCGGCAGCAGGTTGTCGAGCACCAGCGTGCCGGTGGGCTTCTTGCCGACGATGATCGGGTCGCCGACCTTCAGGTGCTGCAGCTTCGAGGTCAGCGGGCCGTCCTGGACCTTGATCGAGAAGAACTCCAGCTCCTCCTCGTAGTTGGCCGAGACCACCGAGTAGGCGCGCAGCAGCGGCCGGCCCTCGACCTCCAGGCCGATCATGGTGAACTCGCCGTTGCGGAACCGGAACGCCGGATCCCGCGTCGTGCGGAACGAGAACAGGTTGTCGGTCCAGTGGTGGACCGACAGAACGCGCTCCTCGTAGAACTTGCTCATCGACGGATCAGTCCTCGCTCAGGCGGACGCCGGGTCGGCAGTCCCGAACAGGTCGAGCAGCTTGCCGCCGCGGCCGTCCCACGCCGCGGCGTCGTCGGCCGGCTCGGTCCTCTCGGTGATGTTGGGCCAGAGATCGGCGTACTTGGCGTTGAAGGTCTTCCAGCCCGCCATCGCCGGTTCGGTGTCGGCCCTGATGGCATCGGCCGGGCATTCGGGCTCGCAGACGCCGCAATCGATGCACTCGTCCGGTTTGATCACCAGCATGGTCTCGCCGACGTAGAAGCAGTCGACCGGGCAGACCTCGACGCAGTCGGTGTACTTGCAGCGGATGCAGTTCTCGGTGACGACATAGGTCATGACTTCGCACCTCGGCGCAGGGGTCAGAGCAGCGCGGGGAGATCCTGGCCCTCGAGATCGATCGCCAGTCCCTTCATCGCCTCGGCGCTGACCTCGCCGCCCATCGCGCGCAGGCTCTCCTCGCGGATCAGCGACATCAGGCCCCGGCGCAGGCCCAGGAACTCGGACGACAGGGTCAGGGCCGGCTGGCGCGGGCGGGGCAGGGGCACCACGACCTCGGCCTTGATGCTCCCAGGTCGGGCGGTCATCACGTAGACGCGGTCGGAGAGGAAGATCGCCTCGTCGATGTCGTGGGTCACGAACAGCACCGAGATCTTCAGGCGCTGCCACATGTTGGTGAGGATCTGCTGCATGATCAGCCGCGTCTGCGCGTCCAGGGCGCCGAACGGCTCGTCGAGCAGCAGGATGCGCGGGCCGGTGGCGAGCGCGCGCACGATGCTGACACGCTGCTTCATCCCGCCGGACAATCGGTCCGGATAGTGGTTCTCGAACGCCGTGAGCCCGGCGAGGCCGAGCAGCGTCCGCGCCTGACGCTCGCGCTCGCTGCGCCGGACGCCCTTCATCTTCAGGCCGAACTCGACGTTCTCGCGCACCGTCTTCCAGGGAAACAGGGAGTATTGCTGGAAGATCATGCCGCGATCCGCGCTCGGTCCCGCGATCGCCTCGCCGTCGACGGTGACCCGCCCGGACGACGGCTTGAGGAAGCCGGCCAGCGCGTTGAGCAGCGTCGACTTCCCGCAGCCCGAGGGCCCGATGATCGACACGAACTCGCCGGGATGGACGGTGAGCGAGGCGTTCGAGACGGCCTCGACGGACCCCTCCATCGTCTCGTAGCGCAGGCAGAAGTCGCTGAC
Source organism: Methylobacterium sp. 285MFTsu5.1 (assembly GCF_000383455.1). Classification (NCBI taxonomy): domain Bacteria; kingdom Pseudomonadati; phylum Pseudomonadota; class Alphaproteobacteria; order Hyphomicrobiales; family Methylobacteriaceae; genus Methylobacterium; species Methylobacterium sp. 285MFTsu5.1. Next base: position 56,197 of record NZ_KB911298.1, on the reverse strand, counting down.
CTCGATCAGGCCCCGGCTCGATTCGGCCATGGCAAGCTCCCGATTGGTGACGCGCGTGAAGGACCGGTCCCGCGAGGGCCGCGCCGGGCGGCCGGCCGAGGCCTAGCGGGCCGCGGCCCAGGGCATGACGAGGCGGCCCACGAGACGGATCGCGAAGCTGGAGCCGAGGCCGAGCAGCCCGATCGTGATCATGCCGAGGGCGATGTCCGGGTACTGGACCAGCGAGTAGGCTTCCCAGGTGAAGTAGCCGATGCCGAATTGGCCGGAGATCATCTCGGCGGCGATCAGCGAGACCCAGGCCACGCCCATGCCGACCGTCAGCCCGGTGAAGATCTGCGGCAGCGAGGCCGGCAGGTAGACTTCGCGGAACACCGCCGCCTCGCGGGCGCCGAGGCAGCGTGCGGCCCGCACCAGGACCGGGTCGACCTGGACCATGCCCTGGAGGGTGTTGATCAGGATCGGGAAGAACGAGCCCAGGAAGGTGATGAAGACGATCGAGCCCTCGTTGGTCGGCCAGAGCATGATCGCCATCGGCACCCAGGCGATCGCCGGGATCGGCCGCAGCACCTCGCAGATCGGGAAGGCGATCTCGCGCAGGAGGCGGTAGCGCCCCATGAGGAGCCCGAGCGGCACGGCGACGCCGCCGGCCAGGAGAAATCCGAAGAGGATCCGGCGGCAGGAGATGAGCACGTGGTCGCCGAAGTTCGGGCTGCGCAGGGCGATCGCCGCGCGGTCCACGACGTCCATCGGCGTCGGGATGTTCAGGAACCGCACGTAGAGGGTCACGCGGTTCGCGGTCAGATACTGCCAGAGCGCGACGAACAGGATCAGGGAGGTGAGCCCGATCAGCGCGGCTCGGAACGCGCCGTGATGCAGCCGCAGCCAGCGGCGGACGCGGCCGGTCGCGGGGCGGGCGGACGCGGCCGGCGGCGGGAGGGGCGCCGCCCGCGGCGGGCGCGACTCGGCGGCGGGCCGGCGAGCGACAGCTTCCATGCGGTTCTAGCCTCCCGTCACAGCGGCCTTCAGGGCCTCGTCGTAGGGCATCACCGTGCCGCCGCCCCGCGCCGCGGCCTCGGCGTCCTGCTTCAGCAGGAACGGCGCGATGCCGCCCTTGCCGTCGACGACGTAGAAGGCCTCCCGGGCGAACAGCTTGATGCCGCGGGCCGTGTCGAAGACGTAGGCGACGTCGACGGCCTGCCCCTTGGACTTCATCTCGTTCAGCGCGCCGAGCGTGCAGGCCGCGCTCGCGTAGGGCTGGATCGCCCCGCCCTTCACCCAGATCTCGCCGGCCTTGCGCGGCTCGGTGACGGGCCTCTTGCAGTACGTGTCCTCGCCGCGCACCTCGTAATTGGCGGTGCTCGCGCGCTGCTGCGCGTAGTCCAGGCCGCGCTCGGCGAAGACCTTGCGCAGCGGCCCGTCGTCGACCCACGGACCGACGTCGAACGTCTTGATCCGGTCGAGCCGCTGCAGGACCTTGACGTCCTCGCGGGCGGCCTCGACCAGCTGCGGCTTGATCGTGGGATCGACGGTCATGATCCCGCCGGGCCCGAGGAAGATGTAGACCACCTCCTTGTCGGTGCCGGTCCAGGCCGCGATCTGCTCGGCGGCGCGCTTCGGATCGGCCTTGACCCAGGCGTCGGCGTCGAGGACGGCCTTCAGGTAGGCCTCGACGATCTCGGGGTAGCGGTCGGCGAAGTCGGAGCGCACGACCACGCCGTGCCAGGTCGGGAGGTTGGTCTCGACGCCATCGAACACTTTGCGCGCGAAGCCGCGGAACGGCAGAAGCTCGGCGAAGGGGACGAAATCCGCGTGCGCGTCGATCTTCCGCTCCTGGAGATTGGTCGAGCCGACCTCCGGGCTCTGGCTGACCAGGCGGAAATAGGTGGCCGGGTAGCCCTTGTCCTGCAGCGCCTTCAGGACCATCCCGTGGGCCGCCGACCCGAAGGGCACGCTGACGACCTTGCCTTTCAGATCCTCGAAGGAGAAGTATTCGGAAGCCTTGTTGACCACGATCCCGTTGCCGGATCCGTGGAGATTGTAGGCGGCGACTGCGATCAGCCGCGATTGGCTCTCGGGATTGTTCTGGAACGTCGCGCCGTTGACGACGAGCGGGTAATCGCCCATCGCGCCGAACTGCAGCTTCCCGGCCATCATGCCGTTCGTGACCGGCGGCCCGGACGTGAAGTTCTGCCAGTCGAGCTGGATGGTCGTGCCGGCGTACTTGCCGGTCTTGGGCAGGTACTTCTCCAGCAGCTTGAGCTGGCGGATCACCACGCCGACCGTCGCGGTGTTGGTCGTCGTGTCCTGCGTGCCGATGCCGACGGTGAGGGTCTCGGCGCGGGCCGGTGCCCCGATCCCGGCGCCCGCCAGCGCGAGGAGCGCGAGAGCGGAGACCGATCTGAGCCCGGGAAATCGTCCAGTCATCGCCCGCTCCAACATTTCGGCCCGATGTCGCGAAGACATCGACGGCATGATCGGGCGCTGCGGCGCGTCCGATCAAATGCCGAGGACGCCTGCGGGTCGATTAGTTGCGCAAAAAAGTCGAGCGGCTCCGGATGTGCTGCAGTTTTGTGCGGGACGCTCGCGTTTTAGGCGCATTCCTCGCCGCCGCGCATCGCCGCCAGGATGTCCGGACGCAGGACGACGATCTGCGTGCGCCGCGTGACGAGGACGCCCTGCTCCGAGAGCCGCTTCAGGCTGATCGTCACCCATTGCCGGGTGGCGCCGACCATGTGGGCGAGGTCGGCGTGCGTGAAGGTCGCCGCGATCACCGTCCCGTCCTCCTCCGCGACGCCGTAGAGGTCGCACAGGTGCAGGAGCAGGTGGGCGAGGCGCTCGGTGATCGAGCGGGTCCCGAGCATCTGGGCCAGGGTCGAGTAGCAGCGGCCCTTGAAGGTCAGGCCGTCGATGACCCCGATCGCGAGGGCCGGGATCTGCGTCACGAGCTGCCGGAGCGCCTTGGCCGGCAGGTGCAGCACGCTGGAATTGCTCGCCGCCATGCCCGACCACTTGTGGAGGCCGGCGCCGAACACGTCGGGACCGCCGACGAAGTTGCCGGGGTACCAGTAGGCCAGCGTGATCTCGCGACCGGACGGCGCGGCGTAGAAGACCCGGATGCGGCCGCTCTCGATGATCCAGATCCCGTCGTTGGGCGTCTCCTGGGTGAACAGGGTCGCGCCGCGGTAGAGCACGCGGCGCCGGCCCTTCTCCAGCACGAGGGCGACCTCGCGCTCGGTCAGCCCGTCGAGGAGAGGGCGCTGCCCGGTTCCGGCCTTGGGCGCGGCCTCGGACAGCAGGAGGGCGCTCGCCTGGGTCTGGAGCCCCGCCGGGGCCTGAGACGGGCGTATCGGCGCCGTGGTCTGCATTGCCGCCTCCAGCAACCTACCTGCCGCGGCGCAGCAAACCCTGTACCAGCTCTAAACTGGCCGCCGGCACCGGCAGCGTCTGGATATCGCGGAGCCGAGCGGACGTGAAGCGGCGCCGCACCCGGAGGATGCGGCGCCGCGACGAGGCCGAGACGGCCGGATCGATCAGGGGCGTCCCTGACAGCGTCCGATCGCCCACTGGATGAGCTTGCGCACGTCGGGATCGGGATCGTTGGCGGCCGCCTCGAGGGCCGAGAGGCCTCGCGGGTCGGCGATCTCGCCGAGGGCTGCGGCCGCCTCCTTGCGCAGGTTGCTGACCTCCGAGGTCAGCGCCCGGCCCAGGATCTCGACGGCCGCCGGCGCCCGGATCCGGCCCAGGGCATTGGCCGCCTTGGTGCGGACCTGCCAGACGGGATCGTCCATCACGGCGATTAGGGGCGCCGTCGCCTCGGGCAGCCGGATCTTGGCGCAGGAGACGGCCGCCTCCTCGCGAACCTGCCAGTGCTCGTCGGACAGGCCGGCGATCAACGTGCCGATGCCCGGACCGCCGGGGCGCAGGAAGACCAGCGCCGCCATCGTGGCGCGCCGGACCGTCGGGTCGGGATCGCCCGCGGTGGCGATCAGCGCCGGCAGCGCTTCCTCGGCCTTGAGGTAGCCGATGACGCCGAGACCTTCGCGGCGCACCTCCGGGGACGGACTCTGGAGCGCCTTCAGTGCGGCCGACAGGGCGTCCGGCAGGACGAGCTCGCGCAGGGCCCGCAGGGCGGAGGCCTGCACGAACGGGTCGGTGTGCGCGGCGCGCTCGATCAGGAGCGGCCCGCAGGCCGGCTCCTTCTTCTCGGCCAGGGTATCGGCGGCGGTGCGGCGCACGGCCTCGTCGTCGTCCTCCAGGGACCGCACGAGGCCCTCGACGACGTCCGCGCCGTCGTGCTCGTCCAGCGCCTTGGCCGCCGCGGCGCGGACGGCCGCGTCCGGATCGCCGAGGCCCTTGAGGAGCAGGACCTTCGCCGCGGGGCCGACGGCCTCGGCGAGCTCCATCATCGCGACGCGCCGGACGCCGGCGTCGGCACTCGCGCAGCGCTCGGCCACGTCGTCGAGATCGTCGTCGAAGGAATCGAACACGGGGCTCATGGTCGGCCTCAGCGCAGCAGGTAGGGAATATTGACCTTGACCGCGTTCGTCGGGCAGTCGACCTCGCAGGGCATGCAGTACCAGCACTCGTCGTACTTCATGTAGGCCTTCTGCCGGGTCTCATCGATCGCGAGGATGTCGAGCGGGCAGACGTCGACGCAGACGCGGCAGCCCTTCTCGGCGATGCACTTGGCGTCGTCGATGACGACCGCGGCGCTGCTGGCCTGATTGATGATCGGCATGGATCGATCTCCGGTACGGGGCGGGATTACTCGGCGGCGGCCGGCGTCTTGATGCGGAGCTGGTGGTAGGCGCCCATCTCCTCGGCGGCGACCGGCACGATGAACGGGTCGACGGCGCGCTTCGCGTGGGCCATCCGGCCCTGGCCGTCCTTGAACAGGACCGTGTGGCAGGCCCACTCGGCGTCGTTCGTCTCGGGATAGTCGACGCGCAGGTGGTAGAAGCCCCAACGGCTCTCGGTGCGGTAGAGCGAGGCGGCCGCCGCCATGTCGGCGCAGTCGAGGATCGTCTGCATCTCGAGCGCCCGGTGCAGCTCGTGCGGGTCGCGGGCGCAGAGCAGGTCGAGGTCCTCGCGGATCTCGGCGAAGCGGCGCTGGCCGAGCTCCATCTTCGCCGTCACCTTCGGCGGCTCGAGATAGTCGTTCACCAAGCGGCGGGTCTTGAACTCCATCTCGTGCGGGGTGAGCCCGTCGACGCGCCGGGTCGGCGCCAGGACCCGTTCGCGCTCGACGGCGATGTCCGCCGGGTCATGGTCGGCGAGGGCGTTGGCCGTGCAGTAGGCGGCGGCGTCGGCCCCGGCGATGCCGCCGTTCACGAAGGCGCCCAGCATGTAGTTGTGCGGCACGCTCGCCATGTCGCCGACCGCGTAGAGGCCGGGGACCGTCGTGCGCGCGAACTCGTCGACGAAGACGCCCGAGGCCGAGTGGCCCGAGCAGAAGCCGATCTCGGAGATGTGCATCTCCACGGGACGCTGGCGGTAATTGGTGCCGCGCCGCTCGTGGAAGCGTCCGCGGGAGGGGCGCTCGTTCGAGTGCAGGATCGTCTCGATCTCGGAGATCGTCTCCTCGCGCAGATGGTCCATCTTGAGGAAGACCGGGCCGTTGCCGCCCTGCAGCTCGCGCCAGAACTCGAGCATCATCTGTCCGGACCAGTAATCGCACTCGATGAAGCGCTCGCCGCGATTGTTGGCCGTGTATCCGCCGAACGGGCCGGTGACGTAGGCGCAGGAGGGGCCGTTATAGTCCTTGATCAGCGGGTTGATCTGGTAGCACTCGAGGTTCGCGAGCTGCGCGCCCGCGTGGTAGGCCATCGCGTAGCCGTCGCCGCAATTCGCCGCGTTCTCGTAGGTCCCGAACAGGTACCCGGAGGCCGGCAGGCCGAGGCGGCCGGCGGCCCCGCAGGCGAGGATCACCGCCTTGGCCTTCACCACCAGGAACTCGGAGGTGCGGGTGTTGACGCCGATCGCTCCGGCGATGCGCCCGTCCGCGCCCTTGAGCAGGCGCGTCGCCATGTACCGGTTGGTCACGCCGACCTGGAGGCGGCGGAGCTGCCGGTAGAGGACCTTCTTGACGTTGTGCCCTTCCGGCATCGGCAGCACGTAGGTCCCCATGTGGTGGACCTTGCGCATGTTGTACTCGCCCGAGCCGTCCTTCTCGAATTTGACCCCGAGCTTGTCGAGGTACTGGATCATCGGGAACGACCCCTGCGCGTAGGCCATCACCGCCTTCTGATTGACGATGCCGTCGTTGGCGACGGTGATCTCCTTCACGTACTGCTCGGGGGTGGCGTAGCCCGGCACGACGGCGTTGTTCAGCCCGTCCATGCCCATGCTGATCGCGCCCGAGCGCTTGACGTTGGCCTTCTCCATCAGGACGACCCGGAGCTTCGGATCGGCCTCCTTGGCCTTGATCGCGGCCATCGGACCGCCGGTGCCGCCGCCGATCACCAGGATGTCGGTCTCGATAATCTCGGTCTTCGTCGCGGATTCGAACGCGTTCATGGCAAGATCTCGCGTCAGGTCAGGGGCGGGGCGTGTGGGATCGCCGGAGGATCGGATCGCGCGGTCAGGCGGCCTGCGCGGCGTCGGGCGGGTCGTCGACGGCCTCGGCGACGAGGGCGCGCAGGTAGGACCAGGGGAAGATCCCGCGGGCGTGGCCGTCGGAGAACGCGATGTGGACGGCGTAGCCGCCCATCGGTTCGACCCGCGCGACGGCGATGTCGGCGGCGGCCTGAGGTAAGCGTCGCTCGACCCGGTCACGGGTGCACCACGCGCAGCGGCAGCGCAGCCGCAGCCGCTCCGCCGACAGCGTCGCGGTCAGCCCGTCGCGCCATTGCAACCGGAGGCCGGTCCCGCCGCGCGCGAGGGTGGCGGCCTCCGGGATCGCCTCGGGATCGAACGGGGGCGGGTTCGGAACCCCGGTCGCGTGGTGTGCCATCCGCTCCTCCTCTGTGCCGGCGTCACAGAAGCCGAGGGGCGGGCGATCCGACAGCAATTAGTTGCTCAGAATCTCAGTCAGGCTGCCGGCCGTGGCGACACCGACCGGCTCGGAGACCGGAGCCGGGCCATCCGCCGCGGCCGCCCGCGGACAGCGACCGCCCGGTGATCCGGACCTACGGCTCGGTCGTCTTCGTCTCGGGCCCGCAGATGCCCCTGAGTGCCGTCCAGGCGGCGCCGGACAGGATCTGGCGTTCGGCCGCCCCAGAGCCCGCCTGGGCGCGGATCGCGGCGGCGCGCTCGCGCGTGAAGGGATGGCTGCGCAGCAGGTCCAGCACGTCACTCTTCCCGTCGTGCTTGTCCTTGGCGATGCGCTCGAGGATGTCGGCGAGCGCCGCGCCGTTGCCGCCCGCGCGGGTCATGAGGTCGACCGCGTAGGCGTCCGCCGCCCGCTCGGCGTCGCGGCTGTAGCCGGCCGAGAGCACCGCGTCGCCCAGCGCGATGATGATGGTCGAGCCGGTCAGGTCCCCCAGGACGAGGCTCAACAGGAACGAGGTGCCCGACGCCCGGATGAGGGAGCGGGTCGGATCGCGTCGGCGGACGTGGCCGAGCTCGTGCGCCAGGACCGCCGCGGCCTCGTCGGCCGAGCGCGCCCGCGCGATGAGGCTCGAGAGCACGATCACGCGGGCGCCCGGCAGGGCGAAGGCGTTGGCCGTGCCGTGCCGGCGCACGCTCACGGCCACCTCGGGAGGCAGCGAGCCCTCCGCCCGACCGGCCGCGACGAGGCGGGCCACGAGCGTGTCGAGCGCGGCGCGGCCGGCCGGTTCCGCGCAGGCCGGCGGGTCGCCGAGGAAGCGCAGGACCTGCGGTTCCGCCACCGCCCCGAGCCGCGACTCGGCCGCGTCCGGCACCAGCGGGGCCAGCAGCCCGGCAATCTGCGGGACGCCGAAGACCGCCACGAGCAGGACCGAGAGACCGGCCGCGAGAGACCAGAGCACGAGCCGCACCGTGCCGCCCGAGCGCTCCCGGCGATGGAGGTCCGGGCAGCGCGCCGCGAGCGCGGCGGCGAGCGTCGCGTCCGAGAACTCCACGCGGACCGGCTCGCCGGCCGGACCGATCCGCATCAGCGGCGGCAGGGAGACGGCGGCGCGCAGGTCGAGCAGGTTCCAGTCCTGGGCGATCCCGGGCCCGGAGACGCGGAAGCGGTCGTCGAGGCGCAGCGCGACGGGATGTGCCCGCGCGCTGACGCCGTCGAAGTAGCGGCCCTCGACCTCGATCGGCGTCGCGTCGATCGCCTGGGAAGCGCGGGTCAAGCGTCAGAAGCCGATCTGGAGCGCGCCTCCGACGTCGAGCGCGTCGGCGAGGCCCTCCTGCAGACCGCTGCCGGCACCGCGGGACGAGGCGAGGACGGCATCCAGGGCTTCGGGATCCGTCACGGTCGTGCTCGTCGCGACCGCCGCCCACAGGCGGGCCTGCACCACGCGCACGTAGAGCACCGCGAAGAGCGGCGCGCCGACCAGGTAGATGACGACGACGAGCCAGTGGAGCATGCTGAGATCGCCCGCCGCCCGTGCGGCGAAGATCAGCAGAGCCGCGACGAGGCCCAGCACGACGAGGAAGCCCAGGAGCGACAGCATGTAGACGATGTACGGCCAGTAGAACTGCCGCGCCTTCAGGCTCGAGATGAGGCGGGCGTGACCGAGGCTGGCGGCCCCCATGAACGCCCTCGTCTCGCGGGCGCGGTAGTACGGGAGCAGGAGCAGTGCCGCGGGCACGCAGATGGCGGCCACGAAGCCCATCGCCTGGAGGAGAATGCCGATCTTCGAGGCCGCGTAGGCGGGGTTGAGGATCGTCTGGCCGGCCTTGCCGCCGGGCTTCGGTACCAGGAGGTCCGTGGGCAGCGAGAAATCCGTCGCGACCAGGAGGGCGATGCCGAGCCCGATCAGCGGCCCCAGCCCGATTACGTACAGCAACAGCCAGGGGCCGAGCACGCTGCGTCCCCGCGCCGTCGAGTGCATCCGGCTGGTCCCGACCAGGGTGTGGTCGATGCGGTAGCGTTCCAGGCTCGCCCGCATGAACGGGAAGGCCAGGCCGAAGGTGACGAGCGTGAGCAGCCACCAGCCGCCCGCGCGGGCTGCGTAGGCGAGGCCCGAGCCGTCCTGCCCGAGGCGGATGCCGCGCCAGAGCGTCCGCATCGCGCGGTAGCGGCGCCCGCGGTAGATCGCGAATTGTCCCAGCAGGAACAGGAACACGAAGGAGATCACCACCGAGAACGGGGCGAGCGCGGGCGCGACGAGCGAGAGCGCGAACAGCGCGACGTAGATCGGCACGAGGATCGCGAGCGCGACGAGGAAGCCGAGGAACAGTTCCTTGCCCGTGCCGGTATACTCGGCGGGCGAGCCGTCGAGCGCGGTGCGCTCCCAGAAGAAGCGGCGCAGATTGGTGACGTACCAGAATCTGTAGATGCCGAAGGTCACGATCGAGAGCAGAAAGCCCTTCAGCGCCAGCCAGGTGAGACCTTTCACCCGCGGGTCGAAGGTCACGGCGGCAACGCGCGTGCCCGGAGCGCCGCTCCGCGTGTCGAACTGGGTGCCGGTTGCCAAATTCATGGATCCGTCGATCGTCCCGCCGCGTTTCGCGGCCAGACACTAGGAAGGAAGGCCTGCGCTGACCAGTTCCGCGCGACCCCAATTCTGTCCCGTCCCCCCAATGTCGTGCAGCGACCGCTCGAAATGCGGGGCGTCGTTAACGCGCGGTCTCCGGTTGCCGGACACGCGTTGCCGGGCGATGCGACCGAGCCGCCTCGACGGCGTGCGCACCGCGCCCGGCCGCAATTGGGCGCGTCCCTAGCCCAGGACGGACAGAGCGGCCGCGAGGTCGGCGACCAGATCGTCCGGGTGCTCGATCCCGATCGACACCCGGATGGTCGCGTCCGTGATCCCGAGCCGGTCGCGCACCGCCTTCGGCACGCCGGAATGGGTCGTGGAGGCCGGGTGGCTGGCGAGCGACTCGGTTCCGCCCAGGCTGACGGCGAGCTTGAACAGCTGGAGGCCGTTGAGAACCCGGAACGCCTCGGCCTCGCCGCCGACGATGTCGAACGAGAACGTCGAGCCCGGCGCCGCGCACTGCTTGGCGTAGACCTGCGCCTGCCGCGATCCCGGCTCGAGATGCGCGAGGTGGTGGAGGCGCGCCACCTTCGGGTGCGCCGCCAGCATCCGGCCGACGATCTCGCCGTTGCGGTTGGCGGCGCTCATCCGCAGCGACAGGGTCTCGAGCGAGCGCCCGAGCATCCAGCAGGAATGCGGGTCGAGACCGGTCCCGATCGCCGAGCGCAGAAGCCGCACCGGCTTCATCCGCGCCGCCGAGCCGAGGGCGGCGCCGGCGATCAGGTCGGAGTGGCCGCCGACATACTTCGTCAGGGAGTAGACCGAGATGTCGGCGCCTTCGCGCAGCGGGTGCTGGAAGAGGGGCCCGAGCAGGGTGTTGTCGCAGACGACGACCGGCGCCTCGCCGCCCTGCCGGGCGCCGATCTCCTCGGCGACCGCCCGGACGAGGCCGAGGTCGACGAGGGTGTTGAGCGGGTTCGAGGGGGTCTCGACCATGACGACGCTGACGCGTCCCGCGCCCGCCGCGCGGTCGGCCGCGGCGCGCACGCTCGCCGGATCGGTGCCGTCGGAGAACCCGAACGGCGCGATGCCGAACCCGGCCAGGGTCTTGGCAATCAGGGTCTCGGTGCCGCCGTACAGGGGTTGCGAGTGCAGGATCGCGTCGCCGGGCCGCGCGAAGGCCAGGATCGTGGTGGCGATCGCCGACATGCCGGAGGAGAAGACCAGCGCGGCCTCGGCCTCCTCGAAGACGGCCAGCCGGTCCTCGACGATCTCGCTGTTCGGGTGATTGAAGCGCGAGTAGACCAACCCCGCCGCCTCGCCGACCGGCGGTTCGCGCCGTCCCGAGACGTAGTCGAAGAAGGCTTTGCCGTGCTCGGCCGAGGTGAACACGAAGGTCGATGTCAGGAAGACCGGCGGCTTCACCGCGCCCTCGGACAGGGCCGGGTCGTAGCCGTAGCCGAGCATCAGCGTCTCGGGACGGAGCGGGCGGTCGCCGAGCGCCTTCCGGTGGTAGCGGTCGTCGGACATGCTGGCCTCGCTCCGACAGGCCCCCAGCCCGGGGCTGGGCAGCCCGGTTGCGCTCTGACTCCGGGGTTCCGGACGCGGGAGCATGGCACAGGCAGGGCCGCTACGGAACGCCGCCGCGGTCCCGACGCGCCGCGGCGGAGGGCGCTGCAAGTCTCAGCCGGACCGCGCCGCGCCGCCCGAATCCAGGCGCTCCAGGACGCGGGCGACGTCGGCCGTCGTCATCTCCCACTCGTTCTGGAAGTTGGCCACGACGCCGCGCATGAAGCGCGGTTGCAGGCGCTCCGCCTCCGCCGCGTCGCCGAGATGATCCACCAGGATCGCGTAGGCGAGCTGCGAGGGCTCGGGACCCTCGTAGCTCCACTCGAAGCCGTTCCGGGAGTAGCACTTGGCCTCGGCCCGATCCGGCAGCGGCGCCCCGTTCACCGTGACGACGATCCCGTCGATCGTCCGGTCCCCGGCATAGACCTTGTCCATCACCGCGCCTCCCGGATCCGGTGGCGCGGGGTGCGGCCGTCGGAGCGGTTGCGCATCACCTCGGGGAAGATCCAGAGGCTGACCACCATGAACGGGCCGAGGAAGGCCACGGCCCAGCGCGGCCCGGTCTGGCCGAGATGGCCCATGTAGAACCAGCCGGCGAGCGCCGCGAGCGCGACGGCGACCGACAGGCCGAACTTGATCGGAAACGGCATGGGATCCCTCCCGGATCGCGCGTGCGGGTCAGAGGACGAAGACGGTGCCGACCTGCTGCAGCAGGCCGAGGGCGCCGCAGAGGGCGGCGAGCACGATCGCCAGGCCCGCGACGCCGTCGCGCCAGCGCTGGGGCCAGACGTTGAACAGGCCGGGCGCGAACAGGATGGCGAAGCCGCCCACGATCACGAGGCTCGACCAGCGGAGTTCGGCGGCTCCGTAGGCGAGCATCCCGCCGGTCAGCGCCGCGAGCAGGAGGACGTTGGCCGCGATCAGCGCGAGGCCGAGGGGGCGCGCCCTCAGGTCGGGGCGGGTCTCCAGCGGGAACATCCCGGCCAGCACGTAGAAGCCGGTGCAGGCGACCCCGGCGAAGAGGGCGAACCACGCGAGCGCGGCGACGTTCGGTTCGATCATGTCCATGGCGGCGTTCCGAGCTGCTCGTCAGTCTAGGCGGCGGGTTGCGCGGCGGGTCACTCGGCGGCCTGCATGGCCCGGGGCTCGGGGGCACCGGGCGTGCGCGCGGTCTTGCGCATGTCGTTCTTCACGTGGCGCGTGTCGTAGCCGTTGAAGAGCGTCCCGATGAGACCGCGGTTCAGGTCCGAGGTGCCGAACAGCCAGTCCATGATCGGGAAGGTCAGGTTCATGTTCCGCTCCATCATGATCGATTGGTCGTGATGGGCCGTGTGGTGCCGCCGGTTCGTGTTGATGAACGGCATGTTGCGGACGAACCAGTTCTCCTCGACGTGGCAGCAGAAGTGCATGAACTCGTAGATCATGTAGATGCTGGTCGTCGTGGTGATGAACAGCCACCCGACATTGGGCGTGAAGATGTTGCCGAGCACGACGGCGCCGGGGATCGACATCAGCGTGAACGTCGCCAGCGCGTAGGGCGGGAAGAACGTCACCCGGTAGTCCCGGTGGTCGGCGAAGCGCATCTCGTGGTCGGTGAAGAACTGGTGATGCTGCAGCGTGTGCCGATTGTAGACGGCCCGCCCGATCGGATTGCTCTGCGGCCGGTGCATCACGTAGCGGTGGAGCCACCACTCGAAGAAATTGCAGAACAGGAACACGACCGGGACCGTCGCGAGCTCGATCCAGCTCGGCGCGTGGATGTTCGAGACGTAGATGTACAGGGCCGTGAGGCCGATCGTGTAGATGATCGCGATGTGCAGGAAGCCGTTGTACCAGCCGGCCACGCGCTGGCGGTAATTGGCGCGGTAGTTCCGCTGCCGCTCGCTCATGCGGGTGTTGGCGAGTTCCATGATGCGCCTCCTCGCTGGGATGGGGGTGACGCCGCGCCCCCACCGAGATCTGCTAGATTAGAGATACCGTTGATATATCAGTTGTCAACCTGACCGGGCGGCGACGTCGCCACCGTCCGGTCGGGGCCGGTCCGGTCAGTGCGAGATGGCTTCCAGGGACTTGCCCTTGGTCTCGATGCCGAGGAACCCGACGCTCGCGGCGGCGATGACGAACGAGCCGGCGCCCAGGGCGAAGACGCCGCCGTGGCCGAGCACCGGCAAGATCAGGCCGATGGCGAAGGGTCCGATGAGCGAGCCCACGCGGCCGATGGCCGAGGCGCAGCCGGCCCCGGTGGCGCGCGCCCGCGTCGGGTAGAGTTCGGGCGTGTAGGCGTAGAGCACCGACCACATGCCGAACAGGAAGAACTGCATCATCAGCCCGTAGGCGATGAGCCAGCCGAACGACGGCGAGTGACCGTACAGGTAGGCGGCGACGGCGCTGCCCAGGAGCATAAGGACCGCGGTGGGCTTGCGGCCCCAGCGCTCGACGAGGATCGCCGAGGCGATGAAGCCCGGCACGCCCGCGAGCGAGATCAGGATCGTGTAGGTGACCGACTTGGCGACGCTGTAGCCGGCCTCCTGCAGGAGCGCGCCGAGCCAGGTGGTGAGGCCGTAGAAGCCCAGCAGGGCGAAGAACCACGTCAGCCAGATCATCACCGTCCGGCTGGCGTAGCCGGGGCTCCAGAGTTCGAGGAACGAGAAGCGCCGCTCACCCCGCGCCGGCTCGGGCAGGACGGTCGGCTCCGGAAGCGGACGCCCGTCGAGGCGCAGGGCGACCTGCCGCTCGATCTGCGCCATCACCCGGTCCGCCTCCGCGTGCCGGCCGCGGTCGGCGAGCCAGCGGGGCGATTCCGGCACGAGGAAGCGGATCACGAACAGGAACAGCGCCGGCACGGCCTGCGCGAGGAAGACAGCGCGCCAGTCGAAATAGCTGAGCAGCACGTAGCTGAGGCAGCCGGCCGCGATGAAGCCGAGCGGCCAGAACCCTTCCATGATGGCGAGGTAGCGGCCGCGCTTGGCGGTCGGCAGGAACTCCGAGACGATGGCGAGCGCCACCGGGAACTCCATGCCCATGCCGAAGCCGAGCAGCAGGCGGGCATAGCCCAGCATCGTCGCGTCCGGGGCGTAGGCGCACCAGAGGCTGCCGAGCCCCCAGAACACCATGCTGATCTGGAAGACCACCTTCCGCCCGAACCGGTCGGCGAGCATGCCCGACAGGGCCGCGCCCGCGAACATGCCGATGAAGCTCATGCTCGAGAGCAGTCCCGCCTGGGCGGTCGTCAGGCCGAACTCGGTCTTGATCGATCCGAGGAGGAAGGTGAGCGAGCCGAGATCGATCGAATCGAAGAACCACGCCGTGGCGATGATGAGGAAGATGTTGCGCTGGAAGGCGGTCATCGGCAGCCGCTCGAGGCGCGCCGCGATCAGCGCGCCCGACCCGACCGCGGCGCGAGCGGTGGCGTCCGCGGTCACCCGGTCCGGCAGCACGTCGCCGGCGGAAATCGCTACAGGCCCTGCCATGGCTCAACCTCCCTCGCAGTTATATGCGGCGAGTCGTCATGCAGGATATTACTAAGATGCGCAAGATATATCAGACGTATGCCCTTGCGCGGTGCGCGGGCCCGCCCCATGCACGCGGATCGCGGCGTGGTGTGCGGGCCCGGCCGTGGCGGGGGTGTCGTCCATGAACTTCGTGACCGGGAAGACGACGTCCGTCCGCGCCGCCGAGCCGGGCCGCAAGCGGGCGCGGAAGGCCGTGAAAGGGGCGTCCCAGGAGGCCCCACAGGAGGCCTCCCAGGGGGCCTCTTATGCCGCGGGCGGCAACGACGATCTGCCCGACCTGACGCTGACCGACCGGGCCTACCAGCAGCTGGAAGAGATGATCACGACCCTGGTGCTCCCGCCCGGCCTCGTGCTCGGCGAGCAGAACCTGGTCCAACGGCTCGGGATCGGGCGGACCCCGATCCGGGAAGCCCTTCAGCGCCTCGCGCGCGACGGGCTCGTCGTGGTCATGCCGCGGCGCGGCATCCTGGTGTCGGACATCAACGTGCGCTCGCAGCTGCGGCTCCTTGAGACGCGGCGCGTCTTGGAGCGCCTGATCGCCCGCCTCGCCGCGGAGCGATCCACCCGCGAGGAGCGCGAGGTCTTCGCGGGGCTCGCGCAGGACATGCGCGACGCGGCCGCGGCGTCGGACGATCTGGCGTTCATGCGCCTCGACCGGCAGTTCAACGAGCTGATCGCGACGGCCTCGCGCAACGAGTTCGCCGTGCGCTCGCTGGAGAGCATGGCGGGCCTGTCGCGGCGGTTCTGGTACCAGCACTACAAGCAGGCGGCCGATCTGCCGCTGACCGCCAACCTCCACGCGGACGTCTGCGAGGCGGTCGCGCGTCGCGACGTCGAGGCTGCCGGCGCCGCGTCGGACAGGCTCGTCGACTACATCGAGAGCTTCGCCCGCAAGACGTTGGATCTCTGAGGTCGCGCGACGGGACCCGTGTCGGGCGGTCGGCGCGGCGGTCAGTCAGGGGAGGGGCGGGCGGCGGCCGGCGATCCAGTCCCGGCCGCCCCTCTGTCGTGACCCCTACGACGCGACGCGCGCGGAGTCTCCGAGGCGGGGTGCTCCCGGCGAGCCGGTCACGCGGGGGCTCCCAGAGCGACCGGCTGGGTCGCGCGGCGGTAGATCAGGAGCGTGGCGACGAGGCCGCACGCCCCGCCGAAGGCCATCCACAGCCCGGGGGCCGCGCGGTTGCCCGTGGCCTCGATGAGCCACGTGGAGACGAGGGGCGTGAAGCCGCCGAGGAGTGCCGTCGCCAGCGAGTAGGCGAGGGAGAAGCCGGCCGTGCGCACGCTCGCCGGGATCACCTCGGTCAGCGCGACCACCATCGCGCCGTTGTAGCTGCCGTACAGGAAGGACAGCCACAGGAGAGCGATCAGCATGTTCCCGAAGCTCGGGTTGGCCACGAGCCAGCCCAGCACCGGGTAGGCGGTGAGCAGGGTCAGCGCCGAGAACACCAGCAGGAGCGGCTTGCGCCCGATCCGGTCGGACAGGGCCCCCATGACCGGCAGCCAGAACAGGTTCGACAGCGCGGTGCAGAAGGTCACGAGAAGGCTGTCGGTGTCGGACAGCTTGAGCACGGCCTTGCCGAAGGTCGGGGTGTAGACGGTGATCGTGTAGAACGAGATCGTGGTCATGCCGACGAGCAGCATGCCGAGCAGCACGATCTGCCAGTTGCTGGCGAGCGAGCCGAACACCTCCTTCATGGAGGGGCGGTGCTTGCGCTTCAGGAACTCCTCCGTCTCCTCCAGCGACCGCCGGATGTAGAACAGGAACGGCACGATCGCGCAGCCGATGAAGAACGGGATCCGCCAGCCCCAGTCGTTCATGTCGGCGAGCGAGAGGGCGTGGTTGAGGATGTAGCCGATCACGGCGGCGAACATGACCGCGACCTGCTGGCTGCCGGATTGCCAGGACACGTAGAAGCCCTTGTTGCCGGGGGTGGCCATCTCCGACAGGTAGACGGAGACGCCGCCGAGCTCGACGCCGGCCGAGAAGCCCTGCAGCAGGCGCCCGACGAGGACCAGGAAGGGCGCGAACAGGCCGATCGTGCCGTAGCCGGGGACGAAGGCGATCAGGATCGTGCCGGCCGCCATGATGCCGAGCGTGACGATCAGCCCCTTCCGGCGGCCGATACTGTCCACGTAGGCGCCGAGGAAGATCGCGCCGAGGGGCCGCATCAGGAAGCCGGCGCCGAACGTCACGAAGGTCAGCATCAGCGAGGCGAACTCGTTGCCGACCGGGAAGAAGGTCTTGGAGATGTAGG
This sequence comes from Methylobacterium sp. 285MFTsu5.1, assembly GCF_000383455.1. Lineage (NCBI taxonomy): Bacteria > Pseudomonadati > Pseudomonadota > Alphaproteobacteria > Hyphomicrobiales > Methylobacteriaceae > Methylobacterium > Methylobacterium sp. 285MFTsu5.1. The sequence continues at coordinate 39,304 of NZ_KB911298.1, read as the reverse complement.
TGGCGTAGAAGCCGAACAGGAAGAAGTCGAACATCTCCAGGAAGTTGCCGCTGGTCACGCGCAGGACCGTGGCGACTTTGGAACTCGACGGATGGGCCTGTATCATTGCTGTCTCCCTCAGGCGCCGGAGCGGTCGCAACCGCACGAGGGAAGCGTCGGTTCTGAACGGCTGACGATCGCTCGTGGCGATCGGGCTGCAGCCGCAAACCAATCCTCCCATGTATTCGCGCCGACTTCGCAGCGCTTGACGCCGCTATACGCCGGTCAACCTGTCACGAAGCTGTCGCGGGACCCGGTCTCAGCGGCCTTCCATGGCGCGCCGCCAGCGCCGCAGCATGCGGGCGTGCCGGATCTGGTCGAGATTGGCCAGCAGCTCCGGCCCGACCGGGACCGGCCGCAGGGCCGTGGCGGACGCGACCGGGTCGTCGGCCCGGCGGGCATCCGTCCGGGCCGGCGTGAGCGACCGGGCGGCGAGCCGCGCCTGCCCCTCGCGGGAGAGCATGTAGTCGAGGAACATGCGGGCTGCGACGGGATGCGGCGCGTCCTTCGCGATGAAGGCGATCCGCGAGACGAGGAGCGTGTAGTCCGTGGGCAGCACGAGGCCGATCGCCGGATCGTGCCGGGCCCGCTCGAGGGCGTAGGCGCCGAACACGCCGTAGGCGAGGACGGCCTCGCCCGCGGCGATGCGGTCGAGCATGGTCTCCGTCCGGGTGTAGAGCTTCACGCCGGCCTGCCCGAGGGCTGAGACGAGGTCCCACGTCCGGGGCGTCACGTCCGCGTCCTGCGCGAGGATGAGCGAGCCGACGCCGCTCCGCTCCGGATCGTAGGCGGCGACCTTCCCCTGCCACGTCTCGGGGTGGTCCGTCAGGGCTCGGATCAGGTCGGCGCGGGTCTGGGGAACCTGCTCCGGCGGGAGGAGCGTCCTGTTGTAGGCGATGGCGATCGGCTCGGCCGTGACGCCGAACGCCTCGTTGCGCCACACGGCCCAGGCCGGCAGGGAGGCCGCCTCGGGGGACGCGTAGTGGGCGGCGTAGCCGTCGTTCACCAGCTTGATCTGGCGATCCATGGCGGAACTCCACACGATGTCCGCCTCGACCGCGCCGGCCGCGGCCTCCTCCACGAAGCCGTCGTACAGGGTCGCGGAATTCATCTTGGTGTAGGAGACCGCCACGCCGGGATGGGCCTCGCGGAAGCCCGCGAGGAGGTCGGCGACCTCGGCCTCGTCGGTCGTCGCCCGCACGACCACGACGGTCGCGCCGCGGGCCGCGGCGGACCCGGTCCCCTCGGCCGTCGGAGATGGTTCGACCTGTGCCGAGGCCGGGCCCGGACCGGCCATCAGCAGCAGGACGAGGCCGACGACAGCGGGAGCGCGCACCAGGGTCTGCCCTTCGAGAGCCGCGGGAGTCCCCGCAGCTTCGCCGTGCAGAGACCGGGCGGGAATGCTAAACTCGGAGGACCGCTTCGGCCAACACGATCGATGACGGGAGGAGCATGCGCGTTCTGGTCGTCGAGGACGATGCCGCCCTGGCGCGCGGCCTCGTCGCCGCCCTCCGGCACGGCGGATACGCCGTCGACCACGAGGCGGACGGAGCGGACGCGGTGCAGCTCGCGCTGAGCGAACCCTACAGCCTCATCGTCCTGGACCTCGGCCTGCCGGGTCTGCCGGGCTTCGAGGTCCTCAAGGCCGTCCGGGCGGCCGGCTCGACCGTTCCGGTCATGATCCTGACCGCGCGCGACGCCATCAGCGACCGCGTCCGCGGGCTCGATCTCGGGGCGGACGATTACCTGCTCAAGCCGTTCGACCTCGCCGAGTTCGAGGCGCGGGTGCGGGCGCTCGTCCGCCGCGGGCAGGCGGTGCCGAACCCGGTCCTGCGCTGCGGCGCGCTGGAGCTCGACCGGGCCGCGGGCACCGTGACCCTCGGCGGGGCGCCCGTCGCGCTGCGCCGCCGGGAACTCGCCGTCCTGACCATCCTGATGACGCGCGCCGGGAAACCCGTCCCGAAGGAACGGCTCAGCGCCGAGATCTTCGGCTTCGACGAGGCGGTCGCGCCGAACGCCCTCGAACTCTACGTCGCCCGCCTGCGGAAGAAGCTGCAGCCGGACGGTCCCGAGATCCGCACGATCCGCGGCCTCGGCTACCTGCTGATGCCGGTGTGACCCGGCCGCGCGCGCCCTCGATCCGGCGGCGCCTGCTCGTCCGCATGCTGCTCCCGGCCCTGGCGCTCGCGCTGCTGCTGGGCTTCGTCGGCGCGCTCGTGATCCGGAACGTCGTGGAGACGACGCACGACCGCCTGCTCGACGGGTCCGTCCTGGCGATCGCCGAGCGGCTGACCGTGGAGGACGGCGAGGTGTCGGTCGACCTGCCCCGCGTCGCCCTCGGGATGCTGGAGAGCCAGGCGCAGGACCGGATCTACTACAGCGTCACCTACGGCGGGGCGCTGGTGACCGGCTATCGCGACCTCCCGGGCCTGGACGTCGATACGCTCCCGCTCGGGGTGACGAACCATCGCGACGGCATCGTCCGCGGGGCGGCCGTGCGGATCGCCGCCCAGGCCCGGCGGGTCTACGGGAAGCCGGACCCGGTCCTCGTGCAGGTCGCCGAGACGCGCGAGGCCCGCCAGGGCCTAGAGCGACGCCTGCTCGCCGGGCTCGCACTGGCCGAGCTGGGGCTGATGGGCCTGATCGGGGCCCTGTCGTGGTACAGCATCGACAGCAGCCTGAGGCCGCTGACCCGGCTGAGCGACGCGATCGACCGGCGGGCGGTCCCGGGCGCGATCAACCTGCAGCCGCTGGACGTGGCCGGGGTGCCCCGCGAGGCGCTGGCCCCGGTGCTCGCCCTCAACACGCTGCTCGAGCGCCTGGAGCAGGCGATCGCGGGGGAGCGCACCTTCACGTCGGACGCCTCGCACCAGCTGCGGACGCCGCTCGCCGTGCTCAGGATGCACGTGGAATTGCTCCGCAGGCTCACGCCCGGGGAACCGGCCCACGCCGCGGCGATCGACGATATCGACGGAGCCGCGCGGCGCCTGGAACGCCTCCTCGCGCAACTGATCGCGCTCGCCCGCGCCGATGCGGGCGCGGCCGCCACGGACGCCGCCGCGGCGATCACCGACCTGAACGACATCGCGGCCCGCGTGGTCACGGAGCAGGTGCCCCACGCCCTCGCGCGCGGGGGCGAGATCGTGCTCGATCGCCCCGACGGCGCGGTACCGGTCGTGGGCGATGCGTTCATCGTCGGCGAGATCCTCACCAATCTCGTGGACAACGCGATCCGCTACAACCGTCCCGAAGGCACCACCGTCGTCCGTGTCCGGCGCACGGAGACGGGCGCCTGCCTGGACGTCGAGGACGAGGGCCCGGGCATACCGCCGGAGGTGCGCGAGAAGGTCTTCGAGCGATTCTACCGTGTCGCGACGCGAGACGGTCCTGACGGCAGCGGCCTCGGGCTCGCGATCGTCCGAGCCCTCGCGGACCGGATCGGCGGGGCGGTCACGCTCGGTTCCCGCGCAGGCGGATCGGGACTGCTCGCGCGGGCGAGCTTCCGCGCGCCGTAGTCGCTGCGCGGGACGACGGTCCGGTGCGTTCGGCCTTGTCCGGCCGCCCGACCCGGGTCGCCTTCGCCGTGGTTGCCGGCTCGGATCTGCACCGGCCTGCTCTCGTGCCCGGTCGGAACAGGCCGACGCCCTCCGGTAAGCCGAAGCCGGCGGGGAGCTGCGCACCTGCGCGCCGGCGTCTCGGACACGTCATCCGATCACGGCACTTGAAAGATACCGCACGGTAGGTATCTTCGAGGCGGGGACGATTCCCGTCACTCCTGGGAAGGGGCCATGGCGACCGCCTATCATCGCAAGAAGCGGCCCGAGCTCGTCCGGCGCGCGCTGCTCGATTGCGCAGCCAAGCTCGCCCTGGAACAGGGCCTGTCCGCCGTCACCGTGCAGGCGGTCTGCCACGCCGCCGGGGTGACCAAAGGGGCCCTGTTCCACCACTTCCCGAGCAAGCAGGCCCTGGTCGAGGGCGTCGTCGCCGACCTGATCGCGCAGCTCGACGCGGAGATCGACGCGGCGATGGCGAAGGATCCCCGGCCGTACGGCCGGTACACCCGCGCCTACGTCGACATCACGCTGCACGACCCGATGATGACCGAGGGCAGCCAGTGGGCCGCTCTCCACATCTCGATCCTCGCCGAGCCGCCCCTGCGCCGCATGGTGTCGGCCTGGTTCGCGGAACGCCTGCACCGCCACCGCGACACCGACGGGAGTGCCGACCTCGAGTTCGTCCGGCTCGCCGCCGACGGCGCGTGGCTCGCCTACCTCGTGCGCGAGAAGCCGAGCGACCCGGTCCCTGCCCTCGACGCGCTCCGCGACCGCCTCGTCGCGATGACATTGGCTGAACCGTCCGCGCACCCGGGCGGCGACCGGGACTGAGCCATGGGATCGACCTCGATGGATGGGTTCGCCCCCGCCCGCGGCGCGGACGGGCCGGGCGATGCCGCGGAATACGGCGACCTGGCCGCGCGGCACGTCTCCGTCGCCCGGATCCTCACCCTGTTCCGCCCCTACGCGAGCCGGATCGCGCTCGTCATCGGGCTGATCGCGCTCGCCTCCGCCGTGGGGCTCGCCGCCCCGTTCCTGCTCCGCGAGATCGTCGACGTCGCGCTGCCGCGCGCCGACCTCGGACTGCTCGGCCGGCTCGCCGCCGGCATGGTGGGCCTCGCCGCGCTCGGGGCGGGCATCGGCGTGCTGCAGGCCCTCGTCACCGCGAAGGTCGGGCAGGCCCTCATGCACGACCTCCGGGTCCGCGTGTACGCGCACCTGCAGTCGCTTCCGCTCGGGTTCTTCACGGCGACCCGCTCCGGCGACATCCAGTCCCGCATCGCGAGCGACATCGGCGCCCTCCAGGCGCTGGTCACCCACACGGCGGGTGAGGCCACGCGCAACGCCAGCGCGGTGGTGATGACCGCCGCGGCCATGCTGCTGCTGGAATGGCGGCTCGCCCTGTTCTCGTTCCTGGTCCTGCCGCCGGCGACCTGGATCAGTGTCCGCGTCGGCCGGCTGCGCGAGGAGACAACCTACGCGCAGCAGGAACGCATCGCCGAGATGACGTCCGCGGTGCAGGAATCCCTCTCGGTCTCCGGCATCGTCCTCGCCCGCACGATGGGCCGCGTCCCCCATCTCGCGGAGCGCTTCGCGCGGGCCTCGCGCGCGGTGGCGAACCTGGAGGTCCGGTCCCACACGGCCGGGCAGTGGCAGTGGTCGGTCATCGACCTCGTGCTGCAAGCCCTGCCGGCCCTGACCCTGTTCCTCGGCGGCTGGATGGCGGGCGCCGGGACGACCATGACCATCGGCACTCTCGTCGCGATGATCGCGCTGCAGGAGCAGATGCTGTTCCCGCTCGAGGAGGTCCTGCGCACGGGCGTCGAGGCCCGGAAGACGCGGGCCCTGTTCGCGCGCATCTTCGAGTACCTCGACAAGCCGGTCGGCATCACCGAGCGGCCCGACCCCGTCACCCTCGACCCCGCCGAGGTCGCCGGCCACGTGCGCCTCGACGGCGTGACGTTCTCCTACGACCGAGCCGGCCCCGCGACGATCGCCAGCGTCACGCTCGATATCCCCGCCGGGTCGCACACCGCCATCGTCGGCGCGACCGGCTCGGGCAAGTCCACCCTCGGCCATCTCCTGGCCCGGCTCTACGACGTCGATGGCGGCGCCGTGCTCTACGACGGCGTCGACGTGCGCGACCTGAGTCTCGCCTCCCTCTCCGAGGTGCTCGGGGTCGTGACGCAGGACCCGTTCCTCCTCCATGCCAGCGTGGCCGAGAACCTGCTCTTCGCCCGGCCGGATGCGACGGTCGCGGAGATGGTCGCGGCGGCCCGGACGGCCCAGTTGCACGACATGGTCGCCGCCCTGCCGGACGGGTACGACACGCTGGTGGGCGAGCGCGGGCACCGCTTCTCGGGCGGCGAGCGGCAGCGCCTCTCGCTGGCACGGACCATCCTGCGCGACCCGCGCGTGCTGCTGCTCGACGAGGCGACGAGCGCCCTCGACACGGCGACGGAGCGGGCGATGGTCGAGGCCCTTGCCCGTCCGGGCAAGCCCCGCACGACCATCACCGTCGCCCACCGCCTCTCGACCGTCCGCCGGGCCGACCAGATCGTCGTGCTCGATCGGGGGCGCGTGGTCGAATGCGGCACGCACGAAGCCCTGCTCGCCCGCGGAGGCGCCTACGCGCGCCTCGTGCGCAAGGCGGCCTGACGACCACGATTCCAGGACGGATCTCCATGCCTTCACACGCACCGGCCCGGCGGTCGCCGACCCTCGCCGCCCTCGGCCTCGTCGCGGCGCTCGCCCTGCAGGGCTGCAAGCCCGGGGCGGACGGTCAGGCACCGGGCGGTCCCGGATCGGCGGGCTCGCCGCCCGACGTCTCGACCGCTCGAGCCGAGCCCGGGACGGTGCCCCGCACCCTCGACCTGCCGGGTCGCCTCACCTCCACGCGGGTCGCCGAGGTCCGGGCCCAGGTCGCCGGCATCATCCAGGAGCGCGCTTTCGAGGAAGGCAGCCTCGTCCGGAAGGGCGATGTCCTCTTCCGCATCGACCCCGCTGTCTACCGGGCCGAGGTCGATGCCAAGTCCGCGGCGCTCGACCGGGCCGAGGCCACGCGGGTGCAGGCGCTGAAGCAATCCGAGCGCACCGAGACCCTTCTGGAGCGTCAGGCCGCCAGCACCGCCCAGCACGACCTCACGATCGCCGCCCTGCGCCAAGCCGAAGCCGACGTCGCGAGCGCGAAGGCGCAGCTCGCCCGCGCCCGGATCGACCTCGACTACGCGACCGTGCGGGCGCCCATCGCCGGCCGCATCGGCCGGGCCCTCGTCACGGAGGGCGCCCTCGTGGGCCAGGGCGAGGCGACCAAGCTCGCGCTGATCCAGCAGGTCGATCCGATCTTCGCCGATTTCAACGCCCCCGCGGCCGATCCGGGCCGGCTGGCGGAGCGGGCCACGGGCAAGGAGGAGACGGCGGTCCGCCTCGTCCTGCCCGACGGCGCGCTCCACGCCGATGCCGGGCGTCTGCTGTTCACGGATGTGAGCGTCGACCCCGGCACCGGGCAGGTGTCGCTCAGGGCCACGTTCCCGAACCCGAAGGTCGTCCTGCTGCCGGGCACCTATGTCCGTATCCGCCTCGCGCAGGGAATTTTGCCGGGCGCGGTCGTCGTCCCGGCCCAGGCCATCCAGCGGTCGAGCGCCGGCGTCGCGCAGGTCTTCGTGGTCGGGGAGGACAGGATTGTCGCGCTGCGCCCCGTGCGTGCGGGGGCGCTGACGGATGCGGGCTGGATCGTCGAGGACGGGCTCAAGGCCGGCGAGACCGTCGTGGTCGAGGGTTTCCAGCGGATACAGCCCGGCATGGCGGTGAACCCGGCGCCCTGGCAGGGCGCCCGGACGTCCTCCGCCTCCGCGAAGCCCTGACCGCGCCGGGACCGCACCATGACCCGCTTCTTCATCGCGCGCCCGATCTTCGCCTGGGCGATCTCCATCTTCATCGTGCTGGTGGGGGCGATCTCCCTCGCGTTCCTGCCGGTGTCGCAATACCCGGACGTGGCGCCCGTCACGATCCAGGTGAGCGCGACCTATCCCGGTTCTCCGCCCGAGCGGCTCTACGACGGGGTCACGCGCATCATCGAGGAGGAGCTGAACGGCATCCCCGGGCTGATGTACTTCGAGAGCACCAGCGACACGTCCGGCATGGCGCAGATCATGGCGTCCTTCGCGCCGGGCTCGGACCCGTCGAAGGCGACGGTGGCGGTGCAGAACCGGATCAAGCGCATCGAGGCGCGCCTGCCCCGGGCGGTCACGCAGCAGGGCGTCATCGTCGAGGAGGCCAGCACCAGCTTCCTGCAGTTCGTCACCGTCTCCTCGAAGGACGGCTCCTTGAGCGAGACCGACCTCGGCGACATCGCCGCCCGCCGCCTCCTCGGCGAGTTGCGGCGGGTGCCGGGCGTCGGCCGGGCCACCCTGTTCTCATCCGAGAAGGCGCTGCGCATCTGGATCGACCCGGTCAAGCTCGTCGGGTTCGGGATGACGCCGGGCGACGTCACGGCCGCGGTCGGTGCGCAGAACGCGCAGATCGCTTCAGGGACCGTCGGCGCGCAGCCCGCGGCCGAGGGCCAGCGCATCGCCGCGAACGTGCTGGTGAAGGGGCAGCTGACCACGCCCGCCGAGTTCGCCGAGATCGTGCTGCGCGCCAACCCCGACGGGTCGCTCGTGCGCCTGCGCGACGTGGCCGAGGTCGAGCTCGGCGGCCAGTCCTACACGATGCAGACCCGCCTCGACGGGCGCCCGGCCGCCGGCATCGGCATCCAGCTCGCCCCGGGCGCGAACGCGCTCGCGGCCGCCGGCGGCGTCAAGGCGAAGCTCGCCCAGCTCCAGCGCACGCTGCCCGCCAACATCCGGGTGACGGTGCCCTACGACACCACGCCCTTCGTCGAGGTGTCGATCCGGAAGGTGCTGATGACGCTCGCCGAGGCGATGGCCCTCGTCTTCGCGGTGATGTTCCTGTTCCTGCAGAACGTCCGCTACACCCTCATCCCGACCATCGTGGTGCCGGTGGCGCTGCTCGGCACCTGCGGCGCGCTGCTGCTCGCCGGCTTCTCGATCAACGTGCTGACCATGTTCGGCATGGTGCTGGCCATCGGCATCCTCGTCGACGACGCCATCGTGGTGGTCGAGAACGTCGAGCGCATCATGGGCGAGGAGGGGCTCCCGCCGAGGGAGGCCACCGCCAAGGCGATGGGCCAGATCACCGGCGCCATCGTCGGCATCACCTCGGTGCTGGTCGCGGTGTTCGTGCCGCTCGCCTTCTTCCCCGGCTCGGTCGGGGTGATCTACCGGCAGTTCGCCGTCAGCATGGCGACCTCGATCGCCTTCTCGGCCTTCCTGGCCCTCTCGCTGACGCCCGCGCTCTGCGCCACGCTGCTGAAGCCGGTCGAGAAGGGCCACCATCATGCCAAGGGCGGCTTCTTCGGCTGGTTCAACCGCCGCTTCCACGCCGGCACGGGGGCCTACCGGTCCGGCGTGGCGGGCCTGCTGCGCCGGCCCGTTCGGGCGCTCCTGGTGTACGGCCTCCTCGTGGCCGCGCTCGGCTGGGGCTACTGGCGCATGCCGTCGAGCTTCCTGCCCATCGAGGACCAGGGCTACGTCATCGTCGACGCGCAGACCCCGCCGGAATCCGCCACCGGCCGCACGCTCGACGTGGCCAAGCGCATTGAGGAGCACTTCGCCAAGGAGCCCGGCATCGACAGCCAGACGCTGCTCCTCGGGTTCGGCTTCTCGGGCCAGGGGCAGAACGCGGCCATCAACTTCGTCGGGCTGAAGCCCTGGGGCGAGCGCGGGCCGCAGGACAGCGCCGACGCCATCACGGCCCGCGCCAACGCCGCCCTCGGCGGCCTGCCCGACGCCATCGCCATGTCGCTCTCGCCGCCGGCCATCGACTCGCTCGGCAATTCGAGCGGCTTCGCCTTCCGCCTCCAGGACAAGGCGCAGCAGGGCCACGCGGCGCTGGCGGCCGCGCGCGACCAGCTCGTCAAGGCGGCGTCCCAGAGCCCGATCCTGCAGGGCGTCTACGTCGAGGGCCTGCCGACCGCGCCGCAGATCGAGCTCGTCCTCGACCGGCAGAAGGCCAGCGCGCTGGGTGTCACCTTCGCCGACATCAACGACGCCCTCTCCACGAGCCTGGGTTCGGCCTACGTCAACGACTTCCCGAACCAGGCGCGGATGCAGCGGGTGATCGTCCAGGCCGAGGCGGCCCGGCGCATGAAGGCGGAGGATCTGCTCGACCTGAACGTCCGCAACGCCAAGGGGCAGATGGTGCCGTTCCAGTCCTTCGCCCGGGTGCAATGGACGATGGGCCCGTCGCAGGTCGTGGGCTTCAACGGCTACCCGAGCATCAAGATCTCCGGCAGCGCCGCCCCCGGCTACGCCAGCGGCGACGCCATGGCCGAGATGGAGCGCCTGGCGGGGCAGTTGCCGCCGGGCTTCGACTTCGCCTGGACCGGGCAATCGCTGCAGGAGAAGCTGTCGGGCTCCCTGGCTGTCTATCTGCTGGCGCTGGCGCTGTTCTGCGTCTTCCTCTGCCTCGCCGCGCTCTACGAGAGCTGGTCGATCCCCCTCGCCGTGCTGCTCGTGGTGCCGACCGGCGTGGTCGGCGCGGTCTTCGCGATGCTGATGCGGGACATGCCGAACGACGTCTACTTCAAGGTCGGCCTGATCACGGTGATCGGCCTGACCGCGAAGAACGCCATCCTGATCATCGAGGTGGCCAAGGACTTCGTGGCCAGGGGCGTGCCCGTCCGGGAGGCGGCGCTGGAGGCGTGCGAGCTGCGCTTCCGGCCCATCGTCATGACCTCGTTCGCCTTCATCCTCGGCGTCGTGCCGCTCGCCGTCGCGACGGGGGCCAGCATGAACAGCCAGCGGGCCATCGGCACGGGCGTGCTCGGCGGCATGGTCACCGCGACGGTGCTCGCCGTCTTCGTCACGCCGCTCTTCTACGTCCTGATCGCGCGGGTCTTCGGTTCCGCGGCGGCCGGCCAGCCGGAGGCCGGTCCCGTCCGGCGCGGCATCCCGGTGCCCTGAGGGTGCTCGTCCTTGCCAGGGGCGCGGCGGGACATCCCTCCGCTGACGCGAGCCGCGCAGCCGCAGGTGACCGACGGGGTCGGGTGGGCTTCCGCGGGTCCGCTTCGGGAACGGCACTCCGGAAAAGATGCCCTTCGCCGCTTGCAGATTTCCCGACCGAGAGCCGGAGGGCTTTCAGGGCGCTTGATCTATCGGCGACCATGTTGTACCGAACGGTACAACATGGTCCTGAGAGGTGATCCCGATGTCCCGACCCCCGCTTCCCCCGTTCACCGAGGAATCCGCGATCCAGAAGGTGCGTCTTGCCGAAGATGGCTGGAACACGCGCGATGCGGCCAAGGTCGCGCAGGCCTATACGCCCGACACGCGCTGGCGGAACCGCGTCGAGTTCGCGACCAATCGCGAGGAGGCGCAAGCTTTCCTCACTCGGAAGTGGAACAAGGAGCACGAATACAGACTGATCAAGCAGTTGTGGGCCTTCACCGGCAACCGTATCGCGGTGCGCTATGCCTACGAGTATCGCGACGACGGCGGGCACTGGTTCCGCGCCTACGGCAATGAGAACTGGGAGTTCGCCGAAGACGGATTGATGGCGCACAGGCATGCCAGCATCAACGAGATGCCGATCACCGAGGCGGAACGGAAGTTCCGTTGGCCGCTCGGGCGCAGACCCGACGATCACCCCTCGCTGAGTGACCTGGGCCTTTGAGCACGAAGCGCGTCCTCACCGAACGTGCCGGTGCCGTGCCGGCACTCGCGGAAGCGTTCCGCGAGCACGGGTTCGAGGGCGCGAGCCTGTCGGTGCTGTCGAAGGCGACTGGCCTCGGCAAGGGCAGCCTCTACAACTTCTTTCCCGGCGGGAAGGAAGAGATGATGGAGGCGGTTCTCGCCGACATAGACGCTTGGTTCGAGAAGGTCATCTTCTCGACGTTGGAGCATGCGCGCGATCCGACAGCGGCCGTCACGTCCATGATCGACGATGTGACGGAATACTTCCGATCCGGCAGGAGAGTCTGTCTCGTCGGCTGCATTGGCCTGAATGCCTCCGGAGCCGTTTTCGCGGAGCGGATAAGGAGCTACTTCGCGCGCTGGATATCGGCTCTGGCCCGGTGCCTGAGAGCCGGCGGCGTTCACGAACCGCAAGCCTCGCAACTCGCTGAGGAGGCGGTTTCGGGGATACAGGGCGCGATCGTGCTGGCGCGAGCCTTAGAGGACGATGCCGTCTTTCTCCGGGTGGTTCATCGACAGCGTTCCGTCTTGATCGATGCATTCGCCAATTCTAGTGCGGAATGATAGAGGTCTGATCATTCGCAGTGGCCTGCCATGACAATTACACATTCAACGATCAGTCGAAATTTGTAACATTTGACGCTCGCGACGAATTGTTCGCCCGATCGAGTGTGCCCGGCGACGATCCGTCTCCACCGCGATCAAGTCCGCATTTCTCGTCGTGAACTGCACTCGGCATATGAGACGGTGACACCGCTGCTTGCATCCGAATGTCCGGTTCGGGGATGCCGCTGAACAGGCCGGAATGGCTGGGTTGGGTCGCGAGGCGTCCGTCCTCTCTTCCGGCAGCCGGCCTTCCGTGCCGATCACCCGGCGTCCGCCAGCATCGGCCGCCGCAGACCGCCCGCACGAGCGTCTCCGACGGGTGAATCTCTGCCGTTCCGTTTCCGAGCTGCAGGGGCATCGGAGCGGACGACTTCGTTCCGCAGGCGCCCCGATCTTCCGTAATCTCGGGGATGGCCGCGGTCGCCATCTGCCTGGCTCGATCGGGCCGACGTCCAGGCCGCACCGAGCCGTGTCGCGGCTCGCAAGCTGAACCAAACTGTCTCGGGAAATCCGGCGTGGTACAGCGATCGCGGCCGCCGGGTGCCGGTCCCTCGATCGACCCGACAGCCGACCGATATTTACCAAGCCGTTCGATGTCCTGGGAAGCTCCGGGGTCAGGTTGCGTAGTTGTCTTGAGACTCAACCACAGGCTGCATAATCTGCGGCTATGCGCGTCACATCCGCCATTGGCCTCGCCTCCGTGTTGCTCTCTGCGGGGTCCGCCGTCGCCTTCGCCCCCGCGCTGTTCGCGGCGGGACCGGCCGCCGTAGCCCAGCTGTGTACGGAGAGTGCAGGGACCGTCTCTTGTGCGAACGGTTATGCGGGCTTCCGAGGCCCCTCGGGGAAGCTCTGGATTGGCAAAGATCGCCGGGGGACCGTGATCGTCAGCATCGATGATCGTCGGAACGATCAGGAGCCATCCCGGCGCGAGCAGGATCACGGACGCTTCGTCCTCGAGCAGGCGTGGTGAGGCTCGGATCTTTCGCCCGTCGCCGCTGCCGTGCAGTTGAGACCCGGGTCGTGGCGTGACGGGCGGTGGCTCTCTCGGAGCGCCGCCAGTGACGAGGCCGCGAACCGGAAACTTGGTCAGGCCGTGGGCGCCTCACGCCTTATCGGAGGCCGATCCAGCAGATCGCGCATCCTGCGGGTCGATGGGGTCATCGATGGGTCAGGGCTGACCGGCCGGCTCCGGACGGGACCGATCGAGAGGATGGGTTGGCGACCCGTCGCAGACGGTCGAGACGTTCCGGCCTGACAGCCAGCCGCGGCCGTGCGGGGTCAGGTTTCCCCACGCTCCAACAGCAGGCGGTAATCGGCCAGGGTCATTGTCCCGGTGTCGCGCGGGTCGATCGCTCGCCGATCGCGGTCGGGCAGAACATCCGCGAACAGATCGATCCTCTTCCAGGCCGGGACCTCGCCCGCTCGTGCCCGCCCCGGCACGAAGCCTGACGCAGCCTCCCGACGGTAACGGTGGATGTAGCGCGGGCAGTTCACGAACACCTCGGCGATATCGATCTTGAGCACCAGCTCGGCGCCAGGATGACGTTCCAGGTCCCTCGCGTCGCGGGCGATCCGCGCCGTGCCGTGGAGGCGCAGGCGGTGCGGCGTCTCGAAGTCGATGAACAGCAGGCCGAGCTTCGGGTTGGTCTTCCGTGAAGGTCCGCGAGAAAAGCGGACGGCCCCCTATCGACCCAACCCAGTCGCCCCGGGGCCGTCGAGCGCTTCCGATTAGCGGACGATCCGAGGTCGACCCATAGCCAAGCTTTTGGCGATCCTGGACCGTTCGGCCCCGTAGGCAGGGGCCACCATCGGGTAGTCGCTTGGCAGGCACCACTTAGCTCGGTACGTTTCCAGCGTCAGGCCACACGCCGTCAGATGCCGCTTGATCGTCTTGTACGGCTTGCCGTCCTCGAAGCTGATTTACGCCTCGTGCCTAATCGACGCTCGGATCTGGGCCGGTGTAACCCTTCTGCTTCCCGACACGGCCGACTGATCGGAAGTTTGAAGGCCGGTGAAGGCCGCAGCCATCGCCGTAATCAGTGCAGGCACCTCCAAGGCTGCGACGCGATTGTGCGACACATACGCCGCCACTAAGTTAGCGTTCATCTCGCCGCAATCGAGGTGGCTGTTTCCTGCAAAGACTGCGTCAGTATCCATCGGTATGTTCACTCCCATACGTTCGCGTCGTGAATTGACTATACGCGCGGGAGAAGCGATTCGAATGTTAAACTTCATCCATGAATAGTGAGATTATTCAAAATACAATCATTTAAGATGAGGTCATGATCTTTCACACATACTATTGCTTGAAATTGCAGACGAAAGAGTGCTGAGGGCCACGAAGATTGTCGCTTGGATGACATTGCGATGATTGCTGTCCAACGCAGGGTGCCGTAGCGCGCATGTCGCGAGCGCGGGGGGGGGCTTCGAGTGCTTTCTGGGGCGTCATGGGTCGCACCAGCTTTATCCCGGCCGACTGCCGGGAAGCGGCGGCGCGCGAGATCGATCTGTCATATCCGGATGATTTCCCACCCGAGTCCGGAGCGTGAATATGCCCGACGTTCTTCGAAAATGTTCGAGACCCGACGCGCGCACGGATTCAAATGCACTCAATATAAGATCGACTCCGAATAAATCATTCCTAGAAGTCGTCAATCTTAAAATTTGAAAACGTTAGATTTTTAGTAATATGCGGCGGATCATATGATCTGATCGGGATTAGTCGGTCTAGGGCATATCCATGCTGCGCAGTTCGAAAATCATCATCAAGGCCATCGTGCCGCTCGCCTTAATGGCGTTCATTGCCGCGGGATTGATGGTCTATGCGATTACATGCCTCGACGCACTTGCCAAGCAAACCCGCACGATCGTCGACCTGCAAGCTGTTCGGCTCGAAAGGATCCTGAGCCTGCGATCCCATGTCAACGAACTCGCCATTCAGTCACGCAATCTCATCCTTGAGACCCGTGAGGCGGAGATGGCCGCCTACAAGGCTCGCTACGACGCCACGTTGAAGGCTACTAAAGAGGCCACCGAAACCCTGATCTCCTTGGCCGACACACCAGAGCGTAAAGCCGCCAATCAGACGCTCAAGACCATCCTGGAGGAGTTCTATGCCGCGCAGGATCGGGCAACCGCTCTCGGCCTGAAGAACGACAACGACGGCGCGACCAAGGCTCTCCTGATCGACGCTGCGGCTTCGCGCAAAAAGATGCGCGAGTTCGTGCAGGAACGGGTCGATGTCCTCAACGCCGAGCTGCGGCAGGCGCGCGACGATGCCGAGCAGGCGGTGAGCACCGCCAGGATCGTGCTGATCGGTGCCTCCGCGGCCGGCCTCGTCGGCGCCGCCCTGCTCTCCGCCCTGATCGTGATCTTCGGCATCACCCGCCCGCTGGGCAGCCTGGTGGGGGTGCTGCAGCGGATGGCCCACGGCGAGGTCGATGCCGAGATCCGCGAGGCCACCCGCGGCGACGAGATCGGCGCCGTCGGTCAGGCGGTCGAGGGCATCAAGGCCATGGTCGCCCGCAAGGCCGCCGAGGAGGCCGAGGTCCGGCGCCGCGCCGACGCGGCCGCGGCTGCCGAGCGCAAGCGCACCATGATCGAGCTCGCCGACGGCTTCGAGCGCGCCGTCGGCTTCGAGCGCGCCGTCGGCGGCATCGTCGGCCTGGTCTCGTCCTCGGCCACCGAGCTCCAGGCCACCGCCCAGCAGATGACCGCCACCGCCGAGGAGACCGCTGCGCAATCGACCAGCGTGGCCGCGGCCGCCGAGGAGGCCTCGACCAACGTCAACACGGTCGCGGCCGCGGCCGAGGAACTCGGCTCCTCCGTGCAGGAGATCGGCCGGCAGGTGACCGGCTCGGCCCACCTTGCCCAGGCCGCGGTCGGCGAAGCCGACCAGACCGCCCACCTCGTCCAGGCGCTCAGCCAGAACGCCGCGCGGATCGGCGACATGGTCGGGATGATCTCGGGGATCGCCGCCCAGACCAACCTGCTGGCGCTCAACGCCACGATCGAGGCGGCGCGGGCGGGTGCCGCGGGTCGGGGTTTCGCGGTCGTGGCCACCGAGGTGAAGGCGCTCGCCGACCAGACTGCCAAGACGACGGAGGAGATCAGCCGTCAGATCGGCGAGGTCCAGGGGGTGACCGCGCAGGCGGTGACGGCGATCGGCGGGATCACCGGGCGGATCCGGGAGATCGACAGCGTGGCGACCTCGATCGCGGCCGCCGTCGAGGAGCAGGGGGCGGCGACACAGGAGATCGTGCGCAACGTGGCGCAGGCCTCGGCGGGGACGAACGAAGTGACGGGCAACATCGCCGGCGTGGCGCAGGCGTCGGAGGAGACGGGGGCGGCGGCCTCGCAGGTCCTGTCGGCGGCCTCGGAGCTGTCGCGGCAATCCGAGCATCTCGGTGCCGAGGTCGCCCGCTTCCTCGCCACCGTCCGCGCCGCCTGAGATGGCTATGGTCGAGATCCTCGCCCTCCCGGTCCGGCCTCACGGCACGCACCAGTTCGACCGACTGCACGCGGACTTAGCCGCCGCGCACGAACGTGGCGCGGATCTCGGCCCCCGAGCCCCTCACATCCAAGCAGGTGGCGACAGGCTGCTCGAACTGACTTGCGCCTTGGAACGCGCGATCGAGGATCTGGATCTCACGTTGATCAAGCTCGGTCTCCGGGATCCGGACATGCGTGAAGCCCTGCGAGACTTCGTCATCAAGACCGAGAGCCTCGCCAACACGGCGCAGAGCTTCGCTCACACCGTGCACGGCCTCGCCGGCCTAGCGCAGCGGTACCCAGCGACCCTCTGACTGCGCTCACGACTTCGGGCCGGACGTAAGACCGGCCCCAGCATCAGATGGAGGCCGGCTTGGGCAGGCTGTTGTTAATCTCCGACGACCTGGCCCGGACCGGTCGCCTTGCGCGTTCCCTCGGCCCGACCCGGCGCTGTACCGTCCAGGACCTGTATGATGACAGCCTGCCGTCGGTGCAGCCGGATCTGATCGTCGGCGACGTCGCTCAGCTTACCTCCGAGGCGATCGCGCGCCTGCAGCGGATGCTAGAGCCGCTGCGCGGGGCCGGCGCCCCGTTCCTGTTCCTGACCCACGGTAACGCCGCTCGCGCTGAGGCCCAGGTGCGACTCCTCGCTCCCACCGACATCCTCCCGGCCCTGACCATGCTTGAGCGCCTGCTGGCTCGGATCGACCGGCTTCTGGAAGTCGGTGGCTCCGCCGTCGCTGCTCGGATGGCGGACGAGGCGCGGCAATTCTTTGACCAGACCTTCTTCTCGAGCCAGCTAATCACGCCCGAGCTCGCGAGCACCGGCACCGGCCTGATCGCCCGAGCCGTGCAGCATTGTGGCCTCCGCGAGTGGATCGGGGCGGTACAGCGCTTCGACGAGGCCACGCACCGGCACTGCCTGATCGTTACAGGTCTCGCTGCCGCGTTCGCGGCGAAGCTCGGGTTTGCCGATCTGGACAGCTACCGCCTGACCAAGGCGGCGCTGCTGCACGACGTCGGCAAAACCCGGATCTCGACCGCGATCCTGAACAAACCCGGGCGGCTCACCGACGAAGAGATGACGGTGATGCGGACGCACGCGGCGCTGGGCTACGACATGCTGGTGGATAGCGGCTTCTCGCGGGAGATGCTGCAGGTGGTCCGCTCGCATCACGAGATGCTCGATGGCTCCGGCTACCCGGACGGGCTGCGGGCACCTGAGATCTCGGACCTCGTCCGGCTGGTAACGATCTGCGACATTTACGGCGCGCTGATCGAGCGGCGGCCGTACCGGGCACCGATGCCGGGAAGGCAGGCCTACGGGATCGTGCAGTCTATGACAGGCCGGCTCGACCCTGATCTGGTCACGGCGTTCCGCCCAGTGATGACCACGTTTGATCCGGCCGGCACTGCTGCGGCTTAGGGTCGGAATTGGGTGGGACCGCGACGTCCGCTCCGATGCGCTTGCTGTTCCAGAGCGGACCGCCGGAAATCCACCCTTTCCGGTCATTCCGCGACCGACCCACTCGGGCCGTACAGATCTGCATTGACGCTTCCCGAAAGCCGCCATTCATCGACGGCCCGGCGACGTCAGTTCGGGGAAGGCGGCCTTGCCAGGGTACGCCCGTAGGTGACGAGCCGCCACAAACCACGGTCATCGCCCTGGGCGAATAAATAGCGCATAAGGGATCATCACTGGCTTCGGACCCGGCCGTCAGTGCCTGAGAGCGGTGAGCGCTCCCGGCCTGATCATACGGAGCACGGTTTTGGCTAACAGCAGGCCTTTAGCCATCCTCATCGCGGAGGCTGATGAGGTCGTCCGTATGGTCACGGCCGACATGCTGGAAGACGTCGGCTTCCAGACTATAGAGGTCCGCACAGCCGCCGAGGCGCTGGCGGTTCTCGAAGGACCGATGCCTGTGAGCATGCTGATCACTGGACGCGGCATCGTGGGCGATGGTGTTGCCCTTGCCCACCTCGTTCATCACCGTTGGCCCACTGTCGGCATTATCGTCACCTCGGGAGCCGGATCAGATCTCCGAGAGGAGTTGCCGCCGGGCACGCGACTGCTCAGCAAGCCCTACGACTTTGCAGACCTCATCCATGAGGTGGAAGCTGGCCTCGCACAGGTACAGGACGAGCCCTCAGGCGCTCCCGTGCTCCCGAGCGGCGTGCCGCCCCATACCGGGACGGAGATGGGCAGCGGGATGGGCGTTGTCGCAGCTCCCACGACCGAGCCGGACAAAACGTAGCCCCGGCCGTCAGGCCGGCTAAGTCTGAACACATTCGGCTTGGCTGCCACAATGTCGGTGCGGGCGGCGAGTGGGCGGGAGGGCGATATCCTCTTTGACGACTTTCAGAACCTGAGCTGACTGAAATCTACCCAGAGGGGTCCTCCCGCGACCGACCCATTGCTGTCGTCCGAACCACAAGCGGCGGCTCTGCGAAGCAGCCGTGCGCCAGTCCTTCGACAGGGGTGTCAGGTTACCGTCAATTCGCGATCAAATCGCGGATGCGCGATGCCAGCGCATCGACGGCGAACGGCTTGGTCAGGACGGCCATCCCCGGTTCCATCTGGCCGTCCGTCAGCAGCGTGCTCTCGGCGTAGCCGGTGATGAACAGAACCTTGAGGCCGGGCCGCGAGACCCGAGCGGCGTCGGCCATCTGACGGCCGTTCAAGCCATTGGGCAGGCCCACATCGGTGACGAGCAAGTCAATACGGGCGTCGGACTGGAGCACCTTAAGACCGCCCGCCCCATCCGCAGCCTCCACGGCGGTGTAGCCGAGGTCGCTCAGCACGTCCGTCACCAGCATGCGCACGCTGGGCTCGTCGTCCACCACAAGGACGGTCTCGCCGGCCTGTGCCAATGCCGGGGATCCTTCCTCCGGCAGGGCCTCGTCACGCTCAGCCTCGCCCCTGTGGCGCGGGAGGTAAACCGTGACCGTTGTGCCCTGCCCCACGTTCGAGTGGATGCGGACCTGCCCGCCGGACTGCTTGACGAAGCCGTAGATCATCGAAAGGCCGAGGCCGGTCCCCTGGCCGAGCGGCTTGGTCGTGAAGAATGGGTCGAACGCCTTCGCCACCACTTCCGGGGGCATGCCGGTGCCGGTGTCCGAGACGCTCAGCGACAGGTACTCACCGGCCGGCATATCCTGTCGCTCGGCGACTCGGGGAGTGATCCGACGGTTGCCGGTCTCGATGACGATGCGCCCCCCGTCCGGCATCGCGTCGCGGCCGTTGATGCAGAGGTTCAGCAGCGCGTTCTCGAGCTGGGACGGGTCGACCAGAGTCGGCCATAGGTCCGTGGGTCCGGCCGTCTCAAGCTGAACGCTCGGCCCGACCGTCCGCCGGATCAGGTCGAGCATGCCATCGACCAGGGCGTTCACGTCGGTGCCTTTCGGCGCGAGCGTCTGCCGACGCGAGAAGGCCAGCAGGCGGTGGGTCAGCGCCGCCGCCCGCTTCGTCGCCCCCTGCGCGGCGGCCATATACTTGTCGACGTCCTTGAGGCGCCCCTGCTCGATACGGGTGCCCATCAACTCCAAGCTGCCGGAGATGCCGGCCAGCAGGTTGTTGAAGTCGTGGGCAAGCCCTCCCGTGAGTTGTCCGACCGCCTCCATCTTCTGCGATTGGCGGAGCTGCTCCTCAGCGTTCATCAGCTCGGCCGTGCGCTCGCCGACGCGCTGCTCGAGAGTTTCGGTGAGGGCGCGCAACTGGGTGATGGCCCGGTCCCGCTCCTGTTCGACAACACGACGCTCCTCGACGTCGAGGAGCACGCCGGGAAAGCTCAGGGGCGTGCCGTCCGGCGCGTGGTCGACCCGGCCATTGGCTTCGATCCAGTAGTAGCGCCCGTTCAACCGGCGCACCCGGTACTGGTGCGCATAGGCGCCGCCCCGGCCGACGGCCTCGTTGATCGCTTCCGCCAAACCCGCTTGGTCGTCAGGATGTACGGTGGCTACGATCTGCGCCAGCGGGATGCCCTCGCGGCCGAGCGCTGGATCGAGCCCGAAGCTTCGGGCGAAGGCTTCGTCGACCGTGAACCGGTCGGACGGTAGGTCCCAGTGCCACGTGCCGATGATCGCGCCAGCGGCCAGGGCGAGTTGCACGCGCTCGATGTTAGCCCGTGCGAGCGCCTCGCTGGCGCGCAGGCGCTCTTCGGCCTCGCGTCGGGCGGTCACGTTGTTGAAGATGATGGCAATCTGCCGGTCCGCAGGGTCACCGACGGGAACAGCGCGCACGTCGAACCAGCGCGAGAACGCCTCAGCATAGCTCTCGAAGTTCGCGGGTTCCCGGGCCTTGGCGACCCGCCCGTAAGTCTCGAACCAGAAGGGCTCCAGGTCAGGGGCGAACTCGGTTACCCACTTGCCGCGAAGGTTGACGCCCGACTCGCGCTCGAAGGCAGGGTTGGCCTCTACGAAGCGGTAGTCGACCGGCCGGTCCTCGGCGTCGAACTTGACCTCGACGATGGCGAAGGCCGCATCGACCGTCTCCAGGATCGTCCGGAAACGCTCCTCCCTCTGACGGATGGCGGCCTCGGACCCGCGCAGACGCAGGATCTCGGCCTCGAGCTCCCCACGGGAGAGGGTCTTCAGTTCGTCCCCCGACACGAAGGATGCTTCTCTTCCGTTTACCGCGGCCGCGGCGCCTCTCGTGGCTAATCCAAGTGCGTTTACCCCGAGGAAGGTTCCTGACCAGCCTTGCACACCGCCGGGGCTGCAATCCGTGAAGCGCCACCCCAAACTATTTGTCGACCAGCGCCCTAGGGACCGCGTCGCCGACCTCATCGAGGAGGGCATTGACGTGGCGGTCCGCGTGGGCGAACTGCCCGGCTCCCGCTTGCTCTCCCGGCGTCTCGCGCCGCATCGGCTCTGCGCTTTCGCGTCCCAAATCTACCTAGAGCAGCGCGGGACACCGCAGCATCCGGACGACCACATCCACCACGACCGCTTGAATTTCCGCTTCCAGAGTGCGGGCCAGGCTTTGCGCTGGCCGTTCCGGATCGGCGGCCGCGCGGTTGATCTCACGCCGAACGCCGGCGGCGTCGCAGACTTCAGCGATGCGGTCGCGGCCATCCTCGTGGTCGGCGGCATCGGCATCTCGCTGTCGTATGTCGTCGCGTTCCACGTCGAGCGAGGTGCGCTGGTGCCTGTCCTGCGGAAGTTTTCTGTCGAGCGTTCCGTCGTCACCGCGTTGCGGCCGGAGAGCCGACACGGCAACCAGAATATGAACGCCTTCCCGGCTTTCCTCGGAGGTATGTTTCATTCCCCAACACCTCGGGACAAGCTGCTCAAAAGTCCAGCGGGGAAGTAAATGGTCGCCGTGGGTAGGTCTGCTTCTATACATCGACCATTCGGAAGCGGATGGTCGGGAAACCACCCCGAGCTGGTGTACCGCACCCGACCCGACTCGGAAGCGCGGACAGCCTTCTGAGCTGCCCGAAAGCGGTCATGGGTCGGACGCTGCACGGTATCGGCTTTGGCCCCGGTCGACCGGCCCGAACCGCTTGTACGAGGACCGGTGTCCTGTGGGCCGCTCAGCCCTCGCGCAATCGTCTCATGCGCAATCGAAGCTCCTGTGGTAAAGGGCATGTCACTCGACACCGCCTGTCGCCGATGCCCCTCCACAACCCTCAGAAAATCTCCCCATTCCCGAACGCACACTTCCTACCGCTACACAGGCTGACAGTGAGTTCGGGCACGCGGATCGGCAGCGACCTCGTTCATGATTGAACCAGTAAAGTCGCCCGTGGCTGTCGCTGGCCTCGACGCCGAGGACGCCCGCTTGGCGGCCCTTCACCGCTACCAGATCCTCGACACGCCGCGTGAACCGGGGTTCGACGAGATCGCCGCACTCGCTTCGGCGGTCTGCGGCACGCCCATCGCGGTCGTGAACCTGATCGGCGAGGGCCGCCAGTTCTTCAAGGCGGAAGTCGGCCTCGGCGTGCGCGAGACGCCGCTCGACAGCTCGTTCTGCGCCTGCGCGATCCTGGAAGAGGAGTTCCTCCTCGTCCCGGACGCCACCCGCGACACGCGCTTCGCGTGCAATCCGCTGGTCGCCGGCGAGCCCCATCTGAAGTTCTACGCCGGGGCGCTCCTGAAGACCGCCGAGGGCCATGCCATCGGCACCGTTTGCGTGCTCGACTACGAGCCGCGCGATCTCACCGCCGTCCAGCAGCAGACCCTGCGCGTCCTCGCGCATCAGGTGATGACGCAGCTCGAACTGCGGCGCGCCCTCAGGGAGAGGCGTGAGGAGGCCGCGTTCATGCGCAGCGTGCTCGCCTCGTCCGCCGACTGCATCAAGGTCCTCGACCTGGATACGCGCCTCACGTTCATGAGCGAGGGTGGCAAGCGCGTGATGGAGGTCGGCGACTTCAACGCCATCCGCGGCTGCCCTTGGCCGGACTTCTGGCAGGGCCAGGGCAACGCGGACGCCAAGGCTGCCGTCGTGGCGGCCAAGGCAGGAGGCGTCGGCCGCTTCCAGGGCGGGGCTAGCACCATGGCCGGTAACCCGCGCTGGTGGGATGTCCAGGTCACGCCGATCCTCGACGCGCAAGGCGTCCCCGAGAAGCTGCTCTCGGTCTCACGGGACATCACGGTCCAGAAGGATGCCGAGCGCGCCGCCACGGCGAGCGAGGACCGCTGGCGGAGTCTGTTCACCAGCATGCACGAGGGGTTCTTCTCCGCCGAGATCCTGCGGGACGACGAGGGTCACGCGGTCGATGTGCGCTTCCTGGAGGTCAATCCCGCCTTCGAGATCCAGTCGAGCCTACCGGCGAACCAAACCGTGGGCAGGACCATCCGCGAAGTGATCCCGACCATCCCGCAATGGCTGATCGACATCTACGCGGGCGTGGTCGACACCGGCGAGCCCGCGACGTTCGAGGTCGCCGTGCCCGCCCTGAACCGCACCTTCGAGGCACACGGCCATAAGGAGGCGGATCAGCGCCTCGCCGTGATGTTCATCGACATCACCGAGCGCAAGCAAGCCGAGGAACGCCGCAACGCCCTGATCGAACTCGGCGACCGGCTGCGCCACGTCACCGCCAAGGCGGATGTCGCGCCGGTCGCGGCGGACATCCTGGCGCGGACGCTAGGGCTCAGCCACGTGGGGTACGGCGATGTCGACCATGTGCGCGACACCGTCACCATCGCCGACGACCACGTCGCGGAGGGCGTCGATCGCCTGAACGGCGTGTACCCTTTCCGGAGCTACGGGTCTTACGTCGACGACCTCAAGGCGGGCCGGGCCGTGTTCATCGCCGACGCGACGGACGATCCGCGCACGGCCGGCGGCAGCGACGCCCTGGCAGCCGTCGGCGTCCGGTCCATCGCCAATATCCCGCTGATGGAGCACGGGCAGTTCGTCACCCTTTTCTTCGCCTTGAAGGCCGAACCGCACGCTTGGACGGCTGAGGAGCAGGCTTTCCTGCGCAACGTCGCCGACCGCACCCGGGCCGCCATCGGTCGCCTGGAGGCGGAGGAGCAGCAGAGAGTGCTCAACGAGGAACTGAGCCACCGCATGAAGAACATGCTGGCCATGGTCCTCTCCATCGCGACCCAGACCCTGAAGACGGTGCCCGACCGAGAACCAGTCGAGGCGTTCGAGCAGCGCATCCACGCGCTCTCGGCGGCGCACGACGTCCTGCTGCAGCAGGAATGGACGGCGGCCCCCCTGGACGCGGTCGCCAGCGCGGTTCTGCGCACCTTCGCCCAAACCACACGGCTCAAGGTTTCTGGGCCGCAGGTCTCGCTTGGGCCGCGCGCGACCCTATCTGTCTCTCTTCTGCTGCACGAACTCGCGACTAACGCGACGAAGTACGGGGCTCTCTCCAACGACGAGGGCCACGTCGGGGTCAGTTGGCGCGTCGATGGCGATAGCGATGAAGGTGACCTAGTGCTCGACTGGGAGGAGAGCGGTGGGCCGCCCGTTAAGGAACCCGCCAGACGCGGCTTCGGCTCGCGACTGATCCGTCTCGGATTGGTCGGAACGGGCGACGTCGACCTACGCTACCAGCCCACCGGTTTCCGGGCCGAGATGCGCGCGCCGCTCGCGCAGATCCATCAGTCCTAGGAAGCCGTCATGGGACAAGCGATGCCAGCGGCCTCCGCCGTGATCCTCGTGGTCGAGGACGAGCCCCTTCAGCGCATGATGGCGGTCGATCTCGTCGAGATGGCGGGGTTCGACGTGGTCGAGGCTCGCAGCGCCGACGAGGCGGTGCGCATCCTGGAGAACCGCCTCGACATCCGGGTGGTGTTCACGGACATCGACATGCCCGGCGGCGTCGACGGGATGAAGCTCGCGGCCATGATCCGTGACCGCTGGCCGCCCATCGAACTAATCATCATCTCGGGTAAGCACCGTCCCACGCCCGAGGATCTCCCGGTGCGCGGCGTGTTCTTCTCCAAGCCGTACAAGCGGGACGAGGTGACCCGGGCGCTGCGGCAGTTCGCGGCCTGATTGATCCGAACGGCAGACCTTCCAGTTCGCAGGGAAAGGACGGCCAAGCGCGCGATGGCGATGGCCGCTTCTCTGTTCTGATCCTCCGGAACCAGACTGCCCGCTTTCCACCCTGAGTAGACGGTATCAGGCCGGCGCAGATGGACGGGAGGACAGGGCACGGATCTGCAGTCTACTCCGACTCCTCGACGCGGCCGAACAGCGGCGCCTCCTCAACACGACAGAGGGGCCATTGCGGGCGCAGTGTCCGTCGTAGCGGGCACCTCGGATGAGGCGTTTGGTACGAGGGTTCAGATCTACTGAACCGACTTGCTCGGGTCGTCAGCGGGATTGATGTAGTTCAGCCCGAAGGGCCCAAAGCCATTCACCTGAAGCTCTACCGGCTGCTCGCTGGTCCAGAGCGAATGCGGCATGTCCTTGGGCAGGAACACGAACCCGCCCGCGCGCAGCTCCTTGCCTCTCGCCTTGTCGATGGTCGTGCCGTGCTCGTGATAGATCGAGCCCGAGAGGATCGTCAGCGTCTCGGCTTCGGAATGAGTATGGGGCGCGATGACCGTGTTGGCGGGAAACTTCACCCGCAGGACAAAGGGGCCGGGCTTGCTCGGATCGCCTGAGACCATGCTGATCTGCGTGCCCTTCGGTAGGTTCGGCGGTCCCGGTTGGTAGGTCGCGCTCGCGGCATCCGGCAGCGCAACCGCGCCGTGCGTCCCATGGTCCTGCGCGAGGCCCGCGCCCGTGCTGGCGATCAAGGCCGCGAAACCGGTGGCGATGGTCCGAAGGCGTTTGGTCATGGATCGTCCCCCGCCCGTTGGCGACAGGCTCGACGACGAGTTAGCGCACAATCGAGTCTCGGCCACCCTGGCGGTGTCGAGGGCCATCGTCTCGCTCCCCGCAATGCGCGCAAAGGACGCGTCGGCTGGATCGTTGATCAAGCCTCAGGTAAAATTCTTCCCGTAAGACTGCCATCCAGTTGTTGGTAATCGTATGTTGTGCGGCCGTTGCTTGCAAATATGCCGTAAAGTACAGATAATTTCGGTAAAAGGCGCCATCCGAAGGCGCAAGCCACGTAGCTGGTCCCGCCTCCGTCGTGCCGAGGCCGAAGCCCCTCCTGAAACCGTCGAGGCTTTCAGCGTCCCTCAGGTTGATGGGACTGCTGTCGGTCCATTCGGGACGCTGAAGGAGGCGGCCTCAGGCCGGAATGCTCTCCGGCGATGCGGTGTTCTCGGCGGTGACGCCGTTCTCCCGGTGGCGGAAATCGCTCAGCGCCCGGTAGACCTGAAGCCGCGCCCGCATCACCGAACCGAGCGGCTGGTGCGCCGTGAGGCTGTGCGCGGGGCGGAAGGTCATCACCTCGTCGAAGTAGTGAACCCGCTTAGGGGAGTAGGCATCCTGCTGGGGCAGGCGGAGCGTCGCCACCGTGCGGTACGAGCTGATCGCGACCGGCCAGTCGACCGAGGCATCCTCGATGGGCTGGCGCTCGGAATCCGCCCAAAGCTGCGCCTTTAACTCGTAGACCACCTCGTTGTCGCGGAAGAAGGCCGCGGCCGCGTGACGGAAACCGTCCTCGTCCCAGTGTGGATCAAGGCGCCATTCGGCGAGGTTACGTTGGGCGGGCGAAGCCGGGACCGCCCCGATCTTGGCGACGTAGTCGCCGAACCGCATCGGGGCCTGACTGAAGTAGCTGTCGGCGAGCGGGTGGCTGTAGGGATGGCCGAGGAAATCGGCCATGGCGCTCTCCGTGCCGAACGCGTGCAGAACCCGGTTGAGGTTGCGCGCCGTGGCCGCGACGACGCTCTTCACGCCCTCCGGCAGGCCCGTCGATTTCCCGATGACCGTGCCGTCGCGCAGGAAGCCCGCCGCCGTGCCCGACGGGAAGGTCGTACCGGTGGCCAGCACGAAGTCCTGGGTGTCGACGTCGTGCCCAGGCAGCTTCTCGCCCGGCACCCCGAAGACCTTGATCGACATGCCGCGGTGCGTGGACACCCGGTCACCGAGGGTCTCGCCTGGGCCCTGCGCGAAGCGCACGGCCATCTTGTACGTTCCAGGCTTGGCGAACAGGCCCTGCGCGAGTTCCGGGGGCAGGTTCTCCGGAACGACCAGATCCCCGACGACGCAGGCGGAGCTCTTGGCGTGGCTCGCGCGTACCGCGTGGTGCTCGCGCTTCTCCACCACCTGCGACTGCTGCGTCATCCCCTGGATGATGCCGTCGATGGACTTCTGCTCGTCCGGAGCGGGCGTCTCGACGTCGGGGGCGTAGCGAAGGAATGTCATCGGCGTATCCTCGACGTGTCGTCCGCCTGCAGGATGGTTTGACGAAGGCTGGGATCGGGACGCGGGGTCCGAAGGCCGCCGGATCGCGGCCGTGCCTAGGCGGAGAGAAAGACCGCACTGCCGACAAGCCGCGCCGGCCTCCTGCCGTTCCACACCTCGTTCATGGGCGATTGAATGTCGCACAACCCGGAACGTGGCCGGGGGAGCGGGTGTTCTGTCCTGGCCGCCAGCGGGAGACAGACCTTGCGATCACCGGTGCGATACGCTCCTGACGTCGAGGCGGTGACGCCGGACGAAGGGCAGACCATCAAGCAGCAACAAGGCTCTGCATGCGGTGGGCATCGACAGCCCCACCATCGGTTCGCTGGGCGGCGCGCCCAATGTCGATCCGCTCGGCGAGACCTACTACAGCCTGACCCCGTTCCGGTACGGCGACTACATCGCCAAGTTCTCGCTGGCCCCCGTCGCTCCGGCTTTGACCGCCCTCACCGGCACTGAGATCGATGCCTCCGGCCGCCCGAACGCCATTCGCGAGACGGTGCAGTCTGAAATGATCGGCATTACCGGCGAATGGGAGTTCCGGGTCCAACTCTGCCGCGACCTCGAACGCCAGCCGGTCGAGGACCCGACGATGGAGTGGAAGGAGGACGAGACACCGTTCCAGCGGGTTGGGGTTGTCCGGGTTCAGCCGCAGGACAGTTGGGACCCCGCCCGGGTGCAGGCGGTAGACGAGGAGATGCGCTTCAGCGTCTGGACCGGCCTTGCAGCTCACCGCCCCCTCGGTAACATCAACCGCGCCCGCAACGCCCCCTACAGGCATTCGGCCGGGTTCCGCGAGCGGTTCAACCGCTGCCCGATCCACGAGCCGGGTGCGGCGCGCTGAAGCGATATCCTGAAGTTCCAACTGCCGTAGGTATCGTGGGTCGAGCTCGACGGCGATGTCTGCTTCACCGCTAATCCGCTCGAAACCAGACAGGCAGAAACCCACCCTGAGCGGTCCTTCTGCTTGCGACCCGACCCAGCCGTCCGGAAAGTAGGCGGTGCTTCCCGAAAGCGGTCACTCCTCGGCCGACTGGCAACTTCGGGTCGGAAAGGGACGGCAGTCGCTCGCCCCAAACATGCCGAGCGGCATAGCCCCTCTTCAATGGGTTCTGAGCCTTTGCTCGGTCAGAGGCCCATTTGCGACAAAAAGCACAACTCACGGCAATTCAACTTTGATTTTAATCTGGCAGGTGACAGTCAACCCAAGATATGACCAATCTCTGCTGAAATCCGGAAATTCTCTTATATGGCGAACTGAGTATAAATGCACAATTACTAGATGATTTTGCCTTATCACGCATCGCTTTTGATTGACGCTATACTGATGTTAGAATTTACCAAGGAGCAGGTCGGCCATCCTTAATCGCTAATTTAATATTGTACGCAATCTTCATGTCAACAAAATATTCATTCTCGGTCGACGCTTTCTAAGCAAAGCGTTCTTCGACGTACATCGCTACAAAAATTATAATCCGCTTCGGGGGAAGTCATGTTCGGTATTGGGGGCGCACGTAGGGATATTTCATTCACATTCGACGCCCTCGACCGGTCTCAGGCCGTCATCGAGTTCGAGCCGGACGGCACCATCATCACGGCCAACGCCAATTTCCTGACGATGATGGGCTACGCCCTGCCCGACATCCGGGGCCAGCGCCACGCCCTGTTCGTGGAGGCGGCGCATCGGGAGACACCCGCGTACCACGCCTTCTGGGACGCCCTGCGGCAGGGCACCCATCAGGTCGCCGAGTTCAAGCGGATCGCCCAGGGCGGCCGGTACGTCTGGGTCCAGGCGAGCTACAACCCGGTGCTCGACCGCTCCGGCCGCGTCGTGAAGGTGGTCAAAGTCGCGTCCGACGTCACGGCGCAGAAGCTGCAGATGCTCGACTATGCCGGTCAGATCGCGGCGCTGCACCGGTCGCAGGCGGTGATCGCCTTCGATCCGACCGGCACGATCCTGTAGGCCAACGGCAACTTCCTCGATACGACTTCCGATCCGGCCTTCCAGCTTGAGCCAGTTTGGGCGCCTGAGTGCCGATCTGGCAGCCGCACACGCGCGCGGGGAGCATCTCGGCTCGCGGGTGCCGTACATCCATGCAGGCAGTGAGAGGCTTCTGGAGCTGAGCCGTGCGTTCCAGGGTGCCCTCGACGGGCTGGATCGATCGCTGACCGAGGTCGGCCTGTTGGATCCGGCAACGTGTGAAGCGCTGCGGTGCCTCGTCGGTGCGGTCGAGAGGCTCGCCGGTACGGCGCAGCGGTTTCCGGCCAACGCCTGACAATCCCAGCGTTTGCGAGGGGGAAGCACAGGGGCGCAGTGTTGTTGATCTCCGACGATCTGTCCCGGTCCGGGCGCCTCGCCCGCGACCTCGGTTCGACACGACACTGCTCGATCCACGACCTCTACGCCGAAGTGGAACCGGCAGTTGTGCCCGACCTGATCATAGGCGACGTGGCACAGCTCACCTCGGACGCGATCGTGCGCTTCAAACGGCTTCTGAAGCCGGTACGCGCAGCGGGCGCGCCGTTCCTGTTCCTGATCCACGGCAACGCCGCTCGTGCCGAGGCACAGGCGCGGCTGCTCAGTGCCGACGATACTCTCTCAGCCACATCGGCGATCGAGCTGATGCGAGAGACGATCGAGCAGCTTCAGGATCAGGGTGGCTCTGCTATCGCGACGGAGCTGGCGGCCGCAGCACGGCTCTTCTTCGTTCAGACCTTCTTCTCCGGCCGGGCGGTCACGCCGGAGCTAGCGAGCACCGGCGCCGAACTGGTCATGCGCGCGGTACAGCAATGCGGCATCCGCGATTGGATCAGCGCCGTACGGCGCTTCGACGAGGCAACGCAGCAGCACTGCCTGATCGTCGCCGGCCTCTCTGCCGCGTTCGCGATCGAGTTGGGGCTCCATGATTTTGACAGCTCCAGGCTGACAAAGGCGGCTCTGGTGCACGATGTCGGGAAGACGAAGATTCCCCTGTCGATCCTCAACAAGCCGGGTCGACTGACCGAGCCGGAGATGACGGTGATGCGCATGCACGCGGCCATCGGCTACGAGATGTTGGTGGACAGCGGCTTCTCGCAGGAGGTGTTGCAGGTCGTGCGGTCGCATCACGAGATGCTCGACGGCTCAGGCTACCCGGACGGCCTGAGGGCGCCGGAGATCCCCGACCTGGTGCGGCTGGTGACGATCTGCGACATCTACGGTGCGCTCATCGAGCGGCGCCCGTACCGGCCGGCGATGACGGGTCGAGAGGCTTACAGCATCGTGCAATCGATGACCGGCCGGTTAGACGCCGATCTCGTCAACGCGTTCCGCCCGGTGATAATTGCCTTCGATCCGGACGGCGCCTAGCACGGCGGCTTCGGTATTGACCTTCTCAGCGGGGGCCGCGCCGTTCCCGCCCATTTAGGCCTTTGCGGTCTCGATGATGACCGCACGGCTCACCAGACGTGCTTCGGAAGACCTGTTCTCGACAGCGCCGCGTGCGGCTGCGGCCGGCTCAGGAGGTAGCCCTGGACCTGCCCGACGCCCTCGGCCCGGGCGAGTTCCAGCTGCTGCGCCGTCTCGATGCCCTCGACCACCGTGGTGATGCCCAGGCTGACGCCCAGGCCGGCCACGGCCCGGATGATGGCGCGCGCGTCGGGGCTTGTCTCGGCCTCGCTCATGAACGAGCGGTCGATCTTGATCTTGTCGATCGGGAACCGGCGCAGGTAGCTCAGAGACGAGTAGCCGGTGCCGAAATCGTCCATGGCGATCCGGATGCCGGCGCCGTTGAGCGCGGCGAGATTGTCCCGGGTCGCCTCGCTCTCCTCCAGCAGCGCGGTCTCGGTGATCTCGATCTCCAACCGCGCGGGGGCCAGGCCGGTCTCCGCCAACAACGCAAGCACCTCCGCGCCGAAACCCTTCTGACGCATCTGGACGCTGGAGACGTTGACGGCGACATCGACGGTCTCGGGCCACGCCAAGGCATCCAGGCAGGCCCGCTTCAGGATCCAGCGGCCGAGGGGCAGGATGAGGCCGGATTCCTCCGCCAGGGGAATGAAGGACAGCGGTGGGAGCAGGCCGCGTGTCGGATGGCACCAGCGCACCAGCGCCTCGACGCAGGCGACGTGTCCGTCTCGGGCATCGACGAGGGTCTGGTAGTGCAACTCGAACTGCTCCGCCGTCAGCGCGGCCTGGAGGTCGGCTTCGATCTGCCGACGCGCCTCGAAGGCCTCCGACATGCTGGCTTCGAAGACGCTGACGATGCCGCGCCCCTCGGTCTTCGAATGGCGCAGGGCGAGGTCGGCATCATGCAGCAGCGGGTCCATGTCCAGGTCCTGGACCGCGCGGATCGCGAGGCCGATGCTGGCGCCGGTATGGACGCGGCCGCACGCGAGATCGAACGGCTCCGACAGGACGTTGACGAGGCGCTGGGCGGTCGATGTCGCAGCGGCATCGACACTCACGCGCTGCACGAGCGCGAACTCGTCGCCGCCGAGGCGGGCCACGACGTCGCCCCGCCGCGTGTTCCTCCGCAGCCGCGCGGCGACCTCCTGCAGGAGCTCGTCGCCGGCCGCGTGCCCGTAGGTGTCGTTGACGAATTTGAAGCGGTCGAGGTCGATGTAGAACATCGCCAGCAGCGGCTGTTCGTCGTCCCGCGCCTCGACCAGGTCGCGGTAGCCCTGGCGCATCGACCGGATGTTGGCAAGGTCGGTCAGGGCGTCGTGGTGGGCCAAGTAGGCGATGCGCTCCGCGCTCCGCCGCTGCTCGGTGATATCCTCGAAGGTCGAGACCCAGCCGCCGCCGTTCATGACGCGATAGTTGATCGCCAACGTGCGTCCGTTGGTGAGTTCGCGCGTGATCGGCGCGGGCTCGATCGATTGCAGCGCGTCCTGAGTGCTGCGCTCGATCTCCTCGAGACTGAGTCCCGGCGAGTAGAGGCCCCGCGCAACCAAAGAGGCACAGATATCGCGCTGGGTCATGCCCGTGAGGATCATGTCCTGCGGGATGCCGAAGATGTCGCGATAGCGCCTGTTCGACACGACGAGGCGGCCCTGCGCATCGAACATGCACAGGCCCTGGATCATGTTCTGCAAAGCGGCTTCGAACAGAAGACTCTGTTCAGTCGCGACCATGCCTGGGAAGGCGATGCCGGCATTATTGCCGAGCTCTGCATGCGAAGCTACGGCGTTGTCCCGAACAGAAATCGACGTGTTTGCATGTCGTAGGAGCGCCTCATCTCCCGGACTATCAACAGCCTCGACAAGCCTCAGATCGGGATGGGACACAGGGGCTCCCTTAGCTATGGATTGCCTTTCCTACAGCAAAATCGCACCTTTTCCAAATTAACAGATAAGATCGCGCAATTATATCACGAGGCAAATCCGGCCGGTATTCGAACGCAGATAAGATCTTGCAATATTATTTTCGCAATCACGCCTGCTCGAAATCATGAAAAATACAAGGATTGTTTTATATTGAAGAGGTGCCCTTGCGTAAGTGGCCGCGGAGGATGGCGAAGGGACCTCGGCCCTTGAGCCGGAAGTGATCGATCCGCAATCGACCCAACACAGACATTCAAGTCGCCGTCCGCGCAACCCAAAAGCGGCCACTTCTTGGTGGTGTAGGGCGCAGCTTGATGGCGTGGCTCGCCCAAGAACAAAGACGAAGCCGTCGTCAGCGTCAGGCTACTGTGCGGGCTGTCCCGCACGCGCGCCCTGGCCTTCATCATATCGGACCCGGGCGCGTTGGATGCTGCCCTGGTTGGTGTTCGCCCAAGTTACGAGAGCCATAACTGGAGCGAACAGGGTCCGCCCCATATCCGTCAACTCATAATCGACGCGCGGCGGAATAGTCGCGAATAGTGTCCGTTTGACCAAGCCGTCGCGTTCCAGTCCGCGCAAGGTGATCGTCAGCATCCGTTGCGAGATCCCGTCGATCCGACGCCGCAGCTCATTGAACCGAACTGGTCCATCCTTGAGCGTGGCGATGACATACAGGCTCCATTTGTCGGCGACGAGATCGAGGATTTCGCGCACCACCCGGCAATCGTCACCTTCGCCGGGGGTAGGAAAATCGATGTCACTAAGTGTCATAGGAATGCCTTCTTGCGAGGGTCGGAGCAGGCACTTTAATAGGGTCGGTAACAATAAATTACCGTCCTGGTCGTGTCGGAGCAACGATGGCCTCCATACTCCTTGTCACGTCGAGCCCCCGTGGCGCCGATAGCCTCTCCACCCGCTTCGCGACCGAGATCGCCGAAGGCTTGATGGTTCGCACAGGCGGCACCCTCTCGATCCGCGATCTCGCGGCCGCCCCGCTGCCGCATATCGGACAGGCCTACATCCAAGGCCGCGTCGCGCCCCCCGAGGAGCGCACGCCCGAGCAGGCCGAGGCGGTCCGCCTTGCCCAGGAGCTTGTCGATGAGGTGAAGGCCGCCGACTCGATCGTCCTGGGCTCTGGCATGATCAATTTCGGCCCGCCGTCGCAGCTCAAGGCCTGGTTCGATCACATCACTTGGCCGGGCGTGACCTTCGGTTACGGCGAAGGCGGCAGGCCGCGAGGCTTCCTGACCGGCAAGAAGGTCTATCTCGTTGCCGCCGCAGGCGGCGTCTTCTCCGAAGGCGAATGGGCCCCTTTCGATTTCCAGACCGGATATCTGCACCACCTGCTGGGCTTTATCGGACTGACCGACGTCGAACTCGTCCGGGTGGAAGGCACCGTCTTCGGGCCGGAGGCGGCTCGGGCCGCCATCGACGTCACCACAGGCCGGGTCCGCTCGGTCCTGGAAACGCTGCATGCGTGATCTGAGTGGTCCCCAGTCCCGTCCGCCCGATCAGGGTGATGCCATGACGCTGCCAATCGACCTTTACACCGAGGTCACTTGTCCCTGGTGCATCATCGGACACCATCGTCTCGACAAGGTCCTGGCGGAGCGTTTCCCCGAGCTCGACGTAGACATCCGTCAGCATCCGGTCCTCCTGCTTCCCGATGCGCCCGCGGAGGGCCTGCACATTCCCGACCTTCTCCGCTCGCGCTATGGCGTGACCGACCCGAAGGTGTCGTCCGCCCGGCCCGAGGCGGAGGCGCGGGCGTCCGGCCTCGACCTAGACCTGAGCCGCCAAGCCTGGACCTACAGGACGCAGGCGGCGCACGGGCTGATCCTCGCGGCGCGGGAACGCGGTACGCAGCACCGGCTCGCAGTCGCGATTACCGGTGCCCATTTCCTCGAAGCCAAGAACATCTCGGACGCCGATATCCTCGCCGATATCGCCGTGGCCTACGGGTTCGAGCGTCAGGAAGCCCGCGCGCTGGCGTTCGATCCCGCGCAGCACCGACGCGT
This sequence comes from Methylobacterium sp. 285MFTsu5.1, assembly GCF_000383455.1. Classification (NCBI taxonomy): domain Bacteria; kingdom Pseudomonadati; phylum Pseudomonadota; class Alphaproteobacteria; order Hyphomicrobiales; family Methylobacteriaceae; genus Methylobacterium; species Methylobacterium sp. 285MFTsu5.1. The sequence continues at coordinate 4,770 of NZ_KB911298.1, read as the reverse complement.
CGAGCAGGAGGCGGCCCGGTCGGCAGCCGCCGGGGTCAGGTCGGTCCCTCACTTTGTCTTCGGAGGCCGCTTCGCCGTTAGCGGGGGACGCAGTGAGGAGGAGATAGCCTTGGCCATCCAACAGGCCACGGGTGGGGCTACGACCAACCATTAGGGATCGTAAGCACGCTGATAGCCCGTGAGCAAATGGATCGAGCGTCGTTCGACTGAATGAGCAAGATCTGCGCCGGTCGACGGTCGGAAGCGGCAGAAGATACAAGGTCCGCTTCTGTCCGTTGCTGCTCGGAAGCGGACCGGCGGAAGCCTACCCCAAGCGGCTGTTCCGCACCCGACCCAACCCAGACGCAGAACGGGCTCTGGGCTCTTCTCCGAAGCGGACGTGCAGGATGCACAGCGAGGGCAACTCAGCGCACCCACCCCGCCTTGATGGCTGAGGCGACTTCATCGACGAACAGGCGCGTCTTCGCAGGCACCAAGCGGCCCGGAGGCATCACAGCGTAGACGCCGCCGTCCTCGCGTCCGCCCCAACCCGGCAGCACCGCGACCAGACTGCCATCGCGCAGGGCCGGTCCAGCCAGCCAGTCGGCCGTGAAGGTGATGCCGGCGCCCTCGACCGCCGCGGCCAGCAAGACCTCCGAGTGGTCCGCGACGAGCGTGCAGTCGGGGCGCACCGTCTGTCGCCGGCCGCCCTTCGTCAGCGGCCAGTCGGGCCAGGCGGCGTAGCCGGTGAAGCCCAGGCAGGCATGGCCGGCGAGGTCGGCGGGCGTAGCCGGGTTGCCCCGCTCGGCCAGGTAGCCCGGCGAGGCCACCAGCAGGTTCCGGTAGGTCGCGATCTTGCGAGTGGTCAGGCTGCTGTCGCGCGGCTTGCCCGCCGCGACCCGGATTGAGACGTCGATGCCTTCGGCGACGAGGTCGACGAAGCGGTCGGTGAACCGCAGGTCCAGTCGGATCAGGGGGTGACGTGCGAGGAAGCCGGGCAGCAGTGGCGAGACCCACTGGCGTCCGAAGGTCAGCGGCAGGGAGACCCGTACGAGTCCCTGCGGGCTGGCAGCATGGTCGCTGGCCTCCCGGCTCGCGCTCGCCAGCTCCTCAAGCAGCGCCTGGACGCGCCTACAGTAGGTCGCGCCGACCTCCGTGAGCGCCACGCGCCGCGTGGTGCGCGACAGCAGGCGGACCCCGAGGCGTTGCTCGACTTGGCTAACGCGCCGCGACAACACTGAGGCGTCCCGGCCGAGCGCCTCCGCGGCCATGGCGAAGCTGCCCGCCTCAGCGACCGCTACGAAGGCAGCCAACTCGTCCAAGCTGATTTGATTCGGCAATTCCTGCATGACCTGCACGAGTGAAATGCGAGGACGCCGGATTAATCCGACCAGGTGCAAGGCGTACATCGGGTGCATCGAAACGTCGAGGAGACACAAACGATGAGCACCTTCCTCAGCATCGGTTCCGGCCCAGGCATGGGTCTCGCGACCGCGGAGCGCTTCGCCCGCGAGGGCTTCCAGGTCGTCCTGAGCGCCCGCGACGAGGGCAAGGTGAGGGACCTCGCCGAGCAGCTCAAGGCCAAGGGCCACAAGGTTGACGTCCGCACCGTGGATGCCGCTGACCCCGCCAGCGTCGCGAAGCTCGTCGAGGGCGTCGAGCGCGACTTCGGCGGCATCGACGTGCTGCACTTCAACGCCGCCTCGATGCGCAACCAGACGCTGGCCGACCAGCCGCGCGACAGCTTCAACACCGACCTCGCCGTCAACATCGGCGGTGCCGCCGTCGCCGCCCAGGCCGCGGCGCCGAAGATGCTCCAGCGCGGATCGGGCTCCGTCCTGTTCACGGGCGGCGGCTTCGGGCTGCAGCCGCATCCCGAGTACCTCTCGCTCAGCATCGGCAAGGCCGGCATCCGCGCCCTGGCGCTGGGCATCTTCGAGCCGTTCAAGGAGAAGGGCGTACACGTCGCCACCGTGACGGTCGCGGGCTTCGTCACCACCGCCGAAGACGCCAACGCGGTCGCCGAGCACTTCTGGCAGCTCCACAGCCAGCCGAAGGGCGCCTGGGAAGTCGAGGCCATGTACACCCCGAAGGGCTGAGCCATTTCAGGGTGACCGACGACACGCAAGCCGATCCACGGAACGGGGGTACGTCGATGACGACGCAGACGCTGAAAGGCCAACGCTTCCTAATCGTCGGCGGGAGTTCCGGGATCGGCCTGGCCATCGCGGCAGTGGCCCTCGCGGCCGGCGCCGAGGTCACGATCGCCTCCCGCTCCAGGGAAAAGCTGAACGCCGCCATCGGCACGCTCGGGACCGGCGCCAGCGCCGCCGTGCTGGACACCGGCGAGGCCGAGGGTATCGAGCGCTTCTTCGCCGATCAGGCGCCCTGGGACCACATCGCGGTCTCGGCGGCCGAGACGGCGCGGGGCCCCGTCCGGCAGTTAGACCTCGATGCCGCGAAGGCGGCCGTGGAGAGCAAGTTCTGGGGAGCCTACCGGATCGCCCGGTTCATGCGGATCAGGGAGGGTGGCACGCTGACCTTCATCTCGGGCTTCATGAGCGAGCGGCCCCAGGCCGCCGCTCCGCTCCAGGGCGCGATCAACGCGGCGCTGGAGAGCCTCGCCCGCGGGCTGGCGCTCGAACTCGCGCCCACCCGGGTCAACACCGTCTCGCCCGGCCTGATCGAGACGCCGCTCTGGTCGCGCATGCCGGAGAAGGACCGGGCGGCCATGTATGCCGGCGCGGCCGAGAGGCTGCCTGCGCGGCGTGTGGGCCAGTCCGAGGACATCGCCAACGCGGTGATGTTCCTCGCAACCACTCCGTTCGCGACGGGGTCGAACGTACGCGTCGATGGCGGCGGCACCATCGCGTGATCGAATCCCCAGTCCTCGACGCCACCCAAACGTCAAAGACAGGGTCGACGGGCGGACGCCAAGCGACCGGTGGCAGCATAGCTTGGTTTCGCTGACGACTAGTCCGTTTATGGGGCGGCAAGCGCCCAGAGCCGACGCGCAGGAAACCACCCGCTGCAGTCAGAACTCGCCGTCGGTCATGCGGCCGGGATGCGGACATCTGCGCGGTCGGCAGAGGGTCGGGAGCGGGCTTGTCTCGAATATGAAACGCCGTCCATCCAATCAGCTAGGTGCCAAGATGGGCATGCCGTTCAGTCACGGTGTTGCTGCTTGAACGACGTCATCACGCCCGTTGGTAGAGAAGCCTTCCGCCTCAAGCGTTCTTGAGCGGTCCGCGCTCCCAGGTAAGATCCATCAGCCATAGGCACACGGGAACCTCGAGCTATGGGCCTATTGGCCCATTGAGGGGAAGGTGGCTAAGCTCGACATAGAGCCCGCTTTCGCACTGTGAGCCATCTCATGAATCGAGAAGAGGCAGACGGTGACGATTGGCGTTCGGTCAGCACGCGCCTTCCCGATGAGGAAACAATCAGGATAGCGAAAGAGCGGGCTCGTGAGCTTGGCCATGGCCGCTCTGCGGCTCAGCCATCTGAAATACCTCCCGCTGGATGGCGGGACATTCTCAAGAGGGTCTTCTGGGCGGTCCCTCGCGACCGTGTTCTGTCAACGGCTGGTGGCGTTGCCTTCTTCGCCCTTCTATCCACGTTCCCAGGCATCGCGACGATCGTATCACTCTACAGCTTGTTCGCAGATCCTGCTGTCATTGGCCAGCACTTGAGCGTGCTCATAGGGGTCCTACCCGACGGCGTTCTCGATCTGATTTCGGCTCAGCTTCAGCACGTTGCCCAACAGGGCACAGGGACCCTCAGCACGGCCTCACTGCTCAGCTTCCTCATCGCCTTTTGGAGCGCCAACTCAGGGGTTGTCGCCCTCTTCGACGCACTGAACGTCATCTATCGGGAGCGCGAGAAGCGAGCCTTAGTGCGTGTCTACGCGACCACCTTCCTGTTCACGACGACCGGAGCCATCGTCACAGTGGCCGCTATCGGCATCGTGGTGGGCGTTCCCATTCTGCTGAACGAGATCGGCTTTGGTGCACGAACGGACACAGTGATCCGGATCATGCGTTGGCCAGCTCTGATCTTCCTCGTTAGCCTCGGCCTTTCGCTTGTTTATCGATACGGCCCAAGCCGCCGTGAGGCAAAGTGGAGATGGGTCAGTTGGGGTAGTGCCGTTGCCGCGATTGGATGGGTAGGCGCCTCGGCCGCATTCTCTTGGTATGTCGTAACCTTCGATAGCTATAACCGTATTTATGGCTCTCTCGGAGCTGGCATTGGCTTTATGTCCTGGATCTGGATCTCGATAGTCATCGTCCTTCTTGGTGCTGAACTGAACTCCGAGATGGAACGACAGACGGCGCGGGATAGCACCATTGGCCAACCGAGGCCGTTGGGATCTCGAAAGGCATTTGCCGCCGACACGGTCGGGCCACCCTAAGGGTTTGAACTCACCAGCTTGGGCATTCGAAAGGCGTCTTCCGACCCATACCAGCCGCTTGGACCGCCGTCGGTGCGTCCCGGAAGCGTAGGGGTGGACGCCCCCTGACGGCATCGATGTGCCAGAGTGGAGGTGTTGCAACACCACTGCAGGAGGCGTCCATGGGTGAGGTTAGCACAGTCGGGATCGATCTGGCGAAATCAGTTTTCCAGGTTCACGGCGCGGATACGAGCGGTGTCGTCGTTTTCCGCAAGAAGCTGCGGCGTGATCAGGTGCTGACGTTCTTCTCGACACTTCCGCGTTGCGTGGTTGCTATGGAAGCATGCGCCAGCGCTCATTACTGGGCCCGTGAGATAGCTTTGGCAGGCCACGAAACGCGG
>NZ_KB911297.1:0-61261 GCF_000383455.1 Methylobacterium sp. 285MFTsu5.1 | reverse complement strand
CCCCGCCGGGTAACGACGAGCCCCTCTAGCACCCGAGGTCCCGGTGGCCGGGTTCAAGTTCAGCGACTTCGCCGCGATGTTCCCGATCCGCGACGTCCGGCGCCTGCCGGACAACGCGGCGACGGTCGCGCGCAACATGAACCCGGTCACCGGTGCCATCGAGGCGATCCGCGCACCGCGTCTGATCCAGGCCGTCAACGCAGGCACGAAGCGCGTCTTCCGCATACCCACCGGATCGCTCAACGACCTGTCGCCGGCGAGCTCGTATTGGTGGCAGTTCACCGACGGCGACACGGACGTGCTTCGCACTCCCATCGTGAACGACCAGTATGAGCGGTACTACTGGTGCTCGCCGTCCACGGGGCTGAGGTTCGCCTCCAAGGCCGACATCATCAATGGCAACTGGGCCGGCCAAGCGCTCGGCGTGCCGCGCCCGGCGTCAGCCCCCATCGTGTCGCCGATCACCGGCACCGGAGGCATCGACCCAGGATCCGGCAAGCCCACCGGCATGCAGACGGTGCGCAGCTATGTCACCACCTTCGTCAACGTCTACGGCGAGGAGGGACAGCCAAGCGACCCGTTCGAGGCCACCGGGTATAACGACCAGGATTGGCAGGTCGCCGGCATCGGCCAGCCGGTCAACAACGGCACCCAGCCCAATGTGGTGTCGATCCGCATTTACCGGACGGTCACGGGCAGCGGCGGCAACTCCGAGTTCTACCGCGTCGTCACCCTGCAGGTCGGCACGACGCTCTACACCGACCGCTTGAGCGACGCCCTCGTGTCGGGCAACCCCACGCTCGGCTCGAACGACTCCACGCCGCCGCCGGCCATGGACGGTATCGCCATGATGGCTGGCGGGATCATGGTCGGCTTCAAGGGCAACACGCTGTATTTCAGCGAGGCCTACAAGCCGCACGCTTGGCCGGTGGACTACGCTCTGACCGTGCAGCACCCTATCGTGGGGCTCGGCGTATTCGGCAACTCCTGCGTGGTCCTGACCACCGGGTTTCCGGCCGTGGTCTCGGGCACCCAGCCCGCCTACATGACGCTCAACTCGAGCGACATGGCCCTGCCGTGCCTGTCTCGGCACTCCATTGTCAGCACCCCGGACGGTGTGTTCTTCGCGAGCACCGACGGGCTTGTCGTGGTCGGGTCCTCCGGCATCAACCCGATCGCGGACTCGTTCATCGGTCGCGAGATCTGGCAGACGAACTACCAGCCGCAGACCATCGAGGCGACGCTACAGTACGGCCACTACTGCGCCATGCGGACGATGTCCGGCCAGCCCCTGGGCTTCATGGCCCCGGTGACCACCACCTACCAGATCACCAACCCGCTGCCGCAGTCGCAGACGGGGGTCACCGACATGGACGGTTACCCCGACTACCACGTCGGCATGGACAATTTTTCGGGCAAGTCCTGGCTCATTTCCGGCACGAGCCTCTACGAGTGGCTGCCGGCCGACACGGCGCACATGCAGATCACGTGGCGGTCCAAGGAGCTGCAGGTCAAGCGGCCGCTGAACTTGCCCTGCGCGATGTTGTTCTTCGACGCGGACGGCACGACGGCGCCCCAGCTTCAATTCAGGGTCTGGGCCGACCGGCGGCTCATCTATGACCAGCCGGTCGGCGGCCGGAATGCCCAGATGCTCAGGCTGCCCACCGGGTTCAAGGCCACGATCTGGCAGGTGGAGGTGCAGGGCTACGCGAAGGTCCACGAGATCCAGCTCGCGGCGAGTGTTGCCGACCTCAAGGGGATCTGATGCCCACGCTCCCCGACCTGACTGGCCACGTCAACGCCAACGTCAACCTGCCGACACAGTACCCGGCGATCCCGTCGCCGACGACCGATCCGGCCTCGATGCTGCTGACCCTGCAGCGGCTCAAGGAGTCGGTCGAGCTGTTGACCGGGCAGCGCACGCCCAAGCTCGCCTCGATGAACCAGGCGGTTCTGGAGCTGCGGTCTCAGACCGGCAATCTCTCCGCTACGATCCGGGAGGTCTACGAGGTCAACACGTCGCAGGGCGAGGCGCTCGCTCAGCGGACGCTGACCCTCGAAGCCGATATGGACGCCGCCGAGGCGCGCATCACCGAAGTCGACACCGCGCGCGTCACCGGCGACGAGGCGCTCGCCCGTCGCGCCGTGACCCTGGAAGCCGAGCTGGGTGACACGAACGCCCGGGTGCAGCAGGTCGATCAAGCCCGTGCCGATGGCGACAGCGCGCTCGCCTCCTCCTTGTCGACACTTCGTGCCAACCTCGACACGACGAACGCCTACGTCCGGGATTTCGATCAGGCTCGGGTGGACGGTGACAACGCGCTCGCTCAGCACCTCACCAACGTCGAAGCCACAGCCAACCAGGGCACCGCCTCCGGTGCGATCAGCCTCGTCGCCTCTGCCGGCATCGAGGGAGTTTCCGCGTCCTACAGCTGGAACATCGCGGCGACCGGCCAGCAGACCGGCATGCAGGCCACGGTCGACGGCAGCGGTGGAAGTATCACGTTTTTCGCCGACAAATTTAGGCTATATAAGCCCGGCCTCGGCACCATCCCCGTATTCGATTATTACCAGAACGGGTTTACCTTCAACGGTAACGTACAGATCAACGGTAATCTTGTCGTAACCGGAACAATCAACACCGGCCAGATCGCCGGAAACGCCGTTACACAAGTCGCGTCGTCAGGCGCTAATAGTGGAACCGCGGTAGCCATGAATTGCCGTGGTGGTTCCTATTACATACTGGCGGTGTACGACGGATCGGCCTCGCGCTTTGGTATCGGATCAGTCACGCCGGGACGGTTGTACCTATCGATCGATGGGACCGTGATCGGGTCCGTGGCGGTCGCCTATGAAGCGTCGGGCAACAACGACAACGTGTCAGTCGCCGTCCTGCCGACCCCCATAGCGCGCACCATCGGGCTTGCGGCGGGCATCCACACGTTCAGCGCGTACATCGACGGATCGCTCGCAGCCCCCGTCACTATCGTCGTCATGGAGCTGCTTCGGTGACAGAGACTTTGCCAGGCCCGACGATGATGCTCGGCGCCGTCGACGCGTGCCGGTACGATCCGACCACGGGCGAGATCGTGGGCGTCTACCATGTCGCCCAGGCCCAGGTCCTGACATGGATTGCCAACGGGGAGCCGGTCATCACCGGCAGCGGGTCGCTCGATAAGCACTGGGTCGATCTGCCCACCAAGGCATTGCGTGACAAGGACCCTTGTCCGGCCACGCTCGACGGGATGGTGCTGCGCGACCTCCCCGTACCATGCCACCTGCAGATCGGGATGGCGGTCGACACGCCGCGCGGTCCGGCTCTGCTGCACGACCCGGCCGGGCACTATGACTGCGACGACGGCACGGCTGAGCTCTCCTTCCCGAGCCCCGGCCGGTACATCGTCGAGGTGACATCGGTCGGCTTCCTCACCCAGCAGTTCGTTCTGGACGCCACGGCATGAAGATCGTCCACCAGACCCCGTACGCGGTCGCCCGCGCCGCCGCCTACCCGCCGCTCACCGAGCTGGCCGACGCGCTGGTCAAGCAGGCCGCCGGGGACGACACTCAGCTCAAGGCCTACGTCGCCAAGTGCGAGGCGGTGAAGGCCGCCCACCCGAAACCCGGGGTTACCCCGCCGGTAACCGACAAGGCGTGATCCGATGAGCTTCGTGGTCAGGGACCGGATCGTCATCAACGATCTGGAGCACGGGCGCGCGGTCGCCCGGCGGGCCGGCGCGATCTTCAACCCGGACGGCGACCAGGTGATCGCCCGGGTCCGGGACGACGAGCTGCTCGGCGGCATGGTCTACACCGCCCACGTGCCGGGAACGAGCATCGCCATTCACACGGCAGGGTTCGTCCGGGATTGGGCCAACCGTGACCTGATATGGGCTTCGTTTCACTATCCATTCGTACAACTTTCGGTGAAACGAGTATTTGGGCAGGTTCAAGCCAGCAATGCACGGGCACTTGAAGTGAACCGCAAGTTAGGATTTAAGGAAGTCGCGCGCATTCCTGGGGTCTTTTCTTGCGGGGATCTCGTCGTGGTGTCCATGCACCGGGACGAGTGTCGGTGGATCCATATCCGCCCCCGTGGACTGATCTCGAACCGGTCCGAGGTCGAACACGATGGGTGGCAAGAGCAAGGCGCCCCCGCCCCCTGATTATTCAGGCCTGATCGCGGCCCAGCAGCAGGCCGCCCAGCAGCAGTTCCAGCTCGGCCAGCAGCAGCTCGAATGGGCCAAGCAGCAGGACGCGATGAACCGCGCGACGTCGCAGCGCGTCGTCGATGCCGCCCTCACCCAGCAGACTGCCAACGATCAGGCGGCCCAGGAGGACCGGGCCCGCTACACCAGCACCTTCCAGCCGCTCGAAGACGATCTGGTCAAGGACGCCAAGAGCTACGACAGCGACGCGCGCAGGGACCTCAACGCCGGCCGTGCCATGGCCAATGTGTCCCAGCAGTTCCAGCAGGCCCGCGACAACGCGATGGCCAATCTGGAGAGCTACGGGATCGACCCGTCGCAGACCCGCTACGCCGCCCTCGATCTGGAGACGCGCACCCAGGAGGCGGCCGCGCGTGCCTCTGCCGGCAACCAGTCCTACCTGCAGGATGACGCTACGGCGCGGCAGCTGCGCGCGGACGCGATCAACGTCGGCAAGGGCTACCCGAGCCAGGTCGCCCAGGCCTACGGCACCTCGCAGAACGCCGGCAATCAGGCGGTCAACTCGACGCTCGCCACGACCGCGTCGGGCGCGTCCACGATGGGCACCAACGTCCAGTACCAGGGGCTCGGCAACCAGTCCCTGTCCGCCGAGAGCAGCACGATGCTGGGCGCGGACCGTAACAACATCTCCCGCACCCAGGTGAACAACCAGGCCTCCTCCGGCCTCGGCTCCGTGCTGGGCATGGCCACCGGGCTGGCCACCTCCCCGCTCTCGGGCTCGAGCCTGCTCGGCCGCGCCTTCGCCTTTGAGGAGGGCGGCCCCGTCCCCGGCCGAACCGCGCTGCCCGAGGACGACATGATGGGCGGGACGCCGGTGCCGGCCGAGGCCTCGCCGTCGCAGGGTGCCATCACCGACGACGTGCCGGCCCGGCTCAACGCCGGCGAGTTCGTCGTGCCGCGCGACGTGGTGTCGTTCAAGGGCGAGGAGTTCTTCCAGAAGCTCATCGCCTCGACGCGCAAGCAGGAGCAGAGCCCCGGCAACGCCCGGCCGCGCACCGCCGCCATTCCCGCGGAGGCCCCGGCCATCCGCACAGCCTTACCGATGGGGTAACCGGGTGTCGTTCTCTCAGGAAATCAGGGACTTCATCGGTGCGTTCAAGGTCACGCACGACACGATGAAGGAGAGCCTGGCGGAGCGTCGCGCCCGCGAGGAAGACGAGGACCGGGCCAACATCCGCGCCGCGGCTGACACCGCCGAGGGTGCGGTCGGCGGCTACCCCGGCGCCGCGTCCACCGCGCAGCCGGGCTCGCGCGGCTACGGGGCCGGCACCGGCTCGGCGCGGATGCGTCAGGCGGTCGACGACGGTGGCGACGGCACGGTGCGCAACGCCTCCCTGCAGGAGAAGGCCGACCGCTCGATCCCGGCATTCGCCGCCCAGGCCGGCACCCAGTACGGGATCTCGCCCAGCTACATGAAGACCACCGCCATGGTGGAGAGCCAGGCCAACCCGAACGCCGTGTCGTCTACCGGCGCCGACGGCCCGTACCAGTTCACCCGCGGCACGGCCCAGCGCATGGGCCTCCAGAACCCGCGCGACTGGCGCCAGTCGTCGGCCGCCGCCGCCAAGCTCGCTGCCGAGAACCGCGACCAGATCGAGGCCGCGATCGGCCGGCCCGTGTCGGACGAGGAGATGTATCTCGGCCACAACCAGGGAGCCGCCGGCGCCACGGCCCTGCTGCGCGATCCGAACGCCAACGCCGCCCAGGCCCTGGCGCGCGCCTACAAGGGCGACGTCAACAAGGCGGCCCACGCCCTCCGGGTCAACGGCGTGAACCCGGGCTGGACGGCCGGACAGGCGGTCAAGACGCTCACGGGCAAGTACCGGAAGAACAAGGTCGCCCAGGCGCTGCCCGCGGACGATGATAGCGCGCCCGAGACCGGCGAGATGCCCACCCAGATGGCGGCCGATGGCGGCCGGGTGCGTGGCCCCGACGAGATCGAGGAGGTGCAGACGCAGGGCCCGGACGTGCGCGCCCGCATGCGCCGGCCGGCCGACGCGCCGTGGATGTCCCGGCAGGTGCCCGAGGTCGCGCCCCAGGGTTCGACCGTGTCCGCCGAGACGGTGCCGTCGGACGACGAGGCCAACGAGGTCACCCCGGCCCGCATGGCGATCCCCGAGGTGGACACCCAGGCCCCGGTCGCCGTCCACGCCGAGGGGCCGGACGGAACGCAGCGTGCCCGCAGCGCCGATACCGTCGCCGCCCCGGCGCCGCCGGCCCGTCCGTCGGCCGAGGACCTGCAGGCCCCCGCACCCGCGCGCCCACATGCCTCCGCGCCTACACGCCGACAGGCCGGCGCGCCCGTTACCCAGCCCGGTAACCGCCCCGACAGCGGCGCGGCGCTGCCCGGCGAGGGCATGCAGCCCGGCGATGACGCCCCCGACGGCGCCCAGCCGCGCGCGACCGCGCTCCACCAGAACCGGGAGCTGACCGCCCAGGCCTCCAAGGGCGCGCTCGACTACATCAGCGAGATGTTGGGCGTGAACCGGGCGGCGCTCCCCGGCGAGGTCCCTCAGACCACCGGCTCCCTGCGCCAGCTGACCCGGAATGCCGCCACGCCGGCGGAGGTCGCGGAGGTGGACCGCACGGTCGACCCGCGCGGCGAGATGAACGACGCCGCCCGCGCGGTGGCGCGCCTCAACGCCGGCTACGACTACTACCTGAAGAAGGGCGAGCCGGAGAAGGCGCTGAAATACGCCGCCTCGATGGTGCTCTACGCCCGCTCGCACTCGATGATGGCCGGCCAGATGGCCCAGGAGGCCCTGCGCCACGGCAACGTCCGCGGTGCGGCCCAGGCGATCACCGAGGCCCACAACCAGCTCCCCGACGGTAGTGCTCTGCAGGTGCAGAGCGTGGACCGCGGCGGGGTGAGCTACGCGGTGGTCGACACCGACGGCAACCTGACCAGCGAGGGCCGGGCCAACCTCGACGAGATGATGCACCTCGCCACCGGCATGTCGAACGGCTCGGTCTGGCTGCAGCAGATGGGTGAGCTGACCCGCGTGCTGCCCAAGGCGCCGTCGCAGTCCCAGCAGCTGCGCGAGCGCATGTACGCGGACAAGCAGGCCAAGGCCGAGGCGCAGGAGGCGGCGCGCAACGACTTCGACGACGCGGCGACCCCGGAGAGCGACGAGTTCCTGGGCTCGCTCAACCCGCAGCAGCGGCAGGCCTACGCGGCGATGGACGCCCGCGGGAAGGGCCGGGCCCGGCGCGAGTGGTCGAACGAGCAGAAGCGCAAGCTCACCGAGGCCAAGGCCGAGAGCGCGGCCATGGGCAAGGAGAAGGCCGCCCAGGACGAGCAGGAGTTCTCGGCCTACGCCAACCAGATGGACGCGGCCCAGCACGAGCTCGACGCCCTCGACCCGAACGACGTGCAGAACACCGCGGCGATCGAGGCGGCCAAGGCCAAGGTGCAGGAGGCGCGCGACGCCGCGCTGAAATGGTCCGAGGCCGACCCGGGCCGGGCGAGGTTCGGCAACCAGCTCCGCGGCGGCCGGCTCGGCGCCGGCGGGGCACGCCAGGGCGCCGGCTCGCGCCAGGCCGTACCCGACAGCCCGATTTACGGCTCGCCGCCGCGTGGCGCGACCAAGGAGCAGAAGGACGACGCGCAGCTCGACGCCGAGGTCCGGCAGGGGCGCAACGACATGATGCGCGATGGGCTGGTGAAGCCCGGCGCGGTGCAGAAGTTCGACCTGACCCGGGCCGACGTCGAGTTCCGGCGCCGCTACGGCAAGGAGGCCGACCTCGAGGTCCAGAAGGCGGTCGACGAGACGCTGCCCAAGGAGATGACCGGCCAGGACCGGTTCGCCATGCGCCACGTGGCCGAGCAGATCGCCGGCGCCAACGGCATGATGCCCGACGAGGCGATCAACGTCGCCAACGAGGCGCTCGCCGCCGGCGGCCAGTTCACGGTTACCCAGGACGGTAAGGTCCAGTTCGGCTCGGCCCCGCCGGTGTTCCTGGGCCGGTCCGGCCTGCTGGCGCTCGCCGGTATCGTCGGGCGGCGCCAGCCGCAGCAGCCCATGAAGTCGGCCGCCAACCCGATGCAGCGCCCGAGCCCGGCGCGCGAGCGCATGGCCGCCGAGGACTCGGCCGGTGCCGCCCGCACGGCGATCCGCCTGCACGAGGACGACGGGCAGCGCCGGGCGGCCCAGCGCGCCGACCGCCGGAAGAACCTGGGCGCGGATTACCGCGACTGGATGAGCGACGAAGACGAGGCCCAGGCCCTGAAGGACCGCGGCGAGGAGGGGGTGCGCGAGGCGCGCAAGTCCTACCGCGGCCAGGCCATCGAGGAGCGGTGATGCCCGAGCAGTACAACCTCCTCGACCTGCTGGATCACGACCCCCGCCACGCCGAGCCCATGGAGCGCCAGGAGGCGTCCAAGAAGGAGGCCACCTGGGGCGACTACGGCCGGGCGCTGGCCTCCGGCGCCGCCGGCTTCGTGGGGTCGATCGGCGGCATGGCCGAATACGCCCAGGAGCAGCTCGGTGCCGACCCGTCGCTGACCAATGCCGGCGCGGTCCGGCAGTGGGGCCAGGACGCCGCCAAGGGCCAGATCGAGGCGATGACGCCCGGTGCGCAGCGGTCGATCCAGGCCGGCGTGCTCCCGGGCGGCGATGGCCCGAACCTGTGGGACGGCGACACCGATCGCTCGTCGGCCATCGGCCTCAAGATCGCCTCCTCCCTGCCGGGCACCATCGCGTCGCTCCTGCCGGGCGGCATCGTGGCGGGTGCGGTGCGCGGGGCCGCCGGTGCGGCCGCCGGCATGGCGGCGTCGGGTGCCGTGTCGGGCGCGCAGATGGGCGGCGACGTCTACAACGGCATCGTCGACGGCATCCAGGGTGCCAAGGACGACCAGCTCCAGAAGGACAGCGAGATCTACCGCGGCCTGCGCGGCATGGGCATGTCCGAGGCCGACGCCAAGCACGCCCTCATCTCCGAGGTCGCCGGATACAAGCCCGTCATCATGGGCGCGATCGGCGCGGCCTCCGAGCAGCTCGGCGCCGGCGCGGCGGTGGCGAACCGGGCCGCCGGCGTCGCCTCGCACGGTGTCTGGGCCGGGGCCAAGCACGGCGCCCTCGAGGAGGCCGGCACCGAGGCCTTCCAGAACGCTACCCAGGAGGCGCTCACCCAGGGCGCCATGATGGAGGGCGGGGCCCAGCAGTCGTTCGACTGGCGCCACGCGGCCGATCAGGTCGCCGAGGGTGCGCTCGTCGGCGGCATCATGGGCGGTGCGGTGGGCGGAGCTACCGGCGTCGGTAACCGGGCCGGCGGCCGCGTCACCCACGTGGATCAGGACAGCGCCGGACCGGCCGAGGCGGCGGCAATCACCGCGGCGGCACCGGTGGATGCGGCCCAGGTCGCTCCCGATCCCGCCGCCCTGGACGCCACCGGCGCCCCGGCCGTGCCCACGCTCGGCGGCGAGCCGGTGGCGGATCTGACCGCGCGGGCCAAGCGCGTGTCCAAGAAGCGTTCGGCTGTCACCAAGGTCGACGGCGTCGCCCCGGCCGAAGCCGCCGCGATCGTGACAGCCGACCAGAGTCAGGGTAATCCCGACAGGAACCCCTCAGAGGGGCTCGCTGTTTCCGGTTTGTCCCCTTCGCCGGTCACCCAGGAGCCGGTCGGGGCTACGCCGCCGGCTGCGGATCCACTAACTGTGCAGCCGGCGGCCCAGGCCCTTGAGGGCTCCCAGGCTCCAGTCGAACCCGCCCCGGCGGCGCAAGTTCCCCCCACCCTACCGACGAGTGTAACATCTCAGGTTGGTGGTCCGGCCGAGCTTGCTCCGACACCCGTCGCTGCCCCGGTCGCCGCACCGTCCGAGGGTGTTACCGCCGAGGTAACCCCGGAGCCTGCCGTCGCGACGGCGCCCCCGCAAGTCGCCACACCCGCGAGCCTGCCTGCCGACGTGCCTACAGGTGGTGAGGTCGACGCGCCCACAGGCCCGCGTGTGCTCAAGTCCCAGGACGAGCGCAGCGTCGAGGCCGAGAAGGCCTGGGAGGTCCAGAACCGGCAGGTGGACCGGGAGAACCTCAAGGCCAAGGGTGTCGCGCTCGCCAAGGACGGCGCCCGCACCCGCGACTGGAAGCTGCTGCGCCCCGACGTGCTGGAGGCGGAGAAGACCGCCAAGCCGTTCAAGCGCCGCGCCGAGAAGGCGATCGCCGAGGCCGGCGAGGCCGCACCGAGCTACTACCACGAGGGCGTGGGCGCGAAGGGCGAGGCCCTGGCCGCCGCCCGGCAGGCTGAACTCAAGGCTGCCCTGGAGCAGCACGTCGCGCGCTCGGCCAAGGCCGAGAAGGCGGTCGCGTCCGCCGACACCGCGGTCAACGACACGGTCACGGGCTCCGTCCAGACCCGCCGCCAGGCCGAGCGCCTGGAGCGTGCGGCCGCCGGCGCCGAACAGAACGAGAAGGCGCGCCAGGCCATCCAGAGCCTGCCGCCGAACGAGAAGCTGGAGCAGGGTGTCACCAAGGCCGACCCGGCAGCGAAGCGCGCACTGAAGGAGCGGCTCGGCGCCATCCTGTTCCAGGCCAAGGATGCGGGCGTCGAGATCCCGGCCAAGGTCGAGCGCACCACCCCGCCCTACGTGCGCGAGCTGCACCGGATCCGTCAGGTCCACGAGCTGCTGGAGCAGAACAAGCTCCGGCCCAAGCAGGCGGCCGACTTCCTCACCGACCACTACCTCGCGGTCGCCGGCGACACGAAGCTGTCCCGCGCCGTGCGCGAGCAGGAGGCAGACGAGGCGAGCCGACGCGGCCCGACGAGCGAGGAGGCGGCCGCCGGCGCCCGGGAGGGCACGGGCGACGTCGATGCCGGCCCGCGCCAACACGCCGCCGAGGCGCCGTCCACCGCCGACATCGAGATCGCGCACGAGGGCGAGGACCACGGCACGCTGGAGGATGACGGTCCGGTCGAGGCGCGCGAGCGGCCGAAGGTCGAGGTCGACGTCAAGGAGGCGGTGGTCGCCGGCATGAACAAGGCCGGGACCTTCGCGGTCGCGACCTCGAAGCGCCGGTCCGTTACCCCGCCGGGTAAGAGCCTGGGTGCCGCCCTCAAGGCGGTCAACCGCAACCCGACACCCGCCCAGGCCGTCGCCGGCAACTACGCCAAGGGTACGGCCGAGGTCGCGGGCCTAAAGGTCACGATCGAGAACCCCAAGGGCTCCGTGCGCCGCGGCGTGGACGCGGATGGCAAGCCCTGGGAGACCAAGATGCCCGCCCATTACGGGGACGTGAAGGGCTCGAAGGGTGCCGACGGCGACCCCATCGACGTCTACCTCGCCCCCGGCGCCACCACGAAGGCGGACCCCAAGGTGTTCGTGGTCGATCAGGTCGACCCGAAGACCGGCCAATTCGACGAGCACAAGGCCGTGGTCGGGGCCAAGGATGAGGCCGCGGCGCGCTCGATCTACGAGAAGGGCTTCTCCGACGGCTCGGGCAAGGCGCGGATCGGCGGCGTCACCGAGATGTCGGCGGCCGAGTTCCGCGACTTCGTGAAGGAGCCGCAGACCCGCCCGGCCGCCATGCTCTCCGACGACCGCGCCCACGCGCTGATCGAGGCCGAGCTGCTCGCCGGCCTGGAGGAGGATGCCGGCGAGGGGCCGTTGGTAACCTCCTACGGCCAGACCGTGCCGAGCCGGGAGACCCGCACCCTCGACGCCATGCTCAAGAGCAACGGCTTCGACGGCTTGACCGGCATCAACCGGGTGATGAGCCCGTTCATCGCCAAGCGCCTGCGCGAGATGGTCGGCAGCGTGCCGGTGCACATCGTGGCCAAGGGCGACATGGCCCGGCTCACCAAGCGCCTGATCCGCGACGGCCACCTCGCCGACGTGCCGCTCGGCTACTACGACCCGATGCAGCACCAGATCCTGCTGCGCGAGGACGCGACCACGACCCAGGCGGCGCGCAACCACCTGCTCCTGCACGAGGCCACCCACGCGGCGTTCCTGGGCACGATCGACGCCAACCCGGAGCTGCACACGCTGCTCGACCAGATGCGCGAGCACATGCAGCAGGCGATGCCCGAGCGGTATCGCGGGCTCTACGGCTTCACGAACGCCCACGAGTTCGTCTCGGAGATGTTCTCGAACAAGGACCTCCAGCAGCTCGCCACCCGCGTGCCGACCCCGCCCGAGATGGCCCAGGCCGTCGACGGCTCAATGGGCCGGCCCTCGACCCTGTGGGGCATGTTCATCGCCATGGTGCGCCGCTTCCTCGGTGTGCCCCGCGGCGCGGAGACGATGCTGGAGTCGATGATCCGGGTCGGCGAGGGCATGGTGAACATGCGCCAGGAGGGCATGCGCGCGCTCGATTTCGGGCCGGCCTTCCTGCAGGCTCAGGGCGTGCGCGACGCGGTTACCGACCGGGTAGCCGCCACCACCCCGGAGGCGCGCCGCCTCGCGCTCAAGGTGTCGACCCTCGACCAGATCCGCCAGGGCTACCGGGACCTGTTCCCGCACGCCGACGGCTCGCACCTCGACACGGTGGTGGAGAACGTCCAGCGCATCGGCCCGATGGTCGAGCACATGCAGCGCAAGGGCGAGGACTTCTCCCGTCGCTTCGTCGAGCTGACCCGCAAGTCCCCCCAGGTCGCGCATGATAGCGCCACGCTGCGCATGGACGTGACCATGGCGGGGGTGAACCTCATCAACGGCCCGGCCGGGATCAAGGAGCTGCTCGCGGCCAACGCGCACCTGGGCAAGGACAAGGTCGGCGGCTGGCAGGCCAAGGCCGGCCTCCAGCGGCTGCAGGAGCGGTTCCTGCGCCTGCCGGCGTCGGTGCGCGCCGACATGATCGAGGAGAGCCGCTGGTACGGGGAGATGCAGGACAAGATCGCCGCGGCGGTGACCGAGAACGTGCTCGACACCGTGGCCGATCTCGACCCGGCCCGGCGCCAGGATCTGACGGCCAAGACCATGGCCGGCACGCTCAAGGAGGATGAGGACCGCGACGCCGTCGGCACCACCGTCTTCAACGCCCTGAAGTCCGCGCGCGAGCTGCGCAAGAACGAGGGCATGTACTTCCCCCTCATGCGCCACGGCGACCACATCGTCATCACGCGCGACCACGTGCAGGTGCCCGCCGGCGCCCGGGAGATCGAGCCCGGTGTCGTCGAGTTCGGCAAGCCGGGCGACCGGGAGAAGGATGTGCGCCGGGCCGCCAAGGCCTTCGCCGAGCAGACCCCGCTCAAGGTCCTGTCCGTGGTGCCGGTCTACAAGGACCCCACCACCGGCGAGCGCCTGTCGAAGGTCGATGCCACCAACCTGCCGAGCCACGACGTTACCTACCGGGTAATCGTCCAGCACCGCGGCGCGCACTTCTTCGACACGGCGAGCGAGGCGCAGGCCTTCCGACGGGAGTCGGGCACGCAGTACCGTGAGATGTCGGAGGTGCTGGACAAGGACCAGTTCGCCGGCCGCTCGGACCTCACCGGCTCACAGCTGTCCTCGCTCATCAACTCGGTCCGCTCGCGCACCGACGTCGCCGAGGGCACGCGCAAGCTCCTCGAGGGGATGGTCTATCAGGCCGCCACCCGGATGATGTCGGGCAA
The DNA here is from genome assembly GCF_000383455.1 of Methylobacterium sp. 285MFTsu5.1. Taxonomy (NCBI): domain Bacteria; kingdom Pseudomonadati; phylum Pseudomonadota; class Alphaproteobacteria; order Hyphomicrobiales; family Methylobacteriaceae; genus Methylobacterium; species Methylobacterium sp. 285MFTsu5.1. The sequence goes on along the minus strand of NZ_KB911297.1, from coordinate 47,486 downwards.
CCGGATCCAGCACCGCTCGCTCCCCCGTCGTATGGTGCAGGGCGCCTCGAAGGACTACGCCCGCAACACCCTGGCCTACGCACAGTCGGCGTCGAGCTACCTGGGCAAGCTCACCTACATGCCGGCGGTGCGGGACGCGCTCCAGGCGATGCGCAAGCACACCACCGACCACAACCTGGAGAAGGGCGCCTCCGCCCGGCAGCAGGTCCTCCACGAGGTGCAGCGCCGCGTCGACGGCAACGTGACGAACCTGGCGCAGCCGTCCCGGGCGATGCAGCACCTGCTGTCGGTCTCGTACCTGTCCAAGCTGTTCAGCCCGGCCCACAGCCTCATCAACGCCACCCAGCCGTGGATGGTGACCTACCCGGTGCTCGCCGGCCGCCACGGGGCCGCGCAGACGATCGCGCACATCTCCCGGGCCTACCGGGCGACCGGCGCGCACGTGACGCTCGGCCAGGGCCTGCGCAACACCAAGGAGGCGGTGAAGGGCTGGCGGGATGCTGGGATCGACACGTCGGATGTCGTTGGCTCGATCCGGCGGAACCTCCTCAAGGAGCAGGACGGTGCGGGGCTGGTGAAGGCCCTGGACCTCCTGCAGGAGCGGGGCGCGCTGGACGACCAGTCGAGCTTCGAGATCGGGCGCGTGATCGCCCAGGGCCAGGGCCGGTTCGGCCACGTCATCGCCAAGACCGACCGCATCGCTCGGCAGCTGCCCGGCGCGGTCGAGGCGATCAACCGCTCGGTCACGATGGTCGCCGCCTACCGGCTCGCCCGGGACGGGGGCAAGTCCGAGGCCCAGGCCGCCCAGTATGCCTTCGACGCGGTGATGAACACGCAGGGCGACTACTCGAACACGAACGCCGCCCCGTTCTTCAACCACCCGCTGCTGCGGCCCATGCTCCAGTTCAAGAAGTACGCGCAGATGATGACGTACCTCTGGGGGGACATGGCGCACCGGGCGTTCGGCCGGGAGACCTCGCGCGAGGAGCGCTGGGTCGCGCTCAAGCAGCTCGGCAACCTCGCGGCCGTGCAGGTGGCCGCCGCCGGCGCGCTGTCCCTGCCGGGCCTGGAGATCGTCAAGGCCTTCGCCATGGGCGCGGCGATGCTCGGGATCGGCGGCGGCTACGACGACATCGAGCGCAAGCTGCGGCGCACCGCCGACGAGAGCCTGGGCAAGACGTGGTCCGAGCTCGTTACCCGCGGGGTAATTTCCCGGGCGCTGGGCGTGGACCTGTCGAGCCGCGTGTCGCTCGCCGACATGTGGCTGGGGATGGGCGAGCCGGAGAAGTACGACCGCCAGGGCATCGCCGCCTATGCCGGCCTGCAGCTGTTCGGCGCGCCGCTCACCTACCTGCTGCTCGATGTGCCCGGCGGCATTCAGGACCTGGCCAAGGGCGACATCGCGGCCGCGGCCGGCAAGGCGATGCCGATCAAGATGGCCGCCGACATCGGGCGCGCCTGGAAGAACGGGCCGGACGGCCAGCCGCTCGGCCCCGTCGAGAAGGCCTCGACCGTGTTCGGCATCAAGCCGGCGCGGATCGCCAACCTCCAGCAGGAGAAGGCGGACAGCATCGCCGACCACCGGGCGAAGCAAGACGCCCGGCACGATCTGGTGCGCGCCTACCAGCGGGCCAGTACGCCGGGCGAGCGGATCCGCATCACGGCCAAGATACGCGACTACAACAAGACCGTCGGGCTGCGGGAGCGGATCTTCCCGAAGTCCCTCGACAGGCACCGCCCCACCACCGGAGCAGCACAGTGACCAACCGAACCCCCGCCCAGCTCAAGCAGCACTACCGGGACTACCAGGGCACGCCCGAGCAGATCGCCAAGCGGTCGGCGCGCAACAAGGCGCGGCGCGAGATGGAGAAGAAGCTCGGCAAGGCGGCGATCAAGGGCAAGGACATCGACCACATCAAGCCGATCCGGGACGGCGGGGCGCGCACGAAGATGAGCAACCTGCGGGTGCGGTCGGTACACGCCAACCGGGGCGATACCCGCTGAGACCCTTGCCAAATCAGGTCGAAACCCGATAGCCGTCCGCTTGTAGGCACGCCATCACGCCTACAAGCGGGCGTGCCATGAAGACGATAGCGGTCATCTCCCAGAAGGGCGGATCGGGCAAGACGACGATCGCGCTGCATCTGGCGGTCGCGGCCACCGAGGCCGGCCTCGCCACGGCGGTCGTCGACCTCGATCCCCAGGCCAGCGCCACGAAGTGGGGCGACACCCGCGAGCAGCCGCCGGACGTGGTCTCGGCCCAGGCCGAGCGCCTGCAGGAGATGCTCGACGCCGCGCGCGACAACGGCGCGGACCTCGTCGTGGTGGACACGGCACCCAACGCCGACCGGGCCTCGCTGCTGGCGATGCGCGCCGCCGACCTGATCCTGATCCCCTGCCGGCCGGCCCGGTTCGACCTCGAGGCGATCGCCGCGACGCTGGAGCTGTCCGAGATCGCCCGCAAGGAGCCGTTCGTCGTGCTTTCGTGCGCGCCGGTGCGCTCGGCCCTCGTGGGCGAGGCCAGCTCCGACCTTGAGGGTCGCGGCGCCCGGATCGCTCCCGTCGTCATCCACCAGCGCGTCGCCTACAGCCACGCCGTGATCGACGGTCGGACAGCCACCGAGTTCGAGCCCGAGGGCAAGGCGGCCGAGGAGGCGTGGGACCTCCTCATGTGGGCGTGCGGGCGTGTGGGGCTATCGGCGCGCCGGCCTGTAGGCACAGTGGGAGGAGACGATGAGTAAGCGAGCGACCCTGTTCACCCGCAAGGGGGCGGCACCAGAAGCCTTACCGGAGCCGGTAACCGTGCCGGCCAAGACCACCCAGCACCGGGTCGCCAGCACCCGCATCGGCAAGCGTAACCTGACCGCCTACGTCGACGAGGAGACCTTCCGGCAGTTCAAGGTGCTGGCCGCCAAGGAGGACACCACGATCCAGGATCTGCTGGTCGAGGGGGTCAACGCCGTGTTCGAGCGCCGGCGGATTACACGCTCAGCGTGAGGGGGTCACGTTGACTTGACCGTGGGACTCGGCCGACATGGGCCCCCTTAACAGGAGATGACCGCCGCGAGCTGATCCCTGAAACGACTACGGGCCCCCCAGCGCCAACTGGAGAGCCCGCGAAATCGAGGTGGCCTGATAGGGGCCGGTCAACACCCCCTACAGGCCACACGGCGCCCTCGGCGTCAAGATGGAACCCCGGTTCCGTCGACGATGAAGTCGTGCCTGGACCCGGACCGCGGCCCGCTGGGGACCGTGAACGATGGTGGCTGCCGAGATCCGGCGGGCCATAGAGGGCTGCGCGCGTGGGGACCTCCCCGGCGTGACGGCGCTGCTGTGGCGCGCGTTCGGGGATGGAGGGGTGTCGGAGGCGGAAGCCGCCGAGCTGTCCGCGCTGATCGAGAATCGCACGCTCGTCGTGCCGGCAGAGAGGGCGCTCCCGCGCGTGGGCTCGAGGCCCCGATCCGGCGAGAGCATGGCGCGCCGCCGGCGCTGGGCGGCGGCCGGGCGGATGCCCCCCGGAATAGCAGCCCGCTTCACCCTGGCGGAACAGGCCGCGCTCGCCGTCGTCGCCCAGGAGGCTACCCAGCGGGGTAGCTGCGCGCTCAGCATCGGGCACATCGCGGCGGCCGCCGGGGTATCCGAGAGCACGGTGCGCAACGCCCTGAGATTCGCGCGCCTGGCCGGCCTGGTCACGGTCGAGGAGCGCCGGGTCGCGCGTTACCGCAACGACACGAACGTCGTGAGAATCGTCGATGCCGCCTGGATGGCCTGGCTCAGGTTGGCCCGGAGTGGGTGCAAATCCCCGCAGGGCACGTCTACTGGTTGTTCTAGGTCTGTGGATTCGGTGCGTCGGCACGGCCGGAAGGGCTGCCGGCAAGAGGGCGGTGATGGGTGCAGCGTTGGTGTTCGCCGGATTCGCGGTGGGGGCGGTCACCCTGAAACGGGGTGACCGCGAGGAGGGTCCGCTGGTGTGGATCGCCTTCGGGCTGATCGCCGCCGGGCTGTGGATGCTGAACGCGTAGGCTTGTAGCCGTAGCGCCGCTCCAGCAGCCGGACGGCGAACTTCATCGAGTTGACGTTGGCGTAGCCGAATCTGGTCGCCACCTCCTGGCGCTGCCCGCGCTCGGCGCTGTGGTAGGCGTGGAGCAGGCGCAGATTCCGCTCGTCGGTGTGGTGGTGCAGGGGGGTCGGCCGCTCGTCCCGGCAGTAGCGGGTGACCGTGTCCCGGTCCCGGTCGAACGCCAGCGCCACCGTCTCGGCGCTGTGGGTGCGGAACATCTCCCGCATCTCCTTGACCTCCGACCCCGTCACAGGTCGAACCGTGCCCATCACCCGCGCCCCGCCGTGCCGCGCCTCTCCCGGGCCCGCAGGACCGCCTGCCGGTGCTTGCCCGGGTCGAGGGCCTTCTGCACCGTCGACCTATGCCGGCCGACCATCTTGCCGATCTCGGCGTGCGTGAGCTTGGGATTCTCGGCGGCGATCGCGCGGGCCCTAACCATCCAGGCCGGGTCCTCGATAGTCGCTTTCCGATTTCGGGGGACGTGGTCGGCAGGGAGCTTGCCGAGCGTCTTCGACACCGTGCTCTGGCAGATGCCAAGGCGCCGGGCGATGTCCTGCCGCAGCAGCCCCTCCTCAACCTCCAGGCGCCGCATCTCGGCCTTCACCTCGGGCTTGATGTTCGGGCCGCGGCGCGACTTGGACCGCTTGGCGTCTTCGATGGCCGGGCGGGTGCTCTCGACCACGGCGAGCTTCGGGCGTGGCTTGCGGACCGGGGGCGGCTCCCAGCCGGCATAGGGGATCAGTCGGCGCTTCGGCGCGGTCGCTGGGTGGGGCATTAGGACCTCAGTGGTGGGTGAGGGTGTGGTGGTGTTACCGGCCAGGTAAGTCAGGCCCGGAGCAGGAATCGCGCGATCGCCTTCGGGTCACCGTCGAGCCGGGTCCATCGGTCGATCAGAGCTTCATCCGAGGCGCGCCCTCGGAAGGTGGACACGAGGGTCAATCCCTCGATGTCCCCCAGCGCCCGGTGCAGGTCGGCAATGGACGACGCGCGCGGGTTTATCGTGAGCGCCTTGCTGAGCAGAGCGACGAAGATCTCGTCACGCCGCCTCTCAGGCAACTCACGGAGCACTTCCTGCATCGTGATCCCGGGCCGGCTCATGGCGTTACCGCCGCGGCCGGCGCCGTCCCATCGAACTCGTGCAGGTCGACCAGCGTCTGCCCGCCCAAGTCCACCTCGATGACGTCCTGGCGCATCTGCGCGAGCACGGAGCCCGAGCCCAGGATCGCGGTGGTGCGGCGGGCGGAGAACTGGCCCTTGAGCGCCTCGACCACGAGGTGGGGCGAGTAGCCCTTGTGGGCGAGCCAGTCGCGGAACACCGTGTTGGAGATCCGCATCAGCTTGTTGGACACGCCGATCTGCACGTGGATGCCGTCGAGGCGGGCCGGGTCCGACAGGACCTTGATCGAGCCCGCCGGCGGCCGGCCAGCGCCGACGTGCATCCGGTCCGTCACCAGGGTGTGCCGGCCCTGCTGGGCGGCCAGGAACTGCTGGAGGACCGTCGAGATGGCCTCCGGCGAGCGCATGTCCACCGGCTGGGCCGAGCGGTTCTCCCGCATGGCCGTCATGGTCCCGGTCAGGAACTGCAGGAGGCCGGCCACGTCGAACTGGGTCAGGCCCAGTTCGTTCGCGTACCGGGCGCCGAGCACACAGCAGGTCAGGCCGGCGATCCAGAACCGCTCGTCCGGGGTCGCCTTGAGCTTGGCCGTCAGCTTGTCCTGCAGCTCGGCTACCTCGCGGGTAACCCGCTCGTGGTTGGCCCCCAGGAACTTCGCGAAGGCGAGGCCCGCCTGCCCGAAGTTGTCCTGGGTCTTGCCGACCAGCCGAGCGACCACGCCGTGGGCGTCGACGTTGAGCGCCGCCGGCGGCACCCGGAACTCGAGCACCCGGTAGATGCCCGCGGTGGTGGTCTTGGTCTGCCGGACGATCGGGTCGATCAGGCTGTCGTTCGAGGCGGACACCAGCATGGTCTGCCAGCTACCCATGGCCCGGTAGCCCGCATCCGCACTCAAACGGGACTTCTCCTTGCCCGAGCTTAACTGGAACGCTAAGTTTACGAACTTGGACGTCTGCTCGTCGCCCTTGATCTCGTCCCAGAACAGGGGCAGCGAGCGCAGCTCGCCGACCTTCTTGAGCACGGAGTTCTCGGTATCGCTGAGCATCTGCATCGCGGTCTGGGGGTTGCCCCACACGGACTGCGCGACCTTGAGGGCGGTCGACTTACCGATGCCGCTCTCGGTCGAGTAGGCGGACAGGATGACGCCCGCCTCGTTGCAGAACTTCATCAGCGGCGCGCCGAACGCCGAGGCGATGATGGTGTCGAGCGCCGGGCGCTTCTGGCCGTTGATGTAGGCGGCCGCGTCGATCCAGGGCTGCAGGTCGCCGCGGGGGCGGTACTGGACCTCGGTCTGGGGGTTGGGCGCGGAAGCCGGCTTGTCGCCCGTCGGGGTCCACACCCGGCCGGCGTAGGCGAAGCCGTCGAGCTTGTTCCCGACGGTGACCCATCCGAAGGGCGCGGAGGAAACCACGCCCTCGGCCATGGATTGGAGCTTGGTGATCCAGGCCAAGAGATACTCCTGTAGGAGGGCAGAATGGCTTTTCTGAACCGCGACACCTTGGCGGCCCAAGTATTTGGCGAAGTCACGGCCCTGCAGATGCTCTTGGAGGATGGAGATCTGCGTGTCCTTCTGGGAGTTACCCAGCCGGGTAGAGAAGTGGAGCGTCCAGGGGTCGTCCTGCAGCCAGCCCGTGTGAAGGCTGTATGGGAGGACGAGACGCTGCTCGGCGGTGCCGTTTTCGTCCACGACGATCTTGAACACGAGGTTCCGGGCGTTGCGGGTGTAGCCGTCGGGAACGTCGTCCACCTTGAGCGCCGGGGCGCCCGGGAAACCCGGGGCGATCACCACGCCGGCCGGTGATACGCCCATGGCCGCGGCGGCCTGCACGGTCGCCACGGTCTGCTTGCCGTAGTTGAGCGGGCTCTTGCCCATCGCGGCCATCGGGCAGGTCGCGCAGTTGGTGCAGCCCGAACCCTGAATGGTCGAGCAGCTCGGCCAGCCGATGTTGCGCTCCTGCTTCTCCCGGAGCTTGCGGTCGTAGAGCTCGTCCGTGGAGGCGTGGGTGTAGCCCGGGTGGCCCATTGCCATCCGGTGTGCCTGGGCCCGGCCGTCCTTGCCGTCGCCGCCCATGCCGAAGGTCGCGAGCAGGGTGGTGAGGTTCCAGAGCGGGTTCGACAACGAGGAACCGCCAGAAACCAGCGCGTCCCGCACAAATCCGCACGTATCCGCCACGGAATCCAGATCCACCGGCGGCCGGGCGATCGCCTCCGCGATGCCGGCGGTGAACTCGTCGTTGAGGCCGGGCATCTGGGCGGCGCGTGGCGCCATGCCGGGGGTCGCGCCGGTGAAGGCCAGCACCTGGGCTCCCATGAACGGGGCCAGCGCCGCCTGCAGGTCCTCGACGGCGTAGTCGCCGGGCTGCACCGACTTTACCCCGAGGGTAACCGGGAGCGGGTCGCCCTTCTTCCAGTTGAGCGTGCCCGGCACCCGCAGGACGCGGGCGGCGTCGATGGTGCACTGGGTGTCGCATTTCAGGCCGTGGCGGCGGGTCGCCTCCACGAGCGCCTGGGCCATCGGCTGCCACTCCTCGCGGCCCATGGTGCGGCTGACGCACCAGTAGACGTGCACGCCGCCCGTGCCGGACGCCACGGCCATGGTGGGCTGGGGCAGGCCGGTCGCCTGGATGAAGTCCCGCAGCGCCGTGATCGCGTCCTTGGTCGAGGCGTAGGCCTTGTCCAGCTCGTCCGGCTTCACGTCGAGGTCGAGGAACAGCGACTTGAGCCCGACCGCGGTGTGCGTGCCCTTGATCGCCTTGCGGTAGGAGAACCGCCCGCCGGCGGCGACCTTGTCCTCGCACGTGGCCTGGGCCGACATGCAGACGTAGATGTCCCGGATGTCGGGCTTGCCGACGGCCCACTTCAGCGTCTTGAGGGTCTCGTCCAGCGTCGAGTGTGCCCGGCCCTGCCAGTACGGCTTGCCGTTGTTCGGGTTCAGCTTCGCGGAGGTCCAATGGATGTTGACGAATGCGCCCTCAACCCACGGCACCACGCGCGACAGGTAGGCCTGTGCTTGATCCAGCATTTCCCGGGTGTCCCGTGACAGTCGAGAAGGGCCGGGGAGGTGATCCCCGACCCTGTGGTGGTGGCGGTGACTGTGCTGGGGATCAGCCCAGGAGGCCGTCGAGCAGGTTGTCGAAGTCGGCCGGGGCGGCGACGGCGGCCGCGGCGGTGCCGGGCGCCGGGGTCTCGGAGACGATCACCGCGTCCTCGACCGCCGGCTTGGCGGCCTCGGTGGCAGCGACGGTCGCGGCCGGCGCCGCGGCGCCCATGGCGGCCCGCATCTCGGCCTCGACGCGAGCGCGGATCTCCGCCTCCATCTTGGCGCGGGCCTGGGCCTCGGCGGTCTCCTGGGCAGCCTGACGGGCAGCGTCCTCGGCGGCGCGCTTGGCCGCGGCCTCAGCTGCCGCCTTGGCGGCGTTCTGCTGCCGGACCAGCTCCTGAGCCTCAGCGACCGCCGCTGCCGCCTGGGGGCTCGTCTGGGCAGCCTGGGGCGGCGTCTGGACCGCGGCCGTGGCCTGCTGGCTCACGGTCGGCGCCGGCGCCGCGGCACCGGGCTGCTCCCAGCTCACGCCACCGGCCTGTTGCTCGGGGGCGGCCGCCGGGATCTCGGTGGCCTCGGACAGGATGCGGGCGACGCGCGGGTCGGAGCGCAGGGCCACGATCTCGGCGGCCTCGGCCTCGGACAGCGGGCGGACCTCCTTGAACGTCAGCTTCGGGTAGGCCTCCTGCGGGTCGAACGCGACCTTGGTGACGATCGCCGGCACCGGGAAGCCGTTGCGGCTCATGCGCTCGGCGTAGTCCTTGAAGGCGCCCAGCGTCGCCGCCGGGATGCGCAGCAGCACCGGGCCGCCGAACATGTCGAAGTTGCCGGCCGGCACGATGGCGACGCGCTTGGAGTCGGAGCACGCCTTGGCCTGCTTACCCGCGTCGGTAATCTTCGAGCCGAACTGGTTCATCGGGCAGGTGGCGCAGGCGTTGGACACCTTCTGCTCCACCGCGGCGTCGGGGCGCAGGCCGTCGGACGACCAGCACGAGGGCTTCTCGTTGGCGCCGTCGGTGTAGCCGTTCGGGTAGTAGACCTTGGTGAGGTTGGCGGTGGCCTTCACCAGCACGACCTCGAGGCTGAACATCGGGTCGCCGTTCGGCTGGGTGAGGAGGCGCTCCTCGCCGCGCTCCTTCACGTGCCAGGTCTTGCCGCGGATCGACAGGACCGGGAAGCCGAGGACGATGCCGCCGCCGAACTCGTCGTTCATGCCGGGGGCGGACGCCATGCCGGCGAAGGCAGCCGGCAGCTGACCGAAGGAGGCCTGGTTCACGAGAGCGTTCATGGGGTAACCTTTGGGTTCTACTCGGTGGGGGTGGGGTTTCGTATCGGTGTAAGTCCCGTCAGGATCGACGGACGCCGACCTCGAAGGACTGGGAGAAGTTGACGCCGGGTGGTGGTGCCGCGGACTGCTCGACGAAGTCTGCGACGGCCGGCGCGTTGGCCTTGAAATCGACTAGGTCCCAGGCGCCGTTCGCGAGAACGAACTTCCGGAACTCCTCGATGTCCTGGATCGTAGCCGATCTCTTGGTGGTGCGGTAGACCGTTCCGACGCCCTTGGTCGCCGAACTGTCGCTGCCCACGGTGTTGAGGTGGCGGAGAAACATGCCCTCCAGAACCTCCTTGGCCTCGTTGTAGGGGGCCAGCTCGGCCTTGTGCCGGTCCTTGATCGCCTTGATCTTGTCCCGCAGCTGCAGGTACTTCGCGATGTAGACCCCGAGGTCGACGACCTGTGGTGGTGGTGGGGTGTGAGCGTTCAAGAGTTTACCTCCTGTGGTAACTATTCGCTGGCCCCAGCGAACATATCGAGCAGGTTATCCTGCGTCTTTTGCTTATCCCGAAGTCTAGCATACATCCGCTTCTCGGCGGAAGTGCCTTGAAACATCAGAATTTGCTGCTTCTTGGTCTGCCCAATGCGGCGGATACGGGCGTTCGCTTGGTCGAAGATCTCAAGCGACGTCGTGGGTCCGAACCACACGATGGTGTCGGCGGCGGTTAGGGTGAGGCCGTGGCTCATCGTGGCCGGGTGGGCGGCGATCACCTTGTACTTCGACGTGCCCTGGAAGGCCGCGAAGATGCCGTCCCGGTCGCCCTTAGGAGTGGAGCCGTCGATGATAGCGGCCTCGATCTCCTCACGCGCCAGCGCCTCCTTGATGCCGGCGAGCGCGTGGGTGAAGGGGGCGAAGACGATCACCTTCTCCGAGGTCGAGTTGACCGCGTCGATCAGCGCCTCGATGCGGGCCTCGTTGTCGAGGGTGTGGACCACCTTCTCGATACCCGCCTCGGTAACCTCCTTGCCGTAGACGTACCCGAGGGACACCTGCAGCAGCTTGGAAAGCACCGCGCCGGCGTTGGCCGCCGTGACCTCGCCCTTGTCGATCGCCGCGTAGGCGTGCTTGCGCAGGGTCTCGTAGATCTCGCCCTGGCGCTTGCCCAGCTCGACGTCGACCGTGCGCTCGATCAGGTCCGGCAGCTCGGTTACGTCCTCCAGGGAGTAGCGCACCGCCGGCTGCATCACCTTGAACACCCGCTCGGTGGCATCCTCCTTGGGGGCATGCTTGAAGGTGGCGACCTTGTTCATCACCTCGTCGCGGAACCGACCGAAGTACTTCGGCACGGTGTGGGGGGTGACGATGATGCACTGGCCCCAGGCGTCGGTCGGGGCCTGCGGGGTCGGCGTGCCGGTGAGCCCCCACACCCACTGCCGGTCCTTGGTGATCCGGCGCGCGATCTTGTTCCGGTTGGACGAGCCGTTCCGAAAGGCGCTGATCTCGTCGATGCACACCACGTCGATGTCCGGCCGGTCGACCAGGGCGCCGGCGATGACACCCAGGCCGTCGGGGTTCACGACGTAGATATCGTGCTCCTCGGCGAGCCGCTTGAGGCGCTTGCGCTTATCGCCGTGCAGGACCGACACCGACAGGTGTGGGAGCGTGCGGAACACCTCCCGGGCCCACACGAAGTTGAGGGTCGAGAGCGGCGCCACCACGAGCATCCGCCGGGCGAGCCCCTCCTGACGCAGGAAGTCGTAGGCCCACAGGGTGCTCTTGGTCTTGCCCGTGCCCATGCCGTTCAGCACGTAGGCGCGGGTGTTGGTGGTCAGCAGCTCGGCGGTCTTCTTCTGCACCTCGAAGGGGGTGAACCCCTGCGCGTCCGGCCATGCGTAGTGGTGCATGATCGGGGCAGGTGCCTCGATGCCGACGTTCCGCAGGAGCTTCGTCTCCACGAAGCCGTGGGGCAGGACCAGAGTCGGGTTACCCTGGAAGGTAACGCGCTTGGCGTCGGGGAAGAGGTTGGCGATGTCCTCCCGCAGGGGGACGCCCATCATCTTGTGGGCCTTGCTGATCTGGATCACGGGACGGCCCCTCGGGCGAGCTGCGCTGCGAGCCACACGTCCAGAGCCTGCAGGACGGGGCTCTCGATGCTGTCGATGGTGAACACGCGACCGCCGGCACGCTCGACGCGGGCGGCGCACTGGTTTTGGCGGTCCGTGCGTTTCTTGCCGGGCCGCTTCGTCTCGATCATGAAGAACGTGCCGTTCGCGCACCCGACATAATCCAGCATGCTCTCCCCGTACCCGTTGGGTACTGGCATGTTGTAGTAGACGCGCGGCTCGTACTTCTTGAGAACCTTGGTGGTGGCCTGCTTGACCTTGCCCTCGGGCGTCATGCGAGCAGCCTCAACTTGGACAGGATCTCGCGGGTCGGGAAGGCGCCATCGAGGGTCGGCTCGGTTCGCAGGACCTTCGCCTTCGTGATCTCGTCGTCGAGATGGCCGTAGGCGACCTGCCAGTAGGTGCGGGTGTCCATCGCCCACTTCTGGATCCCGATCACCCGCACTTCGGTGCCGCCGATCTCGGTGTTGATGGCGTGGATGATCGACGGGTAGTTGTCGTGAACCATTCTCATGCGAGCAGTCCAATCTTGGCTTTGAATAGTGATGTCGGGAAGTACCGGTTATTCTCAGCCGGGCATTTAATGACGTGCCGTTGTCCGTGGTAGAATATAACCGCCACCATGAATGTTACTGAGAACGTGTCAGGCTGTTTAAAAGCCTGTATGTCTTCGATATATGCTTTGTCAGGCAGGAAGGACGTGAGTGCCTGCTTTAGGCCCGTCCACCCAGTGTTGTTTCCGTGGTCGTGCCACTCGTTACCCCAGGTGGTAACCGCCACAGCTCACTCCCCGTGGTGCGGGCAGACGTGAACAGGGCACCAGCGCCGGCACAAGGCGCCGGGCTTGGCGGGGAACAGGGTGTTCTCGTGGGCGTGCTTGAGGGTGTGGACCTTCGGCAGGATCCCGGCCCACATCTTCGGCATGTCGGCTCGGGAGTAGTCCGCCCGGCTCTCGGCGTCCTCCTTCAGCCAGATGAACTGGGACCGGACGCGCTGGACCTCGGGGTGGTGGGCGAACACACAGGCCGCCATCAGCGCCAGCTGCTGGCTGTCCTCGACGATCTTGCCCGTCTTCCAGTCGATGATGAGGGCGACCGGCCCGACGACCTTGATGACGTCCCCGATCCCGCGGAACCACGCCGGCGCGGCGTCGGTGCCGAACCATGTGGTGGGTCCGAAGCTCTCCGTGATAGCGAGCTTCTGCTCGACCAGCATCTTGGCCTGGGGGTGGGCCGCCTCGAACGCCTTGGTGTTGGCGTGGCCGACCAGGATCTTCTGGCACCAGGCCTCGAGTTCCTCCCGGTAGACGGTGGTCGCCGGCAGGGGCTTGCCGGCATCGATGCGCTTGGCGGCCGCGTCGTGGAGCAGGTTGCCCTGCTTGAGGTTCTCGCTCTCCTCTTCCTTGATGTCCTTGTTGACGTCGATGTGCCAGTAGCGCTTCGGGCACGAATCGAAGTTCTTGATCTTGGAGTAGGACCAAGCGAAAGGTTTGGCACGCGCTGGGCGTGACCGTGTGGTGGTGACGACGGTCATGGCGTTCCTGATTGTTATGCTGTGAGCAGCTTGATCTTGGAGATCAGCTTGTCGCTCGGGAACATCTCGCGCTCATCGGTGAGCGTGATTGGCTCGCCCTCGTTGATGGCGAACACGATTACCTGGGTGGGTAACTCTTCGACGGCGCAGACCCGGAACCCCTTGCCGCCGCCGCCGAAGGTCAGCAGCTGGCCGCGCGTTCCCAGGAAGCGAAGGCGCATCTCGAGCATCTCCCACGGCGTGGGGCCCATCATGCTGTCGCGTCGCGGTGGGGTCGGCTGCTGACCCAGAACTGTAGGCGAACCTGCTAGAGGATCGATCTTGAAATGCCCATTCTGCAGGGCAAGATGCTTCCAAGCATCTGACAAATTACTCATGCAGAAATGCCCCTCACGTGAAGGTTGGGCAGCTGGGTGGGGCTTACCGGGTGGTGGCCGGTGCGTTCACAGGTGAAAGGGGCGGTGGACCGAAATCCACCGCCAGAGTCCACAGGGAGGAAACGCCAACGGAGCCGGGGAAGGGCCTCGTCGAAGCGAGATCTAATCTAGCCCCTGCCGCCCTTCTGTCAACCAATACTTTACCATAACTAGGATCTACTGACTCGCTTCCAAACCCCATCGAGCCCGAATGGAACTGACCGAAAGTCCGGTTTCCCTGGCCTCATCCTTGGCCGCACGCTCCAGGCGGTGCCGGGCCTGATAGACCCGGTTCTTCGCCGCCAGCTCGTCCGGGGGTGTGACGGCCCGATGCTTCTTCGACAGGCGCCGGTTGCGGGCCCGGTACTTGCCCACGTCCACCGTGCTCTCCTGGGTCGTGACCCGCACCTCGCAGTCGGTGCAGACCCGGCGGCGTACGACGATGGTCGGGTCATCCTTGTGGGGGCGGCTGTCCACCACGCGGGTCTCCGCTCCGCACCGGCACTTCACTTCGCGTCTCCGTAGTTGAGCCCGACGTCGCCCTCCGCGGCGAGCGGGATGGCCGGGCCCCAGGCCGGCGGGGTGGACAGGAAGGCGATGAGCGCGTCCCGGAACTCGCGGGCCGGCCCGAACACGTGGGTTTTGGTCTTGCCGTTGTGGAGCTGCTCGAACTCCAGCCGGCCCGGCACCACGTAGATGAGCTCGTCGTGGACCTGATGGGCCATGCGGAAGCGCGGGAACTCCTTGCGCAGCCGCAGCGCCGCCTCGAAGTTGCACACCCGGGCCAGCGCCTGGGTGAGGTTCTCGAGGAAGGTGCCGCCCCAGAGGAACTTGATCCGCTTGCCGTTGCGGAACACCCACTGCCCGCCCCGCGGCGTTACCTCCTGGGTAAGCTTCGGGTAGTAGAGGCTCAGGCCGTTCGGCAGGATCACCTCCTGGTGCCGAACCTCGCACGGCCCGAACATCGCCCGAGGATCGCCGTGGGCCATCTGCGGGATGAGCGCGTCGAGCGTCTTCCAGGCCTTGGGGATCTGGGCGAACCCCTTGCGGTAGCCGTCGACCACGGCGCCGGCACCCTCGATGCCGAGGTCGATCTCCTCGCCGAGCTGGAGCCGGCTGTCCGACTTCACCTTGGTGTAGAACTTCGGCTTGCCCATGCCGTAGCCGAGCCCGAGGATCGCCTGCTTGCCGACGAACCGCTCCTTGGGGTGGTCCTTCTTGTTGACCGGCCGGTGGTAGACGTGCTGGCCGGCGAAGTTGGAGTAGATGTCCTCGTTGCGGGCGAAGGACGCCACGAGGTCGTCCTGACCGGCCTGCCAGGCCACCAGGCGGGCCTCGATCTGGGAGGCGTCGGCGACGACCACGACGTAACCGTCGGGCGCCTCCAGGGAGGACCGCAGGGGCGAGCCCCGCCCCAGGTTCTGCATGTTGAGCTGCCAGTCCCCACTGAGCCGGTGGGTGTGGGCACCCGAGTACTTGAGCGGGATCGGCATCCACCCACTGCCCAGGTTACCGGGCCAGGTAAGCTGGGAGATGGTCAGGAGGCGCTGGGTGCGGGTCTCCTCAAGCGTCGACTTGAAGCCCAGCCGGGCGGCGACCAGGGCCTGCACGTCCGGGTTGGGGTGCTCGTCCAGGGACGCCATGAAGGCGTCGGTCTTGGCGAAGGCGTAGGTGGCCTTGCCTGTGGTTGGGGAGGTCTTGGTCTCCGGCTCCACGCCGAGGGCGCGCAGGGCGTCGGCGAACTTGTCGTTGGACATGAGGTCGTCCTTCGACATGATGCCGGTGCGTGCGAGCAGGTCCTGCTTGGCGGCTTTGACGGTGTTGAGGTGGACCGCCAGGAGGTCTTGGTTGAGCTTGAACCGCGGCGTGATAGCGGCGCGCAGTACCATGTCCATGACCAATAGTTCCTGCGGCGGGAAATCTTTACGAAACCGCTTCCAGATCTCCCGGCACAGGTCGCCGTCGTTGCACGCGTAGCGGGCGTACGCATCCCAGAGGCCAGCAGACTTGATGTCGGCCTTCCTCATGCCGATGACTTTGCCGATGGTGTCGCCCTTCACGCCAATGCCTAGGTGCTTGGCGACAGACGCCAACGACACGGACCCTGTAAAGGCGTTCACCTTCGCGCGAGCGATGCCCATCGTGTCAATCATCAGGTCCGGCACGATGCCGAACCGCCAGGCCAACAGGCACATGTCGAACAGTGCGTTGTGGCTGATAACTACGAACTTCTCGCCCCGACGCTGTGCATCCCGCTTACCGATCAGGTAACTCTTCAATCCGTCCTCTTCGACGAAGTACGATGTGCCGGCGTCACCCTCGGTAATAGAGCAGCCTATACACTCAAAACGAGGATCCAAAATATACTCGACCGGCGTCATCTTACGCAGGGAGTAGTCGGCACTATAGAATGTCTCGAAGTCGAGCACACTGTATTGCGGAAGCATAGGGGCCTCAGAGGTGGGTTTGACTCTCCCCAAAGGCGGGCGTATATGACGCTCAACCTTTGCCCCTCACGGGGTTGGGCTACTCCTGGGTGGGAGTTCGGGGGAGCGGCTGTGGTGGTCTGCTCCCCCATTTATTTGCGCTACTGCAAACGCTTGGGCTCAGCCTGGGAATATAAGCTGGCAGTGCTTGCCGGGGTCCCAGGGTCGTTCCGGCGTCGTGAACTTCGCCATCGACAGGCGAACTGCGCCGGCGTCGGCAGCTGAGGTCCGCTCCTCGGTCTCGGGGTAGAGCAGGCCCTTGGCGATGATAGCGGACGCCGACCGGCAGGCCTCGGCGAGCGGCTTCTCCACGCGTGGGATGCCGGCCGGCGGTTTGTAGGCGCGCAGCTTGTCCGCCTTGCCGCGCACCTTGTCGTCCTCGGAAAGGGCGAGCAGGCCCACGATCGAGGGCCAGAAGTAGCGGACCTGGGCCGGCGTCGAGCAGCGGCGGTTGAGCTCGTAGAAGACCTGATTGGCGAAGCACCAGTCCCGGCCGACCTTCACGCGCCACTTGACCCATGACGCGAGCTTCTTGCGGGGCTCGCCCTCGGGGTCGCCGTAGACCTCCTGGCCGACGTAGGTGGGGAAGGGGAAGCCGGGGTTCTCGCGGGAGACCGCCAGCTCGACCTCGACGTTGACCTGCGCGCCCTTGCCGGCGGGGTCGTCGACCATGAGGGTGGCCGTGTCGCCGCTCGAATTGCCGAACAGCTCGCGGGCGTCCTCGACCGCTTGGAAGTGCTCGGGTCGCACCAGCAGCGACTTCATGTCGTCATGCGTAAGGGTGCAGGCTTTGTGGGCGATGGCTCGACTGTATAGGCGAGCGATCACAGAGTGCACGGATGCACTCTGCTTGTCCGGAAAGGCAGACATGGGTTGGCAACCTTCGTGACTACTTGGGTGGGGTGGGTATAAGCGGGGTGGTGGACCCGCCGGTGGATCACATTACCCTTCCGGGTAAGCGAGGGCTAGTAGCTTCGCGCGCAGTTCCAGCGTGTCACTGCAGGGGATGATCTCGGAGTTCCGGTTCAGGTGCAGGCCCGGCTCGCGCATGACGGCGATCCGGTACACCCCCTCATGGGTCTCCGAGTCCACGGCGAACACCTCGATGCCGGACGGCAGGAGGATCCGCTTGTGCGGCATGTAGGAGGCGCCGCACTCGTCCCCGTACTGGATGGGCCACCAGGGGTCACGTTTGGCCACTGGCAGGCTCCGCGGGCTTCGGGGGAGGGAAGGCGCCGTGGGCGCGGTGCTGGGCCAGGACGTCCCATATCGCGTCCACGAAGCTGCTGCCCTCCTCCCAGGTGATGCGGCCGGCCTGGACGGCTTCGGTCCAGGCTTTGACCAGGGGTGGCAGGTGGGCCGGTGATAGCGCGGTCATCCGGTCAGCTCCTCACAGATCAGGGCGGCGCGGGCAATGCGCGCCTCGTGGGCGGCCCAGAGCTTCCGCATACGCCGGCGCCGCGGGTTCTTGCTCGCCGGGTAGACCCGGATGCAGGGGGTGTCCTTGGGTGCCTTGCAGGCGGGGCATGCGACCCGGCGCGCCAGGGCGTTGGGGTCGGGCTGGGGCGGGGTGCGCCCTGTGTTGGCGGCCCCGTACCCTGCGGTCAGCACCGACGACTTCCCGGCGCGCCGGGGGTACACGATGGATGAGAAATCCAGCTTCGCTACCTCGTCGTAGATGTCCTGCATCTGGCTCGGCAGTGACTTGCCCATCATGGCTGGTACTTGAGGGATGCGCGGGAGATCCGCTCGGGGTGGGGCTTGTCGAGCCGGCGCCAGGGGAAGGAGCCGCGCCGGCACCGATGGCTCTTGGCCGCCCCGCACTTGGGGCAGGCCACTTCCTTCGCCAGGATCTCGCAGGTGGGTCGGCTGGACAGGAAGTCCGGCGCCTGCGGGGCTCTGTATGCTCCGCCCATGGCTTACCTCACCCGGTAACCTGGGGGATCTGGACGACCTCGCCCCAGGGGTACTTCGCGTCCTCGTAGATCGAGCCCCAGATCACCGGGTACTTCGGCTCGGTCGGCGGGAACACGCCCAGGCCGTCCGTGAGGTACACGAGCGCGTCGGGCTGGATGCGCTGGTCGAACACCTCTTGGAACACCGGCTCGAACGACGTGCCGCCCCCGCCCGGCGCCTTCTTGGCACGCAGCTGGTTGAGGTCGGACATGTCCTCAAGGGTGTCGGTGCGATGCACCTTGGCGTCGCACCAGATGACGATGAGCTGGCGCGGGTTCAGGTCCTCGAGGATGCCGCCCATCTCGCCGAAGAAGTGCGCGAGCGTCTGCTGGCCGATCGAGCCAGACGTGTCGACGCCGACCACGATGGTGTCGCAGCCGTAGCCGGACCGGCCCGGGGAGACGATGCGGTGCTTGCGGGTGATGAGTCGGCGGTCCGGCCGGCGCCAGTCGTTGCCGCCCGAGCCGATCTTCCTCGCAAAGAGCGCTCGGATGTGATCCTGCCAGTTCACCTTGGGATCGAGCATCTCGCCCAGCGCGCGCTCCAGGGCGGCAGGGAGGTTGCCCTGGGCCTTGGCGGAGGCCAGCGCCGCGGCGATCTCCGTCTTCCAGACCTGCTCGTTGCGGTCCTGCGCGGCCTGCGCCGCCGGCGTGCCGTCGCCGGTGCCCGGGTCGAGGTGCTGGTCGAAGTTCTCGGGGAGGTTCTGCTCCTTGTAGATCGCCCGGTAGATGTCGAGCGAGGGCATCTCCGTGGTGTACTTCTTGTCGTAGCACCCGACCTTGGGCATCTGCCCGATGCCGGCGTCGACCAGCATGGCGTTGATGAAGTAGTCGAGCGCCACGTTCATGGCCCGGTCGTTGTAGGGCAGGACCTTACCGTCGGGGTAACGGACCTCATTCTTGACCCGGCAGCCGTGCAGCCACTCGCAGTGCCCGAACATGGCGTGCGCCACCTCGTGGCCCAGGACGAACACCCGCTCGGCGAGCGTCATGGTCAGGAAGGTGTCGGGGTTGAGGAAGATGTGCGTGCCGTCGGTCGCCGCGATCGGGACGTCGGTCGTGAAGCGCGCCGTCTCGCCGTTGTGTGATAGCAACGTGTAGAGCAGATGGCTGAACGCCGGGCAGTTGTAGAGGAAGGTGGTGCGCGTCTCCGTCCAGGCGCGCTGCTGCTTACGGTCGAGGGTGGCAGTCTGCATTGGGGTATTCCTCTGTGTGGTGGTGAGGAAGTGTTACCGTCTAGGTAACTTCGGTCATGCCGGTCAGGACTACGGCCAGTTCAAATCTGTCCAGTTCGGTCATGTGTTCGTAAACCGATCCGTTGCGGATTGAGTCTACATCATACGTGTCTTCACTGCGGCTCTTTTGGCGACATACAATATAGATCTCTGTCGGGTTGCGGATCGAACGCATCTGCTGGGACATCATCCATAAGTCGTTGACCAGCTTATTGGCGCCACCGGACTCCCAGCGAAGGTCACGCACCCGCATCACCGTCCTCCGGGGGTGCGACGGGCTTCCAGCCGGCCGGCGTCCACTCGTCGAAGGCGACGTCCAGCACATCCGGGTTGGCTAGCAGCACGCACTTCAGCTGCAGCTTGCGGCCCAAATCCCGGACCATCTTCTCCAGCTGCGCCTTCATGGCGTCGTTCATCATCGCCGCGTCGTAGTTGATCTCCAGCTTGAACCCCTGCTCATTCTTCATCGGCATCCTCCGCGAGGTTGATGTTCATCTGGCCCGTGGCGCTCGACAGGCGCTTGCAGGCGAGCTTCACGGTGCGGGGGTCCTGCACCGCCAGGGCGAGCTGCGCGCCCATGCGCTTGGCCGCCTTGACCATCATCTGGTGGAGGGCGCGGCGCTCGGCGGGCGTGATAGCGCGGTTGTCGACGCGGACGACCAGCTCCAGCGAGATCGTCATCGACGGGTCGGTCGCGACCTTGTCGAGTTCAGCCTCGGTCATTCGGTTACCTCCGTGGGTAGGATCTTCCGCGGCTTCGTGGTGGTGCAGCGGTAGGGCTTCGGGTTCTCGGCCGGCTCCATGCCGGCGATGAATGCTGCCAGCTCCAGCTTCGACAGCCCGCCGGGCACGCCGCCGGCATGGAGCTTGGAGTAGAGGCCGTTGCGCAGCAGGCGGATGGCAAAGCCGCCCATCGTGTAGTTGCGGTCTGCCACGTCCCGGCTGCGGTCGATCACGGTGTAGGTGCGTGCCTCGGGCTCGCCGGGTATGCGCAACTGCTGGCTCTGCCAGCGTGCCGTCTTCGTGCTCTGGGTGAACACGAGGTCCCGGAATTTCATGGGTGCCTACCCTCCTTCATGGGGGCGATGAGCACGGCGGCTTCCAGTCGGGAGAGGCGCTCGGCGTCTCCCTCGTGGCCGCCTATCCGCATCAGGTCGAAGGTGCCATCCATGTTGTCCCAGACGAGGAAGGTGCGCCTCGTGCCGGGCTCGTGGATGTGCTGGCTGCGGCGGCCGTTCGAGCCGACCGGGTGGACCCAGGTCAGGTCCCGGAATTTCATGGTGTTACCCCGCTGGGTAAGGGGGAGGTTGCCCTCCCCCTCGCGCCTCACTTCTTGGTGCGGGTGTTGATGATCGCCTGCATGAGGGAGCTGTTCTCCAGCGCCCAGTCGCCGAAGTCGTCGGTGTCGACGAGCGACGGGTCCCGCTTGCAGGCCGCCTTGGCGAACAGGACGGCGAACTCCTTCGGCATCCGGTCCACGTAGGTGATGACCGCCTTGGCCTCGGTCTCCGTCACCCGGGCGGCGAGCTGGTAGCAGATCAGCATCTGCGCGGCCGGGTTGTCCTTGGGCAGCTTCACGCTGGTGGGGTTCGCCAGGATGTCCGCGTAGAGCGGCATCTCCTTCTCGAGCTGGATCGTGGCGAACAGCTGGGCCGACGCACCCGCGCCGATCATGCCGGCCGCCAGCTCCTTGGCCATCGGCGTGGTTGGGAGTGGCGCGCCCGGCCCGCCGGCGAACTGCATGAGCATGCGCCCGCAGTTGACGATCGAGCGGGGCGTGCACCAGGGGCCCTGCTTCTCCGGCACGCCATCCTGGAAGACGATCTGCGGGTTCTGGTTGACGAAGGTGCGGACCACCGGGTGGATGCCGTTGGCGCCGGCCCAGTCGTCCCAGGCCGTGAGGTCGTCGTCGACCTCGATCTCGAGGCGGCGGTTGATGAGGTGGTCGAGCTCCTTCGTGGAGCCGGAGCGGTCGCTCGACTTGTTGCCGGCACCCCAGACGCGCCAGGCCTCGGGGATGAAGTGCGTGCCGAGCCGGCCGGACAGCATCGCCTCGCCGAGGATCTTCTTCACGTCGACGTCGGCCTTGTCCATCTCGTCGATCAGGATGATGCCGCCGTCGTATTCGTGGATCCGCTTACCCTCCCTGGTAACGAACCAGTAGGGCTCGGTGTAGCGGCTCTCGGCGCGCCCGTCGGGGGTCTCGACCGGGATGAGGTAGCCGCCGGCGTCGGGCACGTTCATGTTGCCGGCGTTGATGACGACGATCCCGAAGTTGCCGCCCTTGGCCGCCTGGAGCAGCTCGGGGGCGCTCTCGATCACAGTCGACTTGCCGCGGCCGGGCGACGAGCGCAGGTACACCGACACCTTGGCGTCGTAGAGGGCGACGATCGCGTTCTGGAAGTCGTTGAGCTTCATGGTGGTTTCGTCCTCGTGGGTGGGTTGGTGTTCAGCCCCGTGGTGGCGGGGATCGTGATAGCGGCGCGTCAGGCGATCGCCGCGAAGATGCTCTCGATGGCGTCGACCGTGTCGTCGTTGGCCGGGGCCACGGCGCGCACGTCGCCCTCGGCGCGGAACACCGCCTTCTGCTGGTGGCGCGGGAGCTGGTCGTAGAGGGCCCGGTTGACCGTGCAGATGTTGGTGGTGCGATCCACCGTGCAGAGCATGTCGCCCGGCAGGGATGGCACGAAGCGGGTGAGGCGCGCGTGGGCGTGGCCCGGGATCACCTTGGCCGGGTTCAGCTGGAGGCTCATCGTGGAGACTTTCGTGCGTCGGAGAGGAGCATCCACACGCAGTTACCCTTCGAGTAACCCTGGGTGTGGTCGCGGCGTCTGAGCGTGTGCCCCTCGGGGCAGTCGCCCATGTCGGCGTGGAAGGCGGCGAAGCGCTCCCAGGCCGGGTCGTAGCCGAGGCCGCGCTCGCCCACGTAGGGGTAGCCGGCGGCCTTGGGGTTGTTGGCGTTCGCCTTCATGCGGGCCCAGCAAGCGTAGGCGCGCGAACCGGTCAGGCGGTGCGAGGGGCGAAATCCCCGCACGCCCTTCTCAGCCGTGCCGGCCATGTTACCCGGGTGGGTAGATCAGCGCGGCGGGAGCGGTGTGATAGCGGCGAGGTCGAGCTTCTTCGACTCCAGCTCGATGAGCAGGTCGATGAAGTGCCGGGCCTTCTTGAGGTCGGCGATGCCGTTCTTGGAGCGCCAGCGGGAGACGTACTTGATGACGTTCCCCTCGCAGAACGGGATGCCGTTCGCGTGGATGTACTCGACCGGCTGGATCGGCAGGTCCTTGTAGTGGGATCCGCCCTCCTGCACAGTCAGTGCAGATGGTTGCTTGGTCACGTCTGTCCTCGACTGGGTGGGGTTTCGATAAGCCGGTGGTGGCGGCTAGGTTCTACTAGATGTTGTGGTGCTTGGGGGCAATAGGCTTCGACCCCAATCCGACGAGGAAGCTCCGCGCTTCGAGCAGGGTCATGTAGACGTGGGGGCCAGCGTCGACGCCGACCTCGATCTCGCACCCCTTGCTGCCGGGCATCCAGAACCGCAGGAGCCGGCCGTCTTCCAGGGCCAGCGCGGCGTACTTGGTGTTGCAGTTGCCGTCGATGTCCGGCACGTCGTAGGGCTTCCAGGGTAGGTCACGGATCCGCATCGGTCGGCGCCTCCTCGCTCGGATCCTTCGGCTTACCCGGGCCGGTAATCGCCCAGATCAGGTGGGCGCGCAGCTCCATGATGGAGTGGACCACGGTGTCCCGGGTGTGGTTGGTCGTCGGGCTCGGGTATTCGAGCACGCGGTACTCACCGGGGTGCCGGCGATGATCGACGGTCAGAACACGGCCATCCTCGACGTTGATCCTGGCATAGGGGTTGCCAGTGCCGTTTTGCCAGTCGAGTGGCCACCAGGGGTCACGGGCGCCCATCAGAACACCCCCAGGAATCGCCTACGCGGGGCGCTGGCGGGCTTGAAGGCGATCAGCTCGCCAAGGGCCTCGAAGCCGGCCTGCCGCTCCTCACGCGCCTGGATCGCCAGCTCGCGGGCTTCGAGCGCGGCCTCGCGCTTCTCCAGCACCTCGTGCCGGGCGAGCAGGTCGTCCTTCACCCCCAGCAGCGCGTCGTGGACCCGCTTCACGGCGAGCACGAACCCGTCGGGTTTGTAGGTCGGCACGCCGTCGACGAGCACGGGTGTGACGCCCAGGCTCTGGGCCAGCGCCGTTACCTCGTCGGTAAGGGAGTGCTTGGCGCGGCGGCGTGATAGCGGCTTGGGTTCGTCGGTCGGTGGCGGCAGGGTCGCGGCACCGAAGGCCGCGGAGACGGGGTCGCTCATGTGGTGGTGTCCCTCTCAGGTGCGGGGTCGAACGCCTCGAGCACGGCCGCGAGCTCCAACTCGGAGAGGTCGCGCTGGTCGAGCTTGTTGGTGTCGTGGCCGAGCACGTCGTAGGCCCGGTCCTCGGTGACGTAGGCGGTGAAGAGCAGCGCGGTCCGCCGGTGCTTGAGGGGCTGGGACATGCTGTAGGGCTTGTCCCCGTCGGTCCAGCGGATCTCGCTCGGCTTCATCGCTTACCCTCAGTGGTAACGGGACTGCACCGTGATCCCCATGTCGGGGCGCACGGCCTTGATCGTCTCGATGTAGGCCAGCTCCTCGCGGGCCGTGTCGAGCGTGGGGCTCAGGTATCGCACCAGCTCCAGCTCGTGCCAGCCGCCCAGGTTGTCCTTGAACCAGACCCGCATGCCGGCCTGGGTGTGCTCGAAGTTGAGGGTGAGAGCCTTGGACATGTCGCCTCTCCGGACGATCGCTCTGTGTGGTGGTGAGCGGTCGTTGGGAGAGGCCGGCACTCGGTGTGAGCGCCAGCCAGGGTGTCAGGCCGCCATCTCCGCGCGCCGGTCGTACCAGTCGTAGTAGGCCATCGCCTCCGGCGTCGGGTGGTTCGCCCGCAGGGTCAGGCGGGCCGACACGTAGGGGCCGTACTCGGCCTCCAGGGCCGCCAGGTACGCGGCGAATGCCGCGATGAACTCGCTCATCTCGTTACCTTCCGGGTAATCGTGGGTGGGTCGTCATGCCGGCGCGCCGCGGTGTGGTGGTGCGGGCGTGTAGGCATGTGGGCGTGATAGCGGATCAGTCCTCCTCTGCGATCTCGTTCAGCTGCGCCAAGCATTCCTCTATGCTCGAGGCGCCCAGCACATAGTCCTCGATCACGCCCAGCACGCTAGTGCGTTCGAGGGCGAATGGGCTGTCGAAGCGAGCCAGCACCCCTTCGGCTGTCGAGATCAGATAGGCCACCTCGACTGCGTGCTCGGGCGTGCAGCTGAACTTGCCGTCCTTGGATGTGAGCGCCATCTCAGTCCTCCCTGAACCGGCGCCGGTGCGCCTCGAAGTCGAACACGGTGTCGTCGCGGTAGTCCCGCTCGGTCACGTAGGGCTTGCCGGTCGCGACCCAGCCGGTCGGCACCCGGCGCAGGTGGCCCTTCTTCTCCAGGCGCTTGAACCGCCCGAGGTGCTCGGGGCTCTGCGGGTTGATCGGTCGGAGCGCGGCGGCCGCCAGCAGCTTGTGGGTCTTGGGTCGTCGCGTGCCGTCCGCATAGATCCGGCTCACGGTGTTACCTCCTTCGGTAAGTCGAGGTTGATGATCGAGCCCTGGTGCGGGTCGACGTGGTGCGCGGACAGCATGGTCCGCACTTCCAGGGGTGTGAGGTCCTTGTGGTGTGTCCAGGCACCCTCGCCGCCGTAGCGTGGGTCCTGCGCGGAGCAGCACTCGCTGTAGACCCAGCGGCCAGCCTTGAGGTGTCGCCAGACCCGAGCACGCCTGCCGTCCGGCCGCAGCAGGTACTGCGACTTCTCGTATTCGTCGATCGAGGGGTGGAACGTTAGGTCGCGCAGCCTCATGGCTCGGCCCGCTCGAAGATGAGGGGGTTGTCGGGGTCGGCGTGCGGGACCATGGGCGCGATGATAGCGGCTAGCTCCAGCTTGGTGAGGCCGGTCTTGAAGTCGTCGTTGCCCAGCTCGCCGAAGAGCATGAAGCCCCACTCGTCGTTGGTGAACTGTACGGCGAAGCCGATGCACCGGCCGCCCTCGTTGAGGTACTGGGACCGGTTGCCCTCGCGTTTGGCCTGGATGCGGGAGGGGTTCTTGGACACGCGGTACTGTCCGAACCGCTCTCGCTTCCAGCTCCACTGCAGGTCACGGAAGCGCATGGCTTACCCGGCCCGGTAACCGGCCGGCGCCTTCACGAAGCGGCGGGACACCGGATCGCGCCACCGGCGGGTGCGCTCGCAGAAGAACGGCTCGGGCTGGGCGGCCGCGATGAGCACGGGCTCCAGCCAGCTCGGGGCCGGGGCGGGTGCCGGCGTGACGGCGCGCAGGGGTCCCGGCGTGTAGGCATGCCGGGGTGTCGGCACGAAGACGCACACCAGGATCAGCCCGGCGGTCATGAACAGGCCGTAGGCGATGATGAAGTCGAGGTGGGGGATCAGCATGGGTGTGGCTCCGGTGGTGGGCGGAGGTGGCGGTTACGGTGTGTCAGGGTGTGGGGGTGTTACCCTCGGGGTAAGCGAGGGCGAGCAGGCAGGCGCGCAGCTCCAGCGCGGTCTGGCAGGTCATCAGCAGCTGGCCGCCGGTGCCATAGGGTCTGTCCCACACGCGGTAGTCGCCGGCACGTTCCGGCGTTGCGACGGTGTGAGGCTTGCCCTTGATCGTGATCTCGAAGGTGCCGGGATCCTCCTCGCCGGAGTTCCGGCCCACGCATGGTTTGGTGGGCAGCGGCCACCATTCAGCGTCAGGTGCAGGCATGGTGCGTGAGCCTCCATACAGGTGGCGCGCCGGCCCCGTGATAGCGGAGCCAGGCGCTTACCGGTGCGGGTAACTCAGGCGGCCTGGGCGGTCAGCGCGGCACGGCGCTGGGCCTGCAGGGCGAGCTCGCGGTCGCGCTCCACCTGGGCGGCCTCGACCTTCACGGTGAACTGGAGCGCGCTCACGCGGGCCCGCATGTTCTCGATCGCCGAGTCCAGCTCGGGCGAGGGGCGGGGGGAGAGTTCCTCCGTGCCGTCCTTGAGCTTCTCGAGGGTCTTGAGGCTGGCCGACAGCACGCGCAGCTCCCGCTCGTTGTCGGTCTCCTCGGCCTTGGCGTTCGGGGACACGTGCTCCTTGATCTCGTCGTTCGTGAGGGGGGACTCCCCCTGCTCGACCTGCTTGCGGGCGATCAGCACCAGGGCGTCGTAGGCCGAGAGCTTCGTGTCGGTGTTGCCGCGCAGGATCTCCCGGGCCCGGCTCAGCGTGTCGAACCCGTCGACGGGGGTGCCCTTCAGGGCGAGCGCGCCGCACTTGGCGATCGCGTTGAGCTTGGAGACTTGGGCCTTGAAGGAGTTGGTGTTGGTGTCGCCGCGGTCCTTGCCTCCGTCGTGCTTGGCCTGGGTGCGGGCGTCGCCGAACGCCTCCCAGATCTTGTGCACGTCGGTCGACTTGTCGTTGGCGTAGTTCGGCTGGATCCAGCCCTCAGCGGCGGCCTTGGCCACCTCCATCGCCAGCTCGGGCCGGGAGTTGGCGCCCTGGCCTTCGGCGGTGCCGAGGTTACCGGCGCGGGTAAGGAGATCGCCGAGCAGCGGCGCGGTGTTGGACTGCTGGACGTCGGCAGCCGAGGTGGAGACGGACTTCGCCTGGGAGCTGGCCATGGGGATACCTCCGCCACGCGTCAGGGGACGCGGGTCACGTGTTGGGCTCAGGGTGGGCCGGGCATGTGGTGGTCCCGGTGTTCGGTGCATGTCGCGAGTCGGGCTCGCTGACAAGCCCCGTCGATGCGCGGATTCAACTTACCGGCGAGGTAACCCCGCGCATCGAGGGGATTTGTCTGGTATCGCACAGAAGGGGAAATTGCGGAGAGGCCGGATAATTAAATCGTGTAATGTTTTCAATGACTTAGCGGCGCGTTTATATCTATTTGTGAATAGTCGGAAAACAAGAGGACACACACATGTGGGGTTTGGGGGCTCCCGAACCTCCCGGTCGCTGTCGCGCACGCGGTGTATGTCGTTCATCTAAAAAATAATAATTAATTTACAAATACATATAGAATTAGAGAGTAAGAGGGGGGTCGCTGGCGCTCGGCCTCACTTATTCTGCCGTGCCTCACACCCCAACACCCTCGCAACTAGCACTATCGTGCTACTGTGGCTTTTATGCCACATTAAGCAAGGGGCGTGCCAGTTACCGTGGCGCCGCAGCCACATTGAAGGGCCGCGGCGCCGCATGGTTGTGTGTTTCTAGGATGTGAGGGCCGGCATCATGGCGTCCTTCGGAGACGGTCTAGGGGCCTAGCATCCTCCCCGCGCCTCTGACGCGCGGATCGTTGGGTAGGGTGCCCCGCAGCTCGATCCCGCACCAAGCCTGGCAATTGCAAAGGGTGCGGCGTGTCGAGCGCCTTCTCACATCCCGCAAGCCTGCCCTTGTTCTGCCCGAACGGCATCCTGCGCCTGTCCCCCTCAAGTCACGATCCCGTCACGGCGCTCGATCCGCCGTTCCTAGGGTGCGTGGCTTGAGTGTTGTGGGGCTGCGCATTGCTACCGCTGCACTACTCTCAGCTTGCGTGGGTCATGCCCTTTCGGGGTTTAATCGGTCCATGCCCAGACCGTGTCGGGTTGTAAGGTTACCACCAAGGTAATCTCGCCGACTTCCTATTCAGTCCACCCTCGCAGCCGGGAAGTAACTTCCCATACTTTCGCCTCGTCTCCCCGCTCGATCCGGGGTTCTTAGAGGCTAGGTTCCGCTAGGCGGTGTCAAAGAGCAGTGTAGGGGGTCGCCCTACACTATAGGGTCCGGCACTTACCGGCCAGGGTAACCCCACCCCACCCCCCTATCGGACCAACGGGGGGCCGTACCCCCCACCCCTTTATTTGGGTACTTGAAAAATATATTTGACTAAAATTCCAATATTACACTTGACCAATACCCAGGTAGTCTATACTTACACTGTAAGGCCACCACCACTCTGGCCTTTCCCACCCCGACAGCCCAACATCTCCGAGGACGAAGGGACTACCGTGCTCAAATCATCTCAAGACGTGCCCCACCTGCCTGGGGTCTACGCACTCATCCACCGCGCCAGCGCGACGTGCTTCGTCGGCCCCAGCGGCGACCTCCACCAACGCTGGATAGTCTGGCGATCGATCCTCTCCCGGTCGCTCGCCTCGAAGCGCCGACGCGGCTTCCCGGACTTCCCGGTCGAGGAGTGGGAGTTCAAGATCGTGCTCGCGCGCGAGGGTCTGACCGAGGCCGAGCTGACACAGGCGGTCGCCCACACCATCGACCGGGCCCGCAAGCAGGGGATGACAGTCGTGAACCGCGCTGCCAAACCGCCCCGTGCCTACGTGCCTACACAGAAGTTCGACAAGCGCGCCCACACGCTCAGCCAGATGCCGGTGCAGATCCACGACGAGCACGGTGTGGCGATCACCTACGCTGAGGCGGCCGAGCAGCTCGGGCGCAGCGTCGACGGCGTGAAGGAGGCCATGAAGCGCGCCAGGTCCACGCTCCCCGACGGCGTAGACGCGATCTCGATCGACAAGCTGTTCCGGCGCGTCCGTCGGATCTGATTGCCGGCCCGGCGCACCCCTGGCAGAATCACCTCGACCGGCGCGGACACCACCCGCCACGCGGCCCGGCCGGTCGAGCCCCCACCCTAGAGGAACGCATGTCCATCCTGCCCGACTTCCAGATCCGCAACCTGCGGGCCCTCGAGCCGCGCGTCGAGAACCCCTGGTACAAGCTCCCCCGCTACGTCCTCGAGCCCTGGTCCGAGCGGTCCAAGCACCGCGGCATGAGCTACGGCCTGTCCATGGCGGGCTACGACATCCGCGCCGCCGAGACGGTCACCCTCGGTGCCGGCACCGGTTGGCGAGCCGTGATGAACGCCGTGCGCCACCGGGTTACCGACGAAGGTAATCCGAGCTCGTTCTCTCTTCTGTCATCCATCGAACACTTCGTGATGCCAGACGACGTCATGGCCATCGTCCACGACAAGTCGACCTGGGCGCGCGAGGGGCTCACCGTCCAGAACACCGTGATCGAGCCGGGCTGGCACGGCCACCTCACCCTGGAGGTGAACAACCAGAGCCACCGCAACGTCACCATCCATGCCGGCGACCCGATCGCGCAGATCGTGTTCCACCAGCTGAACGCGAAACCGCAGCGCACCTACGACGGAAAGTATCAGGGACAGTCGGCCGGAGCTGTCGCAGCGCGGTATGAAGGTCACACCGAGGCCGCGTGAGAAAACTGTGAATTAAAAATTAACCCACCCCCTCACCCCTTGCGGATGAGAACGAAACAGGAACATAGTGCGTTTCGGAGGCCGCTCCACCTGTCAAGTGGGGCGGCCTTCACCGTTTTGGGATCAGCCGCAACTTGTGAGTGAACGTATCGAATCCGACTGAAACTGGTCTAGTCTCAGACTGAACCTGCTCGAACCTCGACAATATTGCAGCAACGCATAAGTAGTTGTGAGGTCGTTCATGTTACATTCAACGCTCGGGAGGGGGTGTAAAAATGATTGTAAGCAGTCGGGAACTTTTACGAAGCTCAGGATATGCTGCTTGACACCAGTCCTGCTGGAGAGCATTAGCCAGATACGGATTGACCACCACTCAGATCCGGGCTGCTCCTAGTCAGGGACAACCGAACAGTGACCACCACCCAGGAACTTAAGGCCGGTACCGCGTCCACCACCGCGGTTTCGGACGAGCGGCGCAACCTGCTGGAGAAGCTCGGCCTCATGCACGAGGTCGACGTCTGCACCCTGTGCAACGTGAAGAGCGAGACGCTCTGGACGTGGCGCAAGGAGCAGCGCGGACCCAAGTTCGTGAAGCTCGGGCGCGAGATCTGCTACCGCGTCGACGACCTGCTCGCTTGGATCGCGTCGAACGTGGTCGAGTTCATGCAGGCCGAGACCCCGATGCAGTTCCCGGCCCCGGCCAACGACTCCGCCGCGGCAGCCGCCGCCTAAGCCCACACCCCCACCTGTAGGCATGTAGACGCGTCCACCACCGCGCCTACATGCCCGAGAGATCCGGCCCCCACGGGGACCGGGTTCCGTGCGGTCAGCCCTGTGGCGGGGTCCGAGCGCGGGAACACGAGGGGCCGCGGCCGCAGCTCCTCGACCATTACCCACCCAGGTAATCATCATGGATTGGCCGACGTCCGCACTGGGGATCTGTGTGATCCTGTGCTTCACCCGCGTGTGGCTGATCCGCATGGACGCCGCGCAGCGCGAGGCCGCCCTCGCCAAGATCATGGCCCTGCGCGCACCCCGGGCGCCGACGGTCACCGAGGCGCACCCGAAGGCCGGCATCGCCGTCTACGGCAAGTCCTGCTCCTGCCCGGCCTGCGCCGCGGTGAGGGCCGCCGAGCTCGGAGACGACGCATGAGCCGGCTCCGCCTTCGCCATGAGCCGGTGGGCGCTGCTGGGGGCGATCCCCAGGCGCCGGGCAATCTGCCGGTGGTTGAGGCCCTCGTCCTGCAGCCGGCGGACCTCCTCCGGCTTAATCGTTGGCGGCCGACCCTTGTACTTGCCCTGTGCTCGGGCGCGCGCAATGCCTTCCGCCCGGCGTTCGCTTATCAGATTGCGCTCGAACTCGGCGAAGACCCCGAGCATGTCGAGGAATGCTTTTCCCGACGCGGTGGATGTGTCGATGTGCTGGTCGAGGACCTTGAGGCTGGCGCCGCGCTCGCGCAGCTCTCGCACGATCTTCTGAAGATCCTCGACGCTACGGGCGAGCCGGTCGACCTTGGTCACCACCAGGGTGTCGCCCGCCCGCAGAAACGCGCGAACCACCTCAAGCTCGCGACGGCCGGCGATGCTGGCGCCCGAGACCCGCTCATGGCGGACCACCTCGCACCCGGCACGGCGTAGGGCCTCGATCTGCCCGTCGAGGTTCTGGTCGTCGGTCGAGACGCGGGCGTAGCCGATCAGGGCCATTTTATCCTCTGAGGTTCCTAGATCTTCATCGAGCATACCGCTCGATAATTCAGACGCAACCTAAATCGGACCAGACCCGATCGGCACCACCTGGGTGCTCGAATAGGGAGGTCCCAAAAGGAGCAGCCCCGTGAAGCGCTACCGCAGCCACAAGGTGGTCGAGGCCGCCAAGATCATGGGGATCGACCGGCCGAACGATCTGGTCATCACCGATGACAACGAGCGCCACCGCCTACCACTGACCGGCCTCCGGGCTGAGCCGGGCTGGTACTTGGTCCGCTACGCTGACGGCTACCTGTCGTGCTCGCCGCCCAAGGCCTTCGAGGAGGGGTACGCGGAGATAGACGCCGACGGCATCCCGCTGCCGGCCGACACGAAGGAAGCGCTCGCCATGGCGCTCGGGGCGCACCGCTACTTCCAGAAGTACGAGCCGCACCGCCTCAACGACAACAGCGCCACGCCGCCGGAGAAGCTCTACGGGGCCGGCCTGTGATCCGCCTCTTCGAGTTCCACTGCCAGCTCGCGCTGATGCACGTCGCGCTCCTGCAGATGCAGGCGCGCACCTATTCCGAGGTGGTTACCGAGTGGGTAACCGGAGGGCCGCGCCCGTGATCGTCCGACTGCTCGCCCACGTCTTCATCGCCAAGGCCCAGGCCAGCCGGGCCCGACATGAGAACCACGAGCTGCGCCGGCGTGTCGGCGTGCTGGAGATCCAGTGCTCCCGGATCCGGGACGAGCGCGACGCCGCGCGCCGCGACGCCGTACGCCTACAGGCAGAGCGGGACCACGAACGCGACGTGGTCCGACGCGCCCGCGCCGCCGCCAACGACGACGTCAGGTCCACGCTCCAACCGGCATCCGGCGCGCCGGCCGGTGCGACACCCGCCTGGTCATACGGCTCGCCACGTAGTCTGTGAGGCCGCCGTGGGACGCCAGGCAGAGGTACTGCAGGGCGTCCGCCAGATCTGACCAGGGGTTCGACTTCTCGGGGATGACGTTGAGCTGCCCCGACTTCCGCTTGGCGAAGCGGTAGCGCCCCTGCAGCGCCAGCACGAGCTTGGGGCACCGGGCCCGGTCGATCAGGATCGCGGGCCCGCCGTCGGCCTGGCGCTGGAAGAACGCGTCCACCGCGCGCAGCCGCTTGTCGATGTCGTTCGTCGGCGCCGGGTAGCCCTGGAAGCCCATCCGGTTCAGCGTGTCGAAGCTGGTCTCCTCGAACGCGGTGTTCTTGGCGCGGCCGGCCGGGTCGCCGATCAGGTAGTAGGACATGCCGAGGAACCGGGCCTGGGCGAGCGCCGGCCGCAGGTTCTTGGAGCAGTGGAGCTCCAGGCCCATGTCCTCCGACACCACCTCCTCGAGGATGAGCAGCCGGCCGCGGTGATCCATCTGGCCGATGATCGCACACGGGTTGCGCCCGAAGTCCTGGCCGATGATGAGCGGGTAGCCCGGGGACGGTTCGAGGTCCTCCACGGTGTGGAAGTCGCGCCGAAAGGTCTCCCGGTGCACGGCCGACCCCGACGGGTCGTTGCCGTACTGGGCCATCACGTACCGCTTCACCCAGTCCGGGTTCGGGTTGTTGGCCAGCCGCTCGTAGTAGCGCCGGCCGGTGGCCAGCCGGAACGGGTTGTCCTTGGCGAGCTTGAGGGTGTCCGCGGTCTGGGTCAGCCACTCCAGGTTCTCGGCGTCCGGCGCCAGCCCGCTCGGCTGGACGTAGACCTCCCAGTCCGGTGGCGTCTCCATCGCCATCAGCCTGTGCCAGTCCGACCCCTCGGTCGGCATGTTGGTGTCGGCGATCACACCGAACCACGTCGCGCCACCCTGGGCCGCCGACGGGTAGCGGCCGACACGGCCGAGCAGCGGCGGCACGAGCGCCGCGTTGATCTCGATGCACTCCGACATCCAGGCGCCGGTGAGCTGGGACGACAGCAGCCGGCGCTGGTCTTCCTCGTCTTCGAGCGGGATCAGCAGCCACTCGGACCGGACGTCGCCGAACTCGATGAAGATGGTCTTGTCCGAGACCTTGTAGCTGCAGATCCCATCGAGCCAGGTCTGGATGTCCTTGAGCACCGTCATGCGGAGCTGCTCGAGGGTCTGCCGGACGATGGCGAAGCGCGTGTAGCGGAAGCCGTCGGGGGCCTTGCCCTGGGCGATCGCGCGCCGGAGCATCTCGAAGATGCAGCCCGTGGTCTTGCCGGATCCGACTGGCCCGGCGATCAGGCGGAAGAACGCATCCGAGCGCATGAAGCGCGCCACCGTCGGCGGCGCGTCGAAGTTGATGTTGGGCACCGGATTTCCTGGGTGGGGGTAGGGATGTCAGGAGCCCGGTGGCGGCGGGCGGCGGGCGGCGGATCAGGCGTCGAGGGCGATGGCGTCGTACAAATCGTCGACGGTGGTGGCCGGCGTGATGTGGATGCACGCGCACCACTGGCAGGTCGGCTGCCCCTTCTTGCGTCGACCGGTGATGTGCTTCCGGCACTGGTCGTAGTTGCCCCGGCACAGGAAGGCCTTGGCCTCCTCGCCGTCGCAGTCCTCCAGCAACTGCCGGAAGACGTCATCGCGGGAGCCGCGGAAGTCGGCCTCAGATCTCGACATCGATTGCCTCCAGCGCGTCCTGGGTTACCGGCGGGGTAACTGTCGCCTCGATGGTCACCGGTGGCCGGTCGGCCCCCAGGTTGATCGTGATGGACACGCGCTCGGCGCTGGCCTCGGCCGGCCTGTCGAGGAGCCCCGCGCCCTTCTGGAACGTCTTGAACAGCTCGACCCGGGCCGAGAGCGGCTCGCGCTCGTTGTGGAGCGAGGCGAACATCTGCGGCATCGCCATCTCGGTCGCCGTCAGGAACTTCATCTTGACGCGCGCTTCGACGTTGTCCGCCGCCTCCCACAGCCGGATCTGCTCGGCGAACATCGCCTTGAACCGCGGGGTGTTTCGGTGAATCTCAAACCACTCTGGGGTGATTTGGTGCGCGTTCAGTATTGTTTCGAGCGGGTTTAAGTCCATCGCCAAGTCGCGGGCGACGGCCATCAATGTCCGCTCTAGGTGGTCGCTCGACTGGTCTGGTGCAGGCAGCATCGAAATCGCCTCTTTACGGGCGACGTACCATGATCTATTGCGAACAGGAAGGGATTGACCTATCGGTGGAAGATGGCTGCTTCACCTTCCCCGCGAGGAATGGTTCAGGTCGCGACCCAAGACGAGGTCACAGCGGCCGAACAGCGGCGTGCCCAGGAGGCCGCCGAGGCCCGCGCCGCGGCCAATGAGAACGTCGCGCTGACCCAGCTAGCCAGCTTCATCCGCTCGCAGTGGCAGATGATGCGCGACCACCGGAACTCGATCGCCGGCTGGTCGGAGCGCCTGCTCCACGCCCAGCGCGTCTTCAACGGCAAGTACGACGCCCAGAAGCTCCGCGAGATCCAGCAGTTCGGCGGCTCGGCGATCTACTCGCGCATGACGGCCGTGAAGTGCCGCGGCGCCTCCTCGCTGCTGCGCGAGGTCTACCTCGGCTCCGACAAGCCCTGGGGCCTCGACCCGACCCCCGAGCCGACGCTCCCCGACGACATCATGGGCGCGATCAAGCAGCTCGTGATGGCCGAGATGCAGACCGCGGTGAACGGTGGCCAGCAGCTCGACATGACCCAGGTCCGGGACCGGGTCGACGGCCTGAAGGCAGCCGCGCGCAACGCCGCGGTCAAGAAGGCCCGCGAGGAGGCCAAGACCGCCGAGACCAAGCTCGACGACTTCCTCGTCGAGGGCGGGTTCTACAAGGCGCTGGCCGAGTTCCTCGTCGACCTGCCGGTATTCCCGATCGCGATCATCAAGGGCCCGGTGGTGCGGATCGTGCCCGCCGTGACCTGGGAGCGCGGGGTCGCCCGGACCGAGCAGAAGGCCAAGATGTTCTGGTCGCGGGTCTCCCCGTTCGACCTGTACTGGACGCCCGGCGTGTCCGACATCACGGACGCCTCCGTCATCGAGGTGACCCGGCTGACCCGCGCCGACCTCAACGACCTCCTGGGCGTGCCCGGCTACGACGAGCAGGCGATCCGGCAGGTCCTGCAGGACTACGGCCGCGGCGGCCTGCGCGACTGGATGGACGGGACCGACTCCGAGCGCGCGGTCAACGAGAACCGCGAGGACCCGACCTTCAACCAGTCGGGCATCATCGACTGCGTGGAGTACCACGGCAACGTCCAGGGCCGGATGCTGCTCGACTGGGGCATGGAAGAGGAGATGGTCCCGGACGCGGACCGGGACTACTTCATCCAGGCCTGGCTCATCGGCCGGCACATCATCAAGGTGCAGGTCAACCCGAGCCCGCGCAAGCGCCACCCCTACTTCGTCACCTCCTTCGAGAAGGTGCCCGGCACCCCCGTCGGCAACGCGCTCCCCGACATCCTCGGCGACCTGCAGGACGCGGCCAACGCCTCGCTGCGCTCGCTCGTGAACAACATGTCGATCGCGTCCGGCCCGCAGGTGGTGATCGACGACAACCGCCTCGTGGACAGCGACGAGAACGACAACCTCTACCCGTGGAAGCGCTGGCACGTGTCGAACGACCCGATGTCGCCCACGAACAACGGATCACAGAAGCCGATCGACTTCTTCCAGCCGAATTCGAACGCGCAGGAGCTGCTGGGTATCTATGAGAAACTCAGCCAGATGGCAGACGAGACGTCTGCGATCCCGCGCTACATCACCGGATCCGAGCGCCTGGGCGGGGCGGGCCGGACGGCGTCCGGACTGGCGATGCTCATGGGCAACGCCTCCAAGATCCTCCAGACGGTGGCAGCCAACATCGACCGCGACATCATCGAGCCGCTGGTCAGCATGCTCTACGACATGGTCATGCTCACCGACACCAGCGGCGTTCTTCGCGGCGACGAGAGCATTCGCGTTCGCGGTGTGGACGTTGCTGTGCAGCGTGAGACCGACCGCCAGCGGCAGATGGAGTTCCTCCAGGCCACGATGAACCCGGTCGACATGGCGATCATCGGCCCGATCAACCGGGCCAAGATCCTGCGCTCGGTCTCCGGGAACATCGGCCTCGACGGCGACGACGTGGTCCCGCCCGAGGACGAGCTCAAGCAGCAGCTCGCCGCGCCGCCCCCGCCGGCCAACGATCCGGGCCAGCCGGTTACCCAGCCGGGTAACGGCCCCCACCCGGCCAACGTCGCCCGGGGCGCCCAGCCGCCGGCGCCCGCCTCCGGTGCGCTCGGAGCCCCCGAGGGGGCGGCGATGCGCGGCATGGCCGGCTGACCCTTCCCACCCAGGAAGCCCACCACTCAGGAGACCACCCCGTGAAGTCCACCACCTCGAAGTCCAAGGTCATCTCGTCGGGCCCGATGAAGCCCGTGCGCGGCGGCTCCGGCCACATGACCGGCAACAAGGTCGGCACCCAGACCCCGGGCCAGACCGCCACCAAGCCGACCTCCACCGGCGGCATGTTCGCCAAGGGCGGCAACGGACACATGGTCGGCAAGCAGAAGTCGGTGCCGTCGAAGCCCGGGACCGTGATGACCACCGGCGCCAAGGCCGGCGGCAAGACCGGCTCGGGCGGCGGCCGCCGCGGCACCGGCACGAACCTCGACAACGGCTGAGCCGTGCGCGCCCCGAAACCCTCCGCCGGCGGCCGCGCGCCCGGGTTCGCCCCGCGCGTTCGGGCGCCCCGGCCCAAGGTCGCGGCCCCCAAGCCGGTCAAGGGCGGTCGCTACGGGGCGCGTGAGGCCTCCGCCAAGGACGAGATCGCCGACGGCGGCGGGGACAACCCGTTCGCCAAGTCGCCGCGCCAGTACCGGGTCACCAGCGGCGACACAGGGGAGGGGTTCGATGGCTTCGAGTGATCGCCCCGGCCCGCCGGTGACCCCGGACATCCAGGGAGAGGTCAAGCCGGATCGGTTCATGCCGACCCCGACCATGCACACCGGCAAGGGGTCGCGCGTCGACCACCTGCCCTCGCGCCACGCGCGCGACGTCATCACGGGCTCGGACCCGGTGTCCCGCGCGATGGGGCACTTCGGCAAGCAGAGCCCCTACAGGATCGGGTAGCGCCACACCCATGGCCGACACGAAGCTCCGACTGGCGCGGGCCGCGCTCGCCTTGCGCGCACGCGATCCCTCCGCCTGGGACGACTTCGTGGCGGCGCTAACAGACCACGCGACCGATGTGCGG
The DNA here is from genome assembly GCF_000383455.1 of Methylobacterium sp. 285MFTsu5.1. Taxonomy (NCBI): domain Bacteria; kingdom Pseudomonadati; phylum Pseudomonadota; class Alphaproteobacteria; order Hyphomicrobiales; family Methylobacteriaceae; genus Methylobacterium; species Methylobacterium sp. 285MFTsu5.1. The sequence continues at coordinate 10,137 of NZ_KB911297.1, read as the reverse complement.
GACGGCTTCCTCAAGGCTGCCCCGGGCGAGCTGCTGCTGATCCAGGGGCGGGCCCAGGCTTGCGCCTACCTCCTGGCCGAACTGCAGAACGCCCGGTCCACCGTCGAGCAGGCCGAGTCCCGCCTGAAAGGCAGATCGTGACCACCCACACCACCACGAACGACACCACCACCCTCAAGGACGGCGGGTTCCGCCTGCCGGCCGGCGTCGCCGCCTCGATCCAGCGCGCCAACGACCTGATGGCCAACCAGGGTCAGCCGACCCCGGTCCCGACCGACGATGATCCCGCCCTCGAGGCGCCGGTCCCAGAACCCGCCCCGGTTACCGTCGAGGTAACGCCGCCCGCCGACCCGGCCAAGCCGGTGAACTGGGAGGAGCGCTACAAGGCCATGAAGGGCCGGTTCGACAAGGCGCAGGAGGATCTGCGCACGGCGACCGCCGACATCGCCGAGCTGCGCCGCTCGCTCGCCCATGCCCAGGCGGCCCGGCCGGCCGCGCCCGCCACCGCCACCATCTCCCCCCAGTTCACCGCCGAGGACCTCACCGAGGAGGAGCGCAACGACTACGGCGAGGACCTGCTCAAGGTCGTCGACAAGGTCGCGGGCCGGAAGATCGCCCAGGTCGTGGGTGCCTTCGAACAGAAATTCGGGGAGATCGAACAAAAAGTTCAGGGCGTGACCCAGGTCACCCAGCTTTCCGCCAAGGAACGCTTCACCCAATCCCTGACGGACCGCGTTCCGAACTGGCGCGAGCTCAATCGAGACGAGGGTTTCCTCGACTGGTGTGAGGAGATCGACCAGTTCTCTGGACAAAAGCGTCTGGATCTACTACGGAATGCTTACCAAAGCGAAGACGCTCCGCGATGCGCAGCAATCTTCGCGGGCTTCCTCAAGGAAGCGAACCCTTCCGCGGCCCCGCGGAGTGAGACGACAGCGGCACCGAAGCCCACCGGCAAGGTCCCCCTGGAGTCTCTGGCGGCACCCGGGAGAGCGAGATCGACAGCGCCGACTGCCGGCCCTGGAGACAAGCCGATCATCGCCCGTTCCGACATCCAGAAGTTCTACTCTGACGTCCAGAAAGGCCTCTACCGAGGCCGGGATGCAGAGAAGGCGGCCCGCGAAGAAGAGATCTTCCAGGCAACTCAGGATGGACGGGTTCGCTAGTCGAGCCTGCTCGCTCAATACCGGCTGAACCGGCCGAAGGAGTGGCTCGATGCTTGCCACTCCTTCGAGGTCCCCATGTCCGTTGCCCAGTCCGGCGCCCCCTACGGCGGCCCCAATCCGACCACCCCCTACGTCGGGACGTTCATTCCCGAGATCTGGTCGGGCAAGCTCATCGAGAAGTTCTACGCCTCCACCGTGCTCGCTGCGATCAGCAACACGGACTACGAGGGCGAGATCAAGAACCAGGGCGACAAGGTCATCATTCGGACCAAGCCCACGATCACGATCCGCGACTATCAGGTCAACCAGAGCCTGCAGTTCGAGCGCCCGTCGGCCCCGACGACCGAGCTGACCATCGACAAGGCGAAGTACTTCGCCACCATCGTCGACGACGTCATCGAGACCCAGTCGGACATCAACCAGATGTCGCTGTGGTCGGAGGACGCCGGCGAGCAGATGAAGATCACCATCGACACGGACGTGCTCGGTGGCATGCTCGGCGCGGCCAACGCGAAGAACTCCGGCGTCGCCGCCGGCAAGATCTCCGGCATGGTCAACCTCGGCGCGACCGGCACCCCGCTGCACATCGTGCCGCGCGACGCCGACGCCGGCCAGGTCGAGATCGTGGACCTGCTGGTCCGCCTCGGCCAGGTGCTCGACGAGCAGAACATCCCGGAGACGGGTCGCTGGGTGGTGATGCCCACCTGGATCGCGACCCAGATCAAGCAGTCGGAGCTGCGCAACGCGGCGCTGTCCGGTGACTCGGTCTCGATGCTGCGCAACGGGCGTCTCGGTCAGATCGACCGCTTCACCCTCTACAGCTCGAACCTCCTGCCGAGCCACGCCACCAACGGCGCCGCGCTCGCCGCCGGCGAGTGGCCGATCTACGCCGGCCACGCCCACGGCCTGACCTTCGCCTCGCAGGTCTCCAAGGTCGAGACGCTGCGTTCCGAGAGCACCTTCGGGACGATCATGCGCGGCCTGCAGGTCTACGGCTACAAGGTCCTCGACGACATCGCCCTCGCACAGGCGGTGGTCGCGTCCTGATCCTGGGCGCTACTTGGGGGATGGGTTACCTTAGCCGGTAACCTGTCCCCCGATTACTTCCAGAAGGGGATCGTGATGCTCGACACTGTCAAGGACTACGTCGATCAGGCGCGGATCATCCTTCAGGATCAGGTCGTACCGTTTCGCTACCCGGACAACGACATCATCAACGCGCTGAACCTCGCCTGCCTGCGTGCCAGCGGCTGGCGCTACGACGTGTTCATGGGGGTCGTCCCGAACTTCGGGCCACTCGAGGACAGCACCGCCGCGATCCCGGCCCAGATGCGCCCGGCCTTCCTCAACTACGTGGTCGGTCAGATCGAGGTCCGCGAGACCGAGGCGACCGACGAGGAGCGCGCCTCCTCCTTCCTGGCGTCGTTCCGCGCCGAGATGGTCGGGCAGGGGGGCGCCAAGTGAGCGCCACCACCGACCGCATCGAGAACATCCTCCGCGTCCAGCTCACCGGCGTCCTCCTGCCGGCGCTGCGCCTGGAGCTGTACCTGTCGATCGAGGAGCTGTGCCGTCAGGCGCTCCAGATCGTCCCGGGCCCGCCCGCCGGCGCCCCCGACACGTGGCTGACCGACGATCTGTGGCAGCTCCACCAGCGCCTCATCATCGACGGCACGCTCGCGCGCCTGCTCGCGCAGCCGGACAAGCCCTACTCCCACCCCGAGCTCGCCGCGGTCCACCTCAAGTTTTGGGACCTGGGGCTCGCCGCGGCGCGGGTGATCGCCGCCACCACGGCGGCCCCTACCGACGGGTTCGACCGGCTCATGGCGAACCTGCGCACCAACGTGCCCGGCGCGCGCGACCCCGCGCTGATCCAAGAGCTATTCAACGCCCTAGACGAGGCCTGCCAGACCGTTCGGCTCTGGACCCAGACGGCCACCGTCACGCTCCAGCCCGGGGTGACGGCCTACACGGTCAGCGCGAGCGTCGGGCAGATCGTCGAGGTGGTCGATGTCTCCCACGCCACCCTCCAGCTGCGCGACGTCCTGTTCGACCCGGCCTCCGGGATGATCGACCTCGCCGCGGTGCCGGACGCGCGGGACGCCACGACGCCCGCCTTCGCGCTCCTGCGCCTCGTGCCGCACAGCACGGATGACCTGTCGGCCACCCTGCCGGACAGCCTCTGGGCGAAGAACCACCAGATGCTGCTCGACGGTGCGCTCGGGCGCCTGATGGCGCAGGCGGCCAAGCCGTACTCGAGCCCGAAGCTCGCCGAGTACCACCTGCGCCGCTTCCGCAACGCCATGCAGCAGGTCCGGGTCGCCACGACCGGCGGCGGCCGCGCGTGGCGCTTCCCCGCCGCAGCCACCCGGAGGTCCTGGCGATGAAGCCCGGGATCGGACACGTCCATATCGCCCCCGTCCAGCCTGGCCCGACCGGCGGGCCGGGACCGAAGGGCGAGCGCGGCCCGCGCGGTGCCTCGATCCTGAGCGGATCCGGCGCCCCGTCGAGCGCCGTAGGCGTCGCTGGCGACTTCTACATCGATGCGGACGCGCAGCCACGCCGCCTGTACGGCCCGCGCTCGTACACTGCCTGGCCGCCAAGCTACCAGCCTCTGCTGACCGACATGACGCCCGGTATGCAGGCGGCCGCCGACAGCGCGGCCCGCAGCGCCTCCCTGGTCACGGTGAAGTATGCCGCGGCCCAGACCGCCGCGTCGATCGCCGTCGGCAGTCAGACGGTCGCCCAGGCCGCCGCCGCGCAGGCCGACGCCGCCAAGGCCATCGCGGCCGACCACGCGGCCCAGACCGCCGCTGACAAGGCGCAGACGACACATGACCGCCTGCAGGTCGAGCGCGCTCGCGACCTCGCCAACCTGTCCGCGACCATCGCTCGCCAGCTGCAGGGGGAGACCACCCGGCTCATGCAGCTCGTAGCCGAGCCCCTCTACGACTGGTCCTGGGACAGCGACCCGTCGTCCGACAACGATTGGAGTGCCACCTGATGCCCCGCCAGAAGCGCCAGTTCATGCGCCAGGGGGTCTCGGACCTCCCGACCCGCACATCGGTCAAGGCCTATGTCGGCGCCCCCGGAGAGCCGATCTTCGACTTCTCGACGCTGCGCATGCAGGACGGAGTTACCCCAGGGGGTATCCCGCTGCTCAGCCCGGCGAATGATCTAGGTCTGTCGGACGGTGAGAAGGCGCAGATGCGTCTCAACATCGGCGTGCCCGCCCCCCAGGACATGCCGGTGTCGACTGCCCAGCAAGCGGTGTTCGACGCGATCATCGATGGCGCGGATGCCGCGCACAGCTCGCTCGCCAAGGTCGGTACGCTGGCCGACGCCGCGACGGCTGCGGCCGCTGTGAACAAGACCAACCTCGCCGGACTCGCCCAGGCTACGCTCGACGCGATCAGCGGGAAGTTGGAGAAGACCGGTGACGGATCGGGCCTGTCCGGTGTTGCCAAGACCGCAGGCAATGTCTCTGTCTCAGGGTTTTGGGGCTTCGGTACCGCGCCAGGCCTGCACCGCATGGTAAACCCCGAGTATATGGGCGTCGGTGGCAACGTCGGTACCGGTGGCGTCATCATCGGCGGCGGCACGGCTGCACAGAACTACCAGGGCACAATTCTAAGCAACGATGGCCATCCGAACTGGACCAAGGCCGTCTCGTCCCTGAACTACAACCCGACCGAGTGGATCGTTGGCGGTGCGGGTGCGCAGGGGCGGGCATCCACGACTGGCACGAACAACGTTGTCACGCGCGTTGATGGAACGGCCTTCGATCCGGCTTGGGTAGGTTATCGCTTCTACCTCAACCGCGTGCCCTACCGTGTGGCCACTGTGGCAAGCGACGGCGGCAGCCTGACGGTGACCAACCTCGACGGTTCTGCGGTGACGCTGCCGGCGCTGACGAACGTCTTTTTTCAATTCATCCTGACGACCGGATCTGGCAGGGCGAATGTCGTTAATGGTGTCGTCACGATCATCTCCGGCACCCCGTTCATCCCGTTTTCCGGCACTAATACTGACTTCCGTATCACCGTAAATGGGGTCGTTTATACGTCTGCGACCTTCAACAGTCCGACGAAAATCACTATTCCAGACACGACCGTAAACGCGAGCAATGTTGCGTACTCATACGGCGCTAACATCAACGATCAGGTCGCAGCATTTCGGGTTGGAAAACAGAACGGCGCGATCGAAGAAACCCTCACTGTTTCCGGACGCGCCACGGGCGAGTGGGAGATTTCGTTCGGGTCGTACAACGAGGCCACGAACCCTGACCCTGGGCGGATCAAGAGTGGCATCCGCAACGGCGCGCGCCTTACGCAGATCGAGGTCCGCGGCAATGGTCTCAGTCTTTGCGGCGTTGCCGGGTCAGAAGCTGTTCGCGTCTCGAATGACGCGAACATGGTCAATCGGATCGAGCTCGCAGGCACACCGGCAGGGTTTGCGGTGGGTTTGCGTGCACGCGGCGCTGACACCAACCTTGGGTTCGCGTTCGACACCCAGGGTGCCGGAGGGATGCTCGTCACCGGCCGAAGCTTCGGGCAGCCGCTGTTTGAAGTCGCCGGTGCGGTCGCGACCGGGCTCAGCTGGCCTCTCATGGTGGCGGGTACGACGCCACGCATTCAGCCGGGCGGTACCAATAACACCCCCATGGCGGTCGTCGGTAGCGGCAATGCTGGCGCGCTCCTGGGCGTGTTCGCCAGAGCAGTTGACCCAACGACAGCCGACATACCCGCAGGTCAGGCCGCAATTTGGGTAAATACGTCGGCCAATACAACAAAGCTCGTAACGAATGTTGGGGGGGTGTTGAAGTCGGTCGCCATGACCTGATGTGTTTAGTGCTGACAATTACCCGCGGGGTAACACCCCCCACAACCACCACGCTGAAAGCTTCCCGCCCATGTCCACAGCAGCACTCGAGGCCCTCACCGCGGCGCTGGTGGCCGGCACCCAGCCGCCGCCCCTGCCCTCCGATCCGCTCGTCCTCACGAGCACGCTGGACGCTGAACTGGATGCACTCGCTGCCAGCAACAACACGGCGATCAGCGGCAAGCTCGATAAGACCGGCGACGGGTCTCAACTAAAGGGTGTTGCGCTACTCGAAGGAGATCAGACCTTCGCTGGGGTGAAGACATTCACGGGAACAGCTGCATCCAAGACGATCAAGGTGCTCGATCCGACCGGGGCGGCGGGCTCGACGCTCGCCTCTGACGGCCACGCGAACTGGAACCGCCTGCAATCCGGCATCGCCTACAACCCTGTCGAACTCGTCCTCTACGGGTCGCCGGCTCAGGGTCAGGCGAGCGTTACCGCCGGCGGTAACACCGTGACCCGGATCGACGGCAACTTTTACGATCCCGCGTGGGTCGGGCAGCCGTACTTCTACTTTGCCGGCACGCGATACAAAGTCGCCAGCGTCGCCCCAGGCGGCGGGTCGCTCACGGTGACGAACCTCGACGGTAGCGCGGTATCGTTCCCGGCGAACCAGACTGAGCTGATCAGCTACCTCGTGACGAGTGCGACCGGCACCGCGAACGTCTCAGGAACAGCGGTCACCTGGGCCAGCGGTCAGCTATTCCTCAAAGTGCCGACGGTGACGCTGAATGGCACCGTCTACAACGTCGCTTCGGTCGCCACGGACGGTCGTTCGATGACGCTGGCGACCAGTGCTGGCACGCAGAGCAACGTTTCCTTTGCCTGCTACGGCAATATCAACAACCAAATCTCCACAATACGTGTTCAGAAACTTTGGGGCGCGAGCGAGGAGAACTTAACCCTTGCCGCCACACCGAATGGTTTCTTTATCAACACGCTAGTAGCAGGTGTCGGCAAGCACCGAAAACTAACGATCGGCTCTGGTACTTACACGGCGCCCGGCGGCCTGCGCGCGCAACTCGGCCTTCAGCCCAACGGTGATCTGACGCTCGGTGGCGATTACGGCCTGGATGTGTTGCGCGTCCTTGGTGTCGATGGGGGCACCCGGGGCCGGTTGGTCGCCACGGCGGCCACAGGCACCGCTGGGCCGGTCCTGGCCTCGCAGGGCGATCTTGATGCCAATGTTCCGCTGAACTTCCTCGCGCAGGGCGGCGGCTACATCCGTCTGTTCGGCTACAATTACGGCACGGTGCTCGGGACGTTCTACTCAACGCCGAGCGCCACCACGTCCGTCTCGATCACAAACGGCGTCGGGCAGGCATTCGTCAGCGCAGATGGCGCAAACGGCCCGCTCAACCTCGCTGGCAAGAACTCAGGAGCACGGACAGCCTTCTTTACAAGCACGACGGACCCGACGACTGCAGATGTCCCGGCTGGTTATTGTCAGGACTGGTACAACTCCACCACCGGAACCATGAAACGTTACTGCAACGTCAACGGCACGCTTAAGTCTGTGACGCTAAGCTAACCCGATCAACGGTCCGTTACCCGCTTAGGTAGCTACCACACAGGACACCACCACACCGCCGACCAATATCTGTCGGCGGTTACCTGCCCGGTAACTTCCACCCAGGAGACGAGAGGACAGCCACCACATGTCCCCCGCCAACGACAACTCAAACACTACTGTTTCCGTTCCCAACACCAAGCCTTTCCTGATCGAAAACTGGCGGGCGACCCTCAAGCACGCGTGGTCGGTCAAGGTCGACCTGCTGCTGATCCTGCTCTCGGGCGTGGAGTTCGGGTTCGACGTGATCGCCGGCTCGCCGCCGATCGACCCGATCAAGTTCGCCGGCCTCGCCTTCCTCGTGAAGGTCACCGGTCTCGGCCTGCGCTTCGTGCGCCAGACCAAGGTGTCGGGAGCCGCGGATGAGTAGGATCAGGAAGGCGCAGATGGCCGGCGCGGGTGCCGGTGCCGCGATGCTGCTGGCGCTCGCCACCACCACCGTCGGCCAGTTCGAGGGCCTCCGCACGGTGGCCTACCGTGACATCGTGGGCGTGCCGACCGTCTGCTACGGCGAGACGCGCGGCGTGCGGATGGGGCAGCGGTACACCAAGACCGAGTGCGACGCGATGCTCCTCAAGGGGCTCGACGAGTTCGCCGACCGGATGGAGCGGTGCATCACCCGGCCGATGGGCAACGACGCCTACGTGGCGTTCCTGTCGCTGGGTTGGAACATCGGCACCGGCGCACTGTGCAAGTCGAGCGCGGTGCGCCTCTACAACGCCGGCGAGCGCCGCGCCGCCTGTCGCGCCTTCATGCTCTGGAACAAGGCCGGCGGCCGCGTCGTCCCGGGCCTGACCCGGCGCCGCGAGGTCGAGCGCGACCTCTGCCTCAAGGGGATCTGACCGTGAGCATGGAACTCCTGCGCGCGGCCTGGGTCGCCTACTCGTTCACGGCGACGCTTGGGGTTGGCCTCGGCATCGCCGCTGTGGTGATCGGGCTGGCCACGGTCGCCTGGCTGCCGGCGTTCCTGCGCTACCCGCTGATCCTCGCCGGCACGCTGGCCATCGTCGGATCGGCGATGCTCCAGGCCGGGCAGGCGCGTGGTGTCCACCTCGAGCAGTTGCGCCAGCAGGAGCGCGCCACCGCCGCCGAGGCGACCCGGGCGGATCTCGCAGAGAAGACCCGCGACGAGATCGCGGCGCGCGCCGCCGCCGACAATGCCCAGCTGGCCCAGAAGACCCAGGAACTGGAGAAGCTCCTCAATGACCAGAGTGCCCAAGGTGATGCTGAGTGCCTCGATCGTGGCATCGCTCGCCGCCTGCGCGACCTCTGAGGGCCCGGCCCCGGTATCGCCCCTGGTGGCGGCGCATGACGCCTACCGGGTCACGCTCCCGCCGGCGCCCGAGGGCGTCGAGCCGTGCCTGCGCAAGGCGTTCCCGGAGATCCCCGACCGCGCGCTGACCCGGCGCGACATCGTGCGGATCGTCGGCGAGGCCAAGGTGCAGGACCACGCCAAGACCGCCTGCGGCCTGCGCGCCCTCGAATGGATCCGCCGCGTCCGCTCCGACCTCGCCCGGTTACCCGACCGGTAATCGCCCACCCAGGTTGCCGACATGACCACACAGCACCCCCAGCAGCAACAGCAGCAGATCCTCCAGCCGGCGCCCGACGGCCGGCTCCTGCAGCTGGAGGCGCGCGTCGAGGGCGTGGTCGCGGCGATCAGCAACGTGTCGGCGGCTGTCTCCACGCTCAGCGAGAAGCTCGACCGCGGCCGCCAGACGCCGTGGGCGGTCATCTTCTCGGCGCTCGGCGTGATGCTCACCTTCACGATGGCCATCGGCGGCTTGGCCTACATGCCGATCAACAACGGCATCTCCGACCTCAAGGCGGCGCTTATCGCCACCCAGGACCGCGCCGACAAACGGGTGGACGCGATTGCCAACAAGATGGTCTCGCGCGAGGAGCACGAGCTGCACTGGCGCGCCCAGGAGCGTGACTACGATTTCATGCGCGACCGCATTGGGCGAGTAGAGCGCCGCGCCGAGTCGCGCCTCGACCGGCTGGAGAAATCACACTTCAAGGCTGCGGACTAGATAACCACGGCAGGAACGTGATATTACAGAAGAACCTGCCGGATCGTCTTGCATTCGACTTCGCGTCTACTTTGAGGTCTGACCGGGGTTGGTGGCGGTTTCGGTTCGTTTCGACCGATCTCACCCGAGGAGCACCATGTCCGTACCCAAGGTCCCCCTGAAGACCCCCGCCCAGTCGAAGCGCGAGCTGGAGATGGAGGCCGGCCGCAAACGCGTCGCCCATCACGCCGGCCGCAGCGATCACGCCGCCAAGGCCGCGGCCGATGCCGACGAGGCCGCCAAGCGGGCCGAGGCCGAGCGGGCCGTCGAGGAAGCCAAGGCGCGCAAGGCCGAGGAAGCGGCGGCCAAGGCCAAGGCCAAGGCGGAAGCCAAGGCCAAGGAGCAGGCCGAGAAGGAGGCCAAGGCCGCCGCCGAGGCCGAGGACGCCCGCAAGGCCGACGAGGCCGCCGCCCTCAAGGCCGCGGCCGATGCCGCCGCCGCTGCCAAGGTT
>NZ_KB911296.1:0-63799 GCF_000383455.1 Methylobacterium sp. 285MFTsu5.1 | reverse complement strand
GGCAGGCGGGCGCCGGCGGCGCCCTCGCCGGTGACGGTGACGGCCTGGGAGATCGGGCGGGTGACCGAGACCAGCACCTGGGGCTGGATGGCCTTGCCGGCGAGTTCGTTCTCGATGAGCGCCTGGACGTCCTGGGTGCGGCGGCCGGCGACCTTGATGCGGCCGGCATAGGGCACCGAGATGGCGCCGTCGCGCCCGACGGGCTGCTCGGGGATGAGGGCGGACTTGGATCCGGCGGAGAAGCGGTCGGCGACGAGGGGTCCGGAGAACAGGCCGCCGGATCCGGCTTCCCAGACGGAGACCGAGACCATGTCGCCGATGCCGATGACCGGCTCGGAGGAGGGGCGATGGTCGCCGAAGGAGGCGAGCAGGCTGTCGAGGGGGCGGCCGCGCAGGGCCTCGACCACGGAGGGCGTGACGTCGATGATCTCGTAGCGGGCAAGGATCCCGCCGTCGGCCGTGGCGACCTCGGCCCCGGCCTGGATCGCGCTCGCCGTCGGACCCGCCGCGGGCAGGTACGTGCAGCCCGACATCGCCGTGACGGCGAGCAGGACGAGGGGAAGTTTGCGCATCCAGATGTTGCCCATCGGTATTGCCGAGCCCGTGCCTAGCCCATAGCGGCCCAGGTGTCCGTAGCGGGTGAGCCACACTCCGCCCGCCACGACCGAGACTGCTAAGTCATCCTCGTTAAGCACAGCTTTTTCGGGGCACAGGGACGACGAATGCCGGGCGCAGCGCGCGCTGCTGAAATATCGGGACACAAATCCGAGCGCTGTCGACGGTAACGAGTCGGCCCATCGACTCCAGGGCCGCACGGCCCCGGCGCGATCCGCTCACTGACCCTGTGTCACCGCCGCGGTGATGTCGCCGTAGACGGCGCTGACGCGGGACACGTAGTAGCGGATGCTGCCGACCGCGACGAGGAAGATCAGGCCCCCGAGCAGGGCATACTCGGTCGCGGTGGATCCGCGGACGTCGCGGGCGAAGCGCGCGGTCGCGACAGGGATCCGATCCGTCAGGGCGGCCGCCGCCCGGGATCGCACCGCGCGCCGCCCCGCCCCGTCGCCGCCCGGCTCATCCATGGTCGAACGCGCCTTCCCGTCCCGCCGTCCGCGTGGCCTCACGCGCTCGGAAGGCTGTTACCGGCCCGCGCTTGCCGCCGGCTTAACGAAGTGTCCGAAACAGGGCATCGGGCTGATTCCGGGCGGGATATGCACCGCCCCGCGCGGCGGGCGCGCCCGGCGAGGGCGCGCCCGCGACGGCTCAGGCGTGGCCGGCCTTGTGGCGCAGGTCGTCGATCCGCTTGGAGGCCTCGGCCTTGTCGAGGTCGGGATCGAACGCCTTCGGCTCCTTCGCCTCCTGGGAGAGCGTCTTCAGGTAGGAGGCCTGCGCGCCGGTCATCGGCTCGCCGCCGGTGGTCCACTGGTCCGGATCCTTGATCTGGTTCGACACGTCCTTCGGGTCGGTCTTGGGGTTCTCCGGCGCGTTCTGGCGCGCATCCTGGCGCCCTCCAGAATCCCGATCGGCCTTCGACGTCGCCTTCGCGGTGGTGGTAGCCATGCGACTCATGTTCCCTAAATGTTCGCGTTCTGGGTCGTCAACGCGGCCCGCGGCGCGACGGTTCCTGCCACACGGCGGCAACGTCGGGCGCGGCGATCTTCCCTTCCGCGCGCGCGCTCCGCATGATCGTGACGCGCGGCGCCCCGGCGCGCCTCGGAGCCACGGTGGTCCGGATGACGTCCCAATCAGACCCGCCATTCGATGCCGGGACGGCCGCTCAGGTGCTCGTGGTCATGGGCGTCTCGGGGTCCGGGAAGAGCACCGTGGCGGCGCTGATCGCCGAGAAGCTCGGCTGGATCTTCGTGGACGGCGACAGCTTCCACGCGCCGGAGCACGTGGCGAAGATGCACGCGGGCCACGCCCTCGACGACGCGGACCGCGCGCCGTGGCTCGCCCGGATCGCGACCTGGATCCAGCAGCGCCTCGACGCCGGCGAGTCCGGCGTGGTGGTCTGCTCGGCGCTCCGGCGCGCGTACCGGGACGTCCTCACCCGGGGCAGCCGGCGGGTCCGCATCGTCTACCTCGACGGCGACAAGGCCCTGATCGCGCGGCGCCTCGCGGAGCGCCAGGGTCACTTCATGTCGCCGCATCTCCTGGACAGCCAGTTCGCCACCCTCGAGGTCCCGGGCCCCGACGAGCACCCGATCACCGTCGGGATCCTCGAGCCGCCCGAGGCGATTGCCGACCGGGTCGTGGCGGAACTCGCCACCGCTGCGCGCCGGGATCCGGGTGGGGAGTGACGCGATGACAGCAGGTACCGGCAAGGCCGCGGGGATCGCCCTGGTGATCTCGGACGTCGACGGCACCCTGGTCACCGGGGACAAGCGCCTGACGGCGGCGACGGTGGCGGCCGTGCGTGGCCTGCGCGCGGCCGGGATCGGCTTCAGCATCGCCTCGGCGCGGCCGCCGATCGGACTGCGGAGCCTCGTGGCGGAGCTCGGCCTCGACCTGCCGATGGGGGCCTTCAACGGCGCGAGCGTCGTCCGGCCGGACCTGTCGATCATCGAGGAGCGGACCATCCCGGAGCCGGCGGCCCGGGCGGCCCTCGACCGGCTCCTGGCCGAGGGGCTGGACGTCTGGGTCTTCGCCGACGGCGCGTGGTGCCTGCGCGACCCGGACGGTCCCTACACCGACCTGGAGCGCCGCACGATCGACGCGGAGCCCCGGGTCGTGCCGGATCTCGGAACGCTCATGGGTACGGCCGCCAAGATCGTCGGCGTCAGCCGCGACCACGCCCATCTCGCGGCCTGCGAGACGCGAATCGCGGCGGCGCTGGCCGGCCGGGCCACCGTCCACCGCTCGCAGAAGTACTATCTCGACGTGACCCCGCCCGATCTCGACAAGGGTCGCTTCGTCGCCTGGATGAGCGCGCATCTCGCTATCCCGCGCGAGCGGATCGCCACGTTCGGCGATGCCGGGAACGATCGCCCGATGTTCGCACAGAGCGGCTACTCCGTGGCGATGGGCAATGCCGAGGCGAGCGTCCAGGCGGCCGCCAGCGCGGTCACGGACAGCAACGACGCCGACGGGTTCGCCCGCGCGGTCGAGCGCTTCATCCTTCCCTGACCGGCTCCCCAGACCGGCCGACCGCGTCCGCGCGCCGCCCTGTGGCGCGCGGATCACAAGCACGCCCGTCGCCCCGGCCGCCCACAGGCTGCCGAACGGGGGCCGCTTTCCGGCCTCATTTCCCCGTGACCTAGCTTGACTACAGAACAAGCAGCACCGGGTCTCGGAATGCATCGCCTCATCCTGGCCGCCGTCCTCGCGGTCGCGCCCGCAGCCGCCTTCGGGCAGGGCGCGCGCGACAATATCGACGCGTTGATCGAGCAGCAGGCGAAGGCGAACGGCGTTCCGGCGAGCTTCGTGCACGCCGTGGTCAAGCGCGAGAGCAACTACAATCCGCGGGCGAAGGGCGGCAGCGCCCTGGGTCTCATGCAGATCAAGCACGCGACCGCGCGCGGCATGGGCTACACCGGCGACGCCGCCGGCCTGTACGATCCGGAGACCAACCTGCGCTACGGCGTGGCCTATCTGGCGGGCGCCTACCGCACGGCCAAGGGCAACGTCGCCCAGGCCTACCAGTACTACAACCGCGGCTACTACTACGCCGCCAAGCGCCAGGGCATCTCCACCGAGGTCGCCTCGGTGGTCGCCCCCGTGGCGGCGTCGGCCAGCGCCCTCGCGAGCCTGTTCGGCGGCGGCGTCGCCGACTCCAAACCCAACCCCGCGGCCGCCCTGGCCTACGCGCCGACGGCCGCCGCCGTGGCGGAGGTTCCGACCGAGACCGTCGAGGTGCCGCTGCCGCCGCGCCGGCCCGCCGCCCTGGCCGGCGCCGCGGTCGAACTCGCCAGCCTGTCCATCGACCCGGCCGCGGGCGCGACCCCGGCCGCCCCGCAGGCCGCCTCGGTTCCCGCCGTAGAGGTGCCGCTGCCGCCGCGCCGACCCACCGCCCTCGGGAGCGCGGAGGCCTCGCCGGCGCAGATGGCGGAACTCCGGCTCTCGCCGCAGCCCGCGGCGGCCGCCACCCCGATGACCCCCGCGGCCGCTTCGGCACCGGCCACCGAGGCGGCGGTCGAGGCGGTCGAGGTGCCGCTGCCGCCGCGCCGTCCGTCGCTCCAGATGCTCGCCGCCGCGACGCCGCGGCGCGCTCCGGCCGCCGCGCCGGTGCGCGAGGCCACGGCCCTGCCGGTCGAGTAGCGCGCCCTCTCCGGCGCGGGCGCAGACCGCCGATCGCCCGCCCGGCCGGGCCTTCTGCCCACACAAGGATCATGCCCAAGGCTTGACCATCGGGTCGATCCGCAACACATAGGCGCCACGCCAGCAACGTGGTTGGATCGTTACGGTACGGACCGGCGCCGCGAGACAGCGGCCGTACGCGGGTGGCGCACGACGGATCTCAGGGCAGGAAACGCCGGTCTACACGCGCACGTTCTCAGGCAGCTTCCTGTCTGGCGGAACGCCAAAGCGCGATGGATCTCGAAGCGGCAGGCATGCAGGGCACGGACTCTGCTTTCGAGCTGGCAGGAAAGCGGACGGCGCCATGACCGGCGTGGAACAGGAATCTCTCTTTCTCACGGACCTCGGGCGACGCGTCAGGCACGCGCGCACCGTGCGCGGGCTGTCGCGCAAGGTTCTGTCGCAGACCTCGGGCCTGTCCGAGCGCTACATCGCGCAGCTAGAGGGCGGCCAGGGCAACGTCTCGATCATCCTGCTGCGGCGGGTGGCGAACGCCATGGGTGTGCGGCTGGACGACCTGATCACCGGCAACGACGCGCTGCCCGACTGGCCCGTGGTGCGCGACCTCCTCGCCCAGGCGAGCCCGGCCCAGATCGTCGCCGCCAAGGAGGCCCTGTCCGGCGGCAGCCGGCCCGAATCGAGCAACCGGCCGCGCGTGGCGCTGACCGGACTGCGCGGCGCCGGCAAGTCGACCCTCGGCAAGCTCGCGGCCGAGCGCCTCGGCTGGACCTTCGTGGAGCTCAACGCCGAGATCGAGCGGGAGAACGCCCTCTCGGTCCAGGAGATCTTCGCGATCTACGGCCAGGAAGGCTACCGCCGGCTCGAGCAGGCGGCCTTGCGGCGCCTGACCGAGCATCCCGGGCCGCTGATCCTCGCGACGAGCGGCGGCATCGTCGCGGAACCGCTGACCTACGATCTGCTCCTCCAGGCGTTCTACACCATCTGGCTGCGCGCCCGGCCGGAGGAGCATATGAGCCGCGTCCGCGAGCAGGGACACCTCGCCACGACGGGCGACCACGCCTCCGCGATGCAGGAGCTGCGCGCCGTGCTGGCGAGCCGCGAGCCGCTCTACGCCCGGGCCCCGGCGACGGTGGACACCTCCAACATCCCTGTCCAGACGATGCTGGACCGCCTGACGGCGGCGATCGAGGCGCGGTTCGGGCAGGGCGTGCCGCTGGCGGACTGACCCGCCCGCGTTCGCTGACAGCCATGCGACCGATGCGACCCCTGGGCCGCGCCGGCCCTTGATCGCCGCGGTGCAGCGCACCACGCTAGGGCAGTACCCGCGGTCCGTCGCCGCCGCTGCCGTCTCTCCGGGCGGGACAACCACCCCGCCGAGCGGGCGCTGGACCGGCCCCGCCCCACGCGCGACCGGCAGACCCTGCGAAGTCCCGGACATGAGCATCCGACTATGAGCGCCAGTCCTGCCTTCACTCACCCATCGCATGACCTCGCGGTCGTCGACCCGGTCTGGTCGCGGTTGCGGGACGAGGCGGAGGATGTCCTGCGGACCGAGCCGCAGCTCGCCTCCTTCATCGTCGCCACCATCCTGAACCACACCACGCTGGAAGGCGCGGTCTCCCACCGGGTCGCGGCGCGGCTCGGGCACCCGTCGCTCCCGGCCGAACTCGTCGCCCACGCCTTCCACGAGGCGATCACGGTCGATCCCGGAATCGGCCAGGCGTTCCGCGCCGATATCGGCGCGGTGATCGACCGGGATCCGGCGACGCTCCGGGCCCTCGAACCGGTCCTGTACTTCAAGGGCTTCCACGCCCTGCAGGCCTACCGCCTCGCCCACCATGTCTGGAACCGCGGTCGGCGCGACCTCGCCCTCTACCTCCAGAGCCGGGTCTCGGAGGTGTTCCAGTGCGACATCCATCCGGCGGCGCGGATCGGTCGGGGCGTCTTCCTCGACCACGCCACCGGCCTCGTGGTCGGGTCGACCGCGGTGATCGAGGACGACGTGTCGATCCTCCACGCCGTGACCCTGGGCGGCACCGGCAAGCAGCGCGGCGACCGCCACCCCAAGATCCGCCGCGGCGTGATGATCGGCGCCGGCGCCAAGATCCTGGGCAACATCGAGGTCGGAGCCTGCGCCCGAGTGGCGGCGGGCTCGGTGGTGCTGCGGCCGGTACCGCCGAACACGACGGTCGTCGGCGTGCCGGCGCGCGTGGTCGGCACCGCCGGCTGCGACGATCCGGCTCGGGCGATGGACCAGCTCGTCGCCCTCGATCAGTTCATCCACCTGGGCGACGGGATCTGACCCGGGGCCGTCGCGCTTGCCGCTCCGCCCGCGGCGTGGCAAGCCCTCGGCCCATCCGCGGCGCCAGCGCCGCCAGGGGAGATCGACCAGCGTGACCAAAGCCGAGACCGCGAAGCTTCAGGACTATCTGCGCCGCAAGTTCGCGAACAACAATATCCGCCTTACCGCGATGAAGACCGGCGACTCCGCCGAGGTGTTCATCGGCGAGGAGTCGATCGGCGTGATCGCCGACGACAAGGAGGACGGCGACGATTCCTTCGTCTTCCGGATGGCGATCCTCGACATCGATCTCGAGGAAGAGGCCTGAGGCCCGCGCTCCGGCCGGACCCGCGTCCCGGATCGGGTCCCGCCGGCCGCACCTGTGCACGGATTAACGCTAACGAAGACTCGTGCTTAACAACCGGTAAACGGCGTGAGTACAGTGCGCGCAACCTGTATCAGGAGCGCGAATAATGGTCCTCACGCCCGTCGCCCTCGAGTCGATCCGGACCCTCTGCATCGGACTGGCGCTGTCCGGCCTGATCGCCAGCGCCTTCGAGCTGTTCGCGGCGCGGCGGGCGAGCTTCAGCCTGCTGGAGCGCGGTGGTCTGCCGGCGGTCGCCGCCCTGCCGATGCTGGCCTTCTCGGCGCCGTT
Organism: Methylobacterium sp. 285MFTsu5.1; assembly: GCF_000383455.1. Classification (NCBI taxonomy): domain Bacteria; kingdom Pseudomonadati; phylum Pseudomonadota; class Alphaproteobacteria; order Hyphomicrobiales; family Methylobacteriaceae; genus Methylobacterium; species Methylobacterium sp. 285MFTsu5.1. The sequence goes on along the minus strand of NZ_KB911296.1, from coordinate 56,606 downwards.
CATCATCCTGCGCAACACGGTGCGCGGCCGGCGGATCGAGGGGCGCCCGATCCCGTTCGTGATGCTGGCGACGGTCATCGCGTGCGGCTGGAGCCTGCTCTCCGGCCGCGTCGCCCTCGACCTCGCCGCGATGCTGGTGGGCGCCTGATCGGGTTCAGGGCTCGGCGGTGGCCACCTGCGCGGTCCCGTCCTTGCCCTCCAGGGACACCCAGGCCGCGCCGTCCTGGCCGGCCCGCTTGATGAAGTTGTAGCCGGTGCGGCGCCAGGAGCGGATCGCGTCGGTCTTGTTGTCGAGGATGAAGTCGCCGCGGTCGGTCCGGACCGTCAGCACCGCGTGGCCCTCGTTGGTCTCGTCGATCACCACGGTCATCAGCAGGGCGCGCCGCGGCAGGCCGCGCTCCACCAGCATCCGCCGCTTCAGCAGCTGGTAATCCTCGCAATCGCCGAACCCGTCATCGGGGAAGTCCCAGCGGTCGACGACGCCCCAATGCGCCTGATCGGTGATCGGCCGGATGCGCGCGTTCACGCGGCGGTTGACGCTCTGCAGGGTCCGCCACACCGCCACGGTCAGGGAAATCTCGGCCGGCTCGGCCGTGTCGACCGTGCATTCCTGAGGCGTGCGGGCGCAGAAATCCGTCCAGCCCGCGATCGCCCGCACCGGCCCGGTCGGTTCGGCGGCGGTCACCTGATCCGGCAGGACCAGCCGCGCGTGGGCGTGGGTCGTGGCGCCGCCCATCGCGAGGATCGTGCCGAGCAGGGCGAAACTCGCCGCCTGCCGCGCGCGGCACGCCGCGTGCGTCCACCCGCGCCAACGGAGCGGGCCGAAGACCTGACACGAGATACCGCCATCCGCGTGCCGCATGGTTCAAGCCCCCGCCGCCCGATGATGACGGAAGGGTGACACGGCCACGTGCGACGCACAATGGGTCAGGGCGAGGCAGCTAACGCGCGGGGAGCCGTATCGGTTCCGATTTAAGAGAGTGTTGCATCCGCGGGGCTGGCCGAAACCGTATGCACTGAGTGAATAGCCGCTCTGCGCCTTCTCGGAAGGCCTTGATTCAGGTCAGCTTTGCCGGCTTCTCAGCACGGCTCGCACGGGGGATTCGCGGCGGGCTCGATCGAGACGCGTGAAGCCGGCCAGCCCGTCGCCGACGGGGCCGCACCCCAGGAAAGGACCCGCCATGCAGCCCGCCATCCAGCAGGTGATCAGAGCGCTCGCCGAAGATGGTCGGGCCGGCGCGATCAATATCGCGGAGCACGCGGTCGATTCCTACCTCGCCGACGCGCCGAGCGAGGGCGACAGGGCGCTGTCGCGGGACATCCTGGTCCGGGATCTCGCCAGTCTCCGGGGCGTCGCCCCGCATCTCGCGGCCTTCATCGGCCGGGTGGAGTCCTACGTGGCGAGCCTCGCCCAGCCGTCGCTGAGCCGGGCGGCCTGAGGCCGCGTCACCGGTTTGCAGTGGTGACCGGGGAGGTGACGCCGCCGAGGGAGACCCAGGCGACGGCGTCCTGGCTCTCGCGCTTGATGAACACGTAGCCGGTCTTGTGCCAGGGCAGGATCGCGCTGGTCTTGTTGTCGAGCACCAGGTCGCCGCGGTCGGTGATCAGGGTCAGCACGGCGTGGCCCTCGCCCTTCTCGTCGATCACCACGGTCATGCGCATCGCCCGCCGCGGCAGGCCGGCCTCGGCCAGCATGTGGCGCTTGAGCAGCTGGAAGTCCTCGCAGTCGCCGATGCCGTCCTCGGCTAGGTCCCAGCGGTCGGCCACGTGCAGGTGGTCCTGGTCGGTCATCGGCTCGATCGCCTTGTTGACCCGCCGGTTCACCGACACGATCGTCGCCCAGGTGGCGGGCGTCAGGCTGATCCGGGCCGGCTCGCCCCGGTCCAGCGCGCACTCCGCCGCGTAATTCTGACAGAACGTCACCCACGCCGCGATCGGCTTGGCGTCGCCCAGGATCTTGGCGCCCACGTCCGCGGGCAGGCTCGCCAGCGTCTGCGCCTGAACCGGAGCGGCGAGGCCGAGCAGCGTCGCCGCTCCGACCAGCATCCCCCGAACCGTCCTGAGAAGCGCCGCGCCCATCGAACCCGTCCCCGTTGTTGAGGACAGGATTGCGCCGCAGAGCCTCCGCGGCGCTGAAGCGGATGCGCGCAATTTTACCGATCTGCCGGCGCGGGCCCGCTCACGCGCGACAGCGTCGACGGGAGACTTGAGAACCCTTGTAAATCGGCGGCTTCGGCTTCGGAAACCGGAAACCTTGAGGGTTCGTCACCCGGGGACCTGAGTCCTCAGGCGCGCAGCCGCCATCGCGAGCGCAGAGAGGCACACCAAGACTGCGCCAAGCCGACCGATGGCGCGCTGCCCTGGGTAGCCTCGCTGCGCCCGCGATCACGGGGTGGAAACGCTCAGCCCGCCGTCTGGTCGAGCTTGCGCTCGGCCTCGCCCTTCAGCTCCGGGAAGTCCGCCTGCGTGTAGGCGCGGCCCCGGTGCGGGTCCTCGGTGATGCCCTCGTGCTCCAGGCGGCGGAGCTGCACCCGCCGGATCTTGCCCGAGATCGTCTTGGGCAGATCGGTGACGAATTCGAGCCCGCGCAGGCGCTTGAAGGTCGCGAGCCGGGCGTTGGTGAACCGGAAGATGTCGAGCGCCGTCTCGGGTCCGGGGCTGGCTCCGGCCACCAGGGACACGTAGGCCTTCGGGATGGTGTGGCGCATCGGGTCGGGCACCGGCACCACCGCCGCCTCGGCCACGGCCGGGTGCTCGATCAGCACGCTCTCCAGCTCGAAGGGGCTGATCCGGTAGCCCGACGACTTGAACACGTCGTCGGCGCGGCCGACGAAGGTGTAGCAGCCCTGCTCGTCCACGAAGGCGACGTCGCCGGTGTGGTAGAGGTCGCCGGCCGCGCCCGACAGGTTGCCCTGGCCGTCGTCGTAGCCCTGCATCAGGCCGGCGGGCCGGTGGGCCCCGAGTTCGAGGCAGACCTCGCCCTCGGTGGCCGGCTGACCGTCGAGGTCGAGGACGCGCACCCGGTAGCCCGGGAGAGGCCGGCCCAGGGCGCCCGGCACCACCGGCTGCCCCGGCGTGTTGGCCATGAGCGCGGTGGTTTCGGTCTGGCCGTAGCCGTCGCGGATCGTGAGGCCCCAGGCGCTCTTCACGCGCTCGATCACCTCGGGATTCAGGGGCTCGCCCGCCGCGCAGACCTCGCGCAGGGCGAGCCGCTTCCCGGACAAGTCCTCCTGGATGATCATCCGCCAGACGGTCGGCGGCGCGCAGAGCGTGGTGGCGCCGGTGCGCTCCAGCTGCGCCAGCAGCGCGGCCGCGTTGAACGGCGCCTGGTTGATCACCAGGATCGTCGCGCCGGCATTCCAGGGCGCGAAAAACGAGGACCACGCGTGCTTCGCCCAGCCCGGCGAGGAGACGTTGCAGTGCACGTCCCCCGGCTGCAGCCCGAGCCAGTACATGGTCGAGAGCGCGCCCACCGGGTAGGAGCGGTGGCTGTGGCGCACCAGCTTCGGCTTCGCCGTGGTGCCGGAGGTGAAGTAGAGGAGCAGCGGGTCGTCGGCGGCGGTCGGGGCGTCCGGCGCGAAGCTGTCCGAGGCCGTGAAGGCGTCGTCGTAGGCCGCCCAGCCCTCCGTCGGAGCCCCGGTGACGAGGCGAACGGCACCGCCCGTGTCGAGGCCGGCGAACCGTGCGATCTGCTCCGGCCCGGCCACGATCGCCCGCGGGCGGCCGCGGGCGAGGCGGTCGGCGAGCTCGTCGGCGGTGAGCAGCGTGGTCGCCGGGATGACCACGGCGCCGAGCTTCATCGCGGCCAGCATGGTCTCCCACAGGGCCGGCACGTTGCCGAGCAGCAGGAGCAGGTGGTCACCGCGCTTCAGGCCGAGCTGACGCAGGTGGTTGGCCACCTGATTGGACCGTGCCGCGAGCTCGCCGAAGCTGAGGCTCTGCTCGGCCCCGCTGCCAGCCTCGACGATCCGCAGGGCGGCGCGGTCGCGGCTCTCGGGGCCGGCGAGGACGGCGTCGAACCAGTCGAGCGCCCAGTTGAACGGCACCGGGTCCGGCCACGCGAAGGCCGCGACGGCGGCGGCGTAGTCGGTGCGATGGGCCAGCAGAAGGTCGCGGGCCTCCCGGAAGCTCGGCATGGTCGTTCCCCCTCGTCCTCGTTGCCCGATCCCGACCCGGCGTCTTCAGGCCGGGATCAGATCCTCACCGGCCTCGCCCTGCGCGAGGCGCTGAACCATGGCGGCGTGGAAGTCGCGGATCTGCCCGGCAATCGCCCCAACACTGCGGTCGTTGCGGGCGAAATCGTCGGCGTTCAGCGCGATCAGGCCGGCCGTGTAGCCGGCCTCGTTGTGTTCGAACGGATCCGCGTAGAGCCATGCCCACCAATCGCGGAGCGGGATCAGGCTGGCGCCGGGCTTGACCCGCAGCGCCGCCAGGAAACGGAAATGGCGCGTCAGCTCTTTCCGCCAGACCGACCGCGTCCGTTGGGGCACGAAGGCGAGCAGCTTCACGAGGTGCTCGTTGATGGTCTCCTCGCGCCCGCGCGCCTTCTGGGCGACGATTGCGCGCGGGAAGGCCATCTCGAACCGGACTTCGTCGTGGTCCAGCACATCCATCGCCTGGTCCCCGCTCAGGTGTTCTCGAACCGGGGCGGCCGCTTCTCTACGAAGGCGGCCATACCCTCCTTCTGGTCCTTGGTGGCGAACATGGCGTGGAACACCCGCCGCTCGAACCGGATGCCCTCGGTCAGCGTGGTCTCGTAGGACCGGTTGACCGCCTCCTTGGTCATCATCGCGATCGGCAGCGACATCGACGCGATGGTCTCGGCCGCCTTCAGTGCCTCGTCGAGGAGCTGGTCGGCCGCGATCACGCGCGAGACGAGGCCGGCACGCTCGGCCTCGGCGGCGTCCATCATCCGCCCGGTCAGGCACATCTCCATGGCCTTGGCCTTGCCGACGAAGCGGGTCAGCCGCTGGCTGCCGCCGATCCCCGGCATCACGCCGAGCTTGATCTCGGGCTGGCCGAACTGCGCCGTGTCGGCCGCCAGGATGATGTCGCACATCATGGCGAGTTCGCAGCCACCGCCGAGCGCGTAGCCCGCCACCGCGGCGATGATCGGCTTGCGCACGGCGACGAACCGGTCCCAGTCGGCGAACCGGTCGCCGGAATACATCTCCGCGTAGGTGGCGTGCTGCATCTCCTTGATGTCGGCGCCGGCCGCGAAGGCCTTCGCCGAGCCGGTGAGGACGATGCAGCCGATCCCCGGATCCGCATCCGCCTCGGTCGCCGCCCGGATCACCTCGCGGGTGAGCTGCGCGTTGAGGGCGTTCAGGGCCTTCGGCCGGTTGAGGGTGATCAGCAGGACGCGCCCGCGCGTCTCCGTCAGGATCGTCTCGTACGTGTCGCTCACGACTCGCCTCCCTGCCCGCGGAGCATACGGATGATCGCGGAAAAGTCCTCTCCCCCGTGGCCCGCGCCCTCGAACAGGCCGTAGATCTGCGCGGCCTCCGCGCCCAGCGGCGTCGCCGCCCCCGCGGCGATGGCGGCGGCCTGAGCGAGTCGGAGGTCCTTGAGCATCAGCGCGGCGGCGAAGCCCGGCTTGTAGCCGTTGTTGGCCGGCGAGGTCGGCACCGGACCCGGCACCGGGCAGTAGGTGGTCAGTGACCAGCACTGACCCGAGGAGACCGAGGCCACGTCGTAGAGCGCCTGGTGCGACAGGCCGAGCTTCTCGCCGAGCGCGAAGGCCTCGCTGACGCCGATCATCGAGATGCCGAGGATCATGTTGTTGCAGATCTTGGCCGCCTGCCCGGCGCCGGCATCGCCGCAATGGAACACGTTCTTGCCCATCGCCTTCAGCAGCGGCTCGGCCTTGGCGAAGGCGGCCGCGGCGCCGCCGGCCATGAAGGTCAGCGTCCCGGCCTTCGCGCCGCCGGTGCCGCCGGAGACCGGCGCGTCCACCGACAGGCAGCCCCGCGCCTCGGCGAGGGCGTGGGCCTTGCGGGCGCTCTCGACGTCGACCGTGGAGGAATCGATCAGGAGCGTGCCGGCGGGCAGGGCCTCGGCGAGCTGCGTCCAGACCTCGACCACGTGCCGCCCGGCGGGCAGCATGGTGATGACGACGTCCGCCCCTTGGGCCGCCTCCAGGGCCGAGCCGGTGACAGCGACGCCTCCGGCGCGCGCCCCCTCCAGCGAGGCCGGCACCAAGTCGAAGCCGCGCACGGTGTGGCCCGCCTTCACGAGGTTGGCCGCCATGGGCCCGCCCATGTTGCCGAGACCGATGAACCCGATGGTCTGCGCCATCCTGCTTCTCCCTTGATTGCTGTCGTTCGCGTCTTCCACCCGCGTCCTCATCTGAAGTGACCGCGACGCGGGCCTCGAAGGAGGGCTCCAGGAATCACGGCGGCTTCTGGAGCCCTCCTTCGAGGCCTACGCTACGCTTCGGCACCTCAGGATGAGGGTGTGGGTGGGAACGAGCGATGCGTCATCACACCGGCCCCGTGCGCGATTCCGAAAAAACCGGCTCCGCCCGCTTCTCCAGCCAGCGGGCGATCCGCGCCGGATCGACCGCGTCGAGGGTCGGCGGGTTCCAGCGCGGGCTCTTGTCCTTGTCGATCACCGCGGCGCGGATGCCTTCGCGGAAATCGCCCTCCGCCAGCAGGGCCAGCGAGGCGTGGAACTCGCGCTCCAGGCAGGCTTCCAGGTTCGGCGCGCCGCGGCCGAGCCGCAGGAGGCACAGCGTCAGGACGAGGCTCGACGGCGCCTTGGTCAGGAGCGTCGCCCGGGTCGCGGCGGCGAAGTCCGAGCCGTCCGCCGCCAGGGCCGACAGGATCTCGTCCACCATGTCGAAGGCGAAGCAGCGGTCGATCACCGCCCGGTGCGCGGCGAGCGGTGCCGGCTCCGGATCACGGGCGAGCCGTGCGATCGCGTCCCGCACGCCCGCCTGCCCGGCATCCGGGTCGACCGCCACGAGGGCGTCGATCAGGTCAGGCAGACCCGCGGAGGGCACCAGGGCGCCGGCCAGCCGGCAGAAGATCGCGTCGGCGGCGCCGACCGGCTCGCCGGTCAGGCCGAGATAGGTGCCGAGTTCCCCGGGCGCGCGCGGCAGCAGCCACGTTCCGCCGACATCCGGCAGGTAGCCGATGCCGGTCTCCGGCATGGCGACGCGGGAACGCTCGGTGACGATCCGGTGCGCGGCGTGGCCCGCGAGCCCGACACCCCCGCCCATGGTGATGCCGTCCATGACCGCCACGAAGGGCTTCTCGTAGGCGGCGATGCGCGCATCGAGCCTGTACTCGTCCCGCCAGAAGGTCTCGGCGAAGGCGGTGTCGGGGCTGTCGTAGAGGGAGCGCAGGTCGCCGCCGGCGCACAGGCCGCGCTCGCCCTCCCCGGTGAGCAGCACCGCGGCGATGCCCGGATCGGCCGAGAACCGGTCGAGCGCCCGGTCGATCTCGCCGACCATGCCGTGGGTCAGGGCATTGAGGGCCTTCGGCCGGTTGAGCCGCAGCCGGCCCAGGGCGCCGACACGCTCGACGATCACGTCGCTCATCGGCGGCCCCCGGTCAGCCCGCGGGCGATGATCAGCCGCATGATCTCGTTGGTCCCCTCGAGGATCTGGTGCACGCGCAGATCGCGGACGATCTTCTCCACGCCGTACTCGGCGAGGTAGCCGTAGCCGCCGTGAAGCTGGAGCGCCTGGTTGGCGACCTCGAAGGCCGCGTCGGTGACGTGGCGCTTGGCCATCGCGCAGAGCTGGGTCGCGGCCGGGTCCTTGGCGTCGAGCGCGGCGGCCGCGTGCCGCAGGAAGGTGCGTGACACCTCCAGGCTCGTCGCCATGTCGGCGAGGCGGAACTGCAGCGCCTGGAAGTCGGTGAGCCTCGCCCCGAAGGCGCGGCGGTCGCCCATGTAGGCGAGCGCCTTGTCGAGGGCCGCCTGCGCGCCGCCGAGCGAGCAGGCCGCGATGTTGAGCCGCCCCCCGTCGAGGCCGCTCATGGCGATCTTGAAGCCCTGGCCCTCGGCGCCGAGGCGGTTGCCCACCGGCACACGGCAGCCGTCGAAGCGCACCGCGCGGGTCGGCTGGGCGTTCCAGCCCATCTTGCGCTCGTCGGCCCCGAAGGACAGGCCGGGCGTGCCCTTCTCGACCACGATCGCGGAGATCCCCGCCGGGCCGGCCTCGCCGGTGCGGACCATGCAGACGTAGAGGTCGCTGGCGCCGGCGCCCGAGATGAACTGCTTCTCGCCGGAGAGCACGTAATGGTCGCCGTCCCGCTCGGCGCGGGTGCGGAGCGCCGCAGCGTCGGAGCCCGAACCCGGCTCGGTGAGGCAGTAGCTGGCGATCCGCTCCATGCCCATGAGCGACGGCAGCCAGCGGCGGCGCTGATCGTCGTCGCCGTAGGCGTCGATCATCCAGGCGCACATGTTGTGGATCGACAGGAACGCCGCCACGGTCGGGCAGCCGGTGCTGAGCGCCTCGAAGATCAGCGTCGCGTCGAGGCGCGACAGGCCGGAACCGCCGACATCCTCGCGGACGTAGATGCCCGCCATGCCGAGGGCGGCCGCTTCCCGCAGGGTCTCGACCGGGAAGGTCTTGTCGCGGTCCCAGTCGAGGGCGTGCGGCGCGATGTGCTCGGCCGCGAAGCCGAGGGCCATCTCGCGGATCGCGGTCCGGTCCTCGTCGAGCCCGAAACTCATGGGCACTCCCTCATGTTCGTCAGCCACCGCGCGAGGTACGCACATCGGCCGCCCCAAGGCGGGCCGTACCCCCTCCCCGCGCGGGAGAGGCGGACCCGGGCCCCACCTCGAGCCGTCGCGCTCTACCGCATCGTCGGGATGGAGAACTCCGCCCCGCTCTTGATGCCGCTCGGCCAGCGCTGCGTCACGGTCTTGGTCTTGGTGTAGAACCGGATCGAGTCCGGCCCGTGCTGGTTCAGGTCGCCGAAGCCCGAGCGCTTCCAGCCGCCGAAGGTGTGGTAGGCGATCGGAACCGGGATCGGCACGTTGACGCCGACCATGCCGACATTGACCCGCGCGGTGAAGTCGCGGGCCGCATCGCCGTCCTGGGTGAAGATCGCGACGCCGTTGCCGTACTGGTGGGTCGAGGGCAGCGCCAGCGCCTCCTCGTAATCCTTGGCCCGAACCACCGAGAGCACGGGGCCGAAGATCTCTTCCTTGTAGATCGTCATGTCGGGCGTCACGCGGTCGAACAGCGAGCCGCCCATGTAGAAGCCGTTCTCGTAGCCCTGGAGCTTGAAGCCGCGGCCGTCGACGGCGAGCTGCGCGCCCTCGGCGACGCCCTTGTCGATGTAGCTCGCGACCTTCTGCACGGCCTCCCGGGTGACGAGCGGGCCGTAATCGGCCGAGCCGTCGTGCGAGGGACCGATCTTGAGCGACTCGACCCGCGGGACCAGCTTCTCCATCAGGCGGTCGGCGGTCTGCTCGCCCACCGGCACCGCCACCGAGATGGCCATGCAGCGCTCGCCGGCCGAGCCGTAGCCGGCGCCGATCAGCGCGTCGACCGCCTGGCCCATGTCGGCGTCCGGCATGATGATCATGTGGTTCTTGGCGCCGCCGAAGCACTGGGCGCGCTTGCCCGTCTCGGCGGCGCGCACGTAGATGTACTCGGCGATGTGCGAGGAGCCGACGAAGCCCACCGCCTTGATGTCCTCGTCGTCGAGGATCGCGTCGACCGCCTCCTTGTCGCCGTTGACGACGTTGAGGATGCCCGGCGGCAGGCCCGCCTCCAGGAAGATCTCGGCGATGCGGATCGGCACGCTCGGGTCGCGCTCGGACGGCTTCAGGATGAAGGCGTTGCCGCAGGCGATGGCCGGGGCGCATTTCCACAGCGGGATCATGGCCGGGAAGTTGAACGGCGTGATGCCGGCGACGACGCCCAGCGGCTGGCGCAGGGAGTAGACATCGATGCCGGGCCCGGCCCCTTCGGTGTACTCGCCCTTGAGCAGGTGCGGGATGCCGCAGGCGAACTCCACGACCTCGACGCCGCGCTGGATGTCGCCCTTGGCGTCCGGCACGGTCTTGCCGTGCTCGGAGGCCAGCAGCTCGGCCAGCGAATCGTTCTCGCCGCGGATGAGCTCGAGGAAGCGCATCATCACGCGGGCGCGCTTCTGCGGATTGGTCGCCGCCCAGGCCGGCTGGGCCGCTGCGGCGTTCTCGACCGCGGCGCGCATCTCGGCCTTGCTGGCGAGCGCGACCTTGGCCTGCACCTCGCCGGTCGAGGGGTGGAACACGTCGGCGAACCGCCCGCTCTCGCCGCCGACGTTCCGGCCGCCGATGTAATGCCCGATCGTGCGCATGCGCGCCTCCCTGTGATGTGGCGTTCGATTTTGGCGCACCCTATCAGGATCGCTTGAGCGATAAAGCCGGATGCGCTTACAGCCGTCGTGCATCGATGCACAGCGAGGGTGCGATCATGGCCAGGACGGGGCCCAACTGGGACGACCTCCGCTTCTTCCTCGCCGTGGCGCGGACCGGAACGCTGAGCGCCGCCGGGACCCGTACCGGCACCGAGCACACCACCGTCGGGCGCCGGATCCGCGCCCTGGAGGAAGGGCTCGGCGCCCGGCTGTTCCACCGCAGCAACCTCGGCTACGCCCTCACCGAGGACGGCGCGAACCTGCTCGGCGTCGCCGAGGCCATGGAGAGCGCGTTCCTGTCGGCGAGCGCCGCCACGGAGGCCGCCCAGGCGGTCTCCGGCACGGTGCGGATCGGCGCGCCGGACGGGTTCGGCAGCGTCTTCCTGGCCCCCCGGATGCACCGGCTCACCGCGCGCCATCCGGGGCTGGAGGTCGAGATCATGGCGACCGCCCGGATCTTCAGCCTGTCGAAGCGCGAGGCCGACATCGTCATCAGCCTCTCCGGCCCGCAGCAGGCCCGGGTGGTGGCGCGCCGGCTGACCGACTACCGGCTGCTCGTCTACGGGGCCGAATCCTACCTCGCGGGGGCCGGGCCGATCGCGGAGGTCGGGGACCTCTCGGGGCATCCCTTCGTCGGCTACATCGAGGACATGCTGTTCACGCGCGAGCTGAACTATCTCGGCGCCCTGGGTCCGCCGGTCTCGGCGCGGCTGCGCTCGACGAACCTCCTGGCCCAGGTCCACGCGACGCTCGGCGGCGCCGGCCTCTGCGTGCTGCCTGCCTTCATCGCGTCGGCCCATCCGGGTCTCGTGCCGGTGCTGCCCGGCGCGGTGTCGCTGACCCGCTCGTTCCACATGCACATCCACGAGGATCACCGGAAGGCCGCCCATATCCGCGCCGTGGCGGGCTTCATCGCGGGCGAGGTGGAGGCCGCCGCCGCGCTCTTCGCCGGGCCGGCAGTGTAAGCACCGGCAGTTTCGCCCGGCGGTCGCAGGTCCTAAGATCGTCGTTCCGGCGCACCAGCGAGGTGCCGGGTGGGAGAAGCAAGAGAATGGTCGCCTCGATCGCCCTGCCCCGGCTGATGCGCGTCGGCGCCGGCGCCTCGCGGCTCCTGCCGGAGGTGCTCGGCCAGCTCGGCCTGTCGCGGCCCTTCGTGGTCACCGATCCCTACCTTGCCGGCAGCGGCCGCACCGACACGCTGCTCGAGCGGCTGACCAAGGCGGGCGCGCAGGCCACGATCTTCTCCGAGACTGTGCCGGACCCGACCGTCGCCTCCGTGGAGGCGGCGCTGGCGGCCCTCCAGGCGGGCGATTTCGACTGCGTGGTCGGCTTCGGCGGCGGCAGCCCGATGGACACCGCCAAGGCGGTGGCGGTGCTCGCCCGCCACGGCGGCCACATGCGCGACTACAAGGCGCCGCGCCAGCAGGACGAGCCCGGCCTGCCGATCGTGGCGATCCCGACCACCGCCGGCACCGGCTCGGAGGCGACCCGCTTCACCATCGTGACCGACGAGGCCTCGGACGAGAAGATGCTCTGCATCGGCCTCGCCTACCTGCCGGTGGCGGCCCTGGTCGATTACGAGCTGACGCTCACCAAGCCGAAGCGGCTCACCGCCGATACCGGCATCGACGCCCTGACCCACGCGATCGAGGCCTACGTCTCGCGCAAGTCGAACCTGTTCTCGGACGGGCTGGCGCTTCAGGCGATGCGGTTGATCGCCCCGAACCTGCGCCGGGTCTGGACCGATCCGGGCGACCGGGCGGCCCGCGAGGCGATGATGCTCGGCGCGACCCAGGCCGGCATCGCCTTCTCGAACGCCTCCGTGGCGCTCGTCCACGGCATGAGCCGGCCGATCGGCGCCCATTTCCACGTGGCCCACGGGCTCTCGAACGCGATGCTGCTGCCGGCGGTCACGGCCTTCTCGGCCCCGGCCGCGATCGACCGCTACGCCGCCTGCGCCCGCGCCATGAAGATCGCCGGCCCGGACACCGACGACCGCTCCGCGGTGTCGGCCCTGGTGGCCGAGCTCGAGGCGCTGAACGACGACCTCGACGTGCCGGGACCGCGGGAATACGGGATCGACCCGGCCCGCTGGGAGGCGCTGCTGCCCACCATGGCGGCCCAGGCGCTGGCCTCCGGCTCCCCCGCCAACAACCCGGTGGAGCCCAGCGCCGACGAGATCGTGGCCCTGTACCGGCGCGTCTGGGCGGGGTGATACCCTCTCGGAGTAGAGCACATCCTGAGACGGGACATTCGACCCGCCGCCGTCTGTGCGAGCGGAGCGAAGCAATCCAGGGACGCGCCGCCCCGGGTCGCTGCGCTGCGCTCGCGATGACGGGGTGAGACCTACTTCGCCGCCGTCAGCGGGCAGCCGCTCTCGGCCGGGGAGGCGAAGGCCTCCTTACCGGGGATCGTCGAGATCAGCTTGTAGAGGTCCCACGGACCCTTCGACTCGGCCGGCTTCTTGACCTCGAACAGGTACATGTCGTGGACCATGCGTCCGTTCGGCTGCACGATCCCGCCATGGGCGAACACGTCGTCCACCGGCAGCTCCTTGAGCTTGGCGTTCACCGCGTCGGTCTCGTCGGTGCCGGCCGCCTTGACGGCCTTCAGGTAGGACAGGACCGCCGAGTAGGTGCCGGCCTGGATCATGTTGGGCATCCGGCCGGTGCGCTTCATGTAGCGCTGGCCGAAGGCGCGGGTCTCGTCGTTGGCGTCCCAGTACCAGCCCTCGGTGAGCGTCAGGCCCTGGGCGACCTTGAGGCCGAGCCCGTGCACCTCCGAGAGGGTGAACAGCAGCGCCGCGAGCTTCTGGCCGCCCTCGACGATGCCGTACTCGGCGGCCTGCTTGATCGCGTTCGAGGTGTCGAGGCCGGCATTGGCGAGCCCGATCACCTTGGCCTTCGAGCCCTGCGCCTGGAGCAGGAACGACGAGAAGTCCTGGTTCGAGAGCGGGTGACGGACGCTGCCCAGCACCTTGCCGCCGTTGGCGAGCACGACCTTGCTGGTGTCGGCCTCCAGCGCCGAGCCGAAGGCGTAGTCGGCGGTGAGGAAGAACCACGTGTTGCCGCCCGCCCGGGTCAGCGCGCCGCCGGTGCCCACCGCCAGCGCCCGCGTGTCGAACGCCCAATGGTAGCCGTAGGGCGAGCACGCCTTGCCGGTGAGGTCGCTGGTCGCGGCCCCGGTGGTGATGGTGATCTTCTTCTTCTCCTTGGACAGGCCCTGGACCGCCAGCGCCACCGAGGAGGTGGTCAGCTCCATGATCGCGTCGACATTGTCGCGGTCGTACCATTGCCGGGCGATCGCCGAGGCGATGTCGGGCTTGTTCTGGTGGTCGGCCGTGAGGATCTCGATCGGCACGCTGCCGATCTTGCCGCCCATGTCCTCCACCGCCATCCGGGCGGCCTCGACCGAGCCCTGGCCGCCGTACTCGGCGTAGAGGCCGGACTGGTCGTTGAGGACGCCGATCCGTATGGCGTTGTCCGAGAAGCTTCCCTGCGCGGCCGCCGGAGCGGAGCCGAGCGCGGTCCCTGCGAGAGCGGCCGCCATCACCGCGCCGCCGATTGTCCTGATCATGTCTCCCCCCGGTTCGCCCGAGTGCCCGCTTCTGAGGCGGTTCCGGCGGCACGATAGGGGACGACCCGGCGCCGCGCCACGGCCGGGGTCGGGCGGGAGCTGAAGGATTCCGCGGATTGTGACGCGGTTCCGATCGACCCGTTTCCGGACCGGCGACAACGGCAGAGGTTATAATACCTTAACCATAATTACACGAATCCCCGCGCAGGTTCCCGTCATGGACGGCAATCCGGCCGTCTCCGGCGCGTGGCGATGCGATGAACCCAGCCCGTTTCGCCGTCCTCGGAATCGCCCTCGCGGCGGGCACCGGGGCGGCCTTCCTGATGAGCGGCGGCGATCCGCCACCGCCGCCACCGCCGCCGACGGCCGAGGCGCCGCCGCAGCCGACGACCGACGTGCTCGTGGCCGCCATCGACATGCCCATGGGCCAGGTGCTCCGGGCCGCGGACCTGCGCTGGCAGCCCTGGCCGGACGGCGCCGTGGCCAACGGCTACATGACCCGCAAGATCAACCCCAAGGCCCTCGAGGAGACCGTCGGTGCGTCCGTGCGCTCGGGCTTCCTGACGGGCGAGCCGATCCGCGCGCAGAAGCTGGTGCGCCCGGAGAGCGGGTTCATGGCGGCGATCCTGCCGCCCGGCATGCGCGCGGTCGCCATCGTCACCGACAGCCGCGGAACCAACTCGGCCGGCGGCTTCATCCTGCCGAACGACCGTGTCGACGTGATCCGCACCTTCCGCGACGAGTCCAATTCGCGGGCCAACAACAGCGACGTGCAGCTCTCCCAGACGATCCTCACCGACATCCGCGTCCTGGCGATCGGTCAGCTGGTCCAGGAGAAGAACGGCACCAACGTCGTCACCGGCGAGACCGCGACGCTGGCCGTGACGCCCGCGCAGGCCGAGACCCTGGCGCTCGCCCAGAAGGTCGGCGCCCTGACGCTCTCCCTGCGCAGCCTCGCCGATGCCGGGCTGCCGCCGGAAGCCGTACCGCTGGCCGACGCGTCCGCCGCGCAGATGCCCGAACCCGCCCTGACCGTGGTGCGCTTCGGCGTCGCGCGGCAGCAGACGCCGTGACCGCCATGACCGCTTCGCTGTCCCTCACGCGCCCGACGCGGCGCCCCGACCGCGGCCCGCGCCGTTGCTCGGCCGGCGCCCTCGCGCTGCTCGTCGCCCTGACCGGGCCGGCCTCTTCCCAGGACCGCCAGACCTTCGGCCCGGCGCCGATCCTCACGGTCGGAGCCGCGGAAGCGAGCTCGACCCGGCGGGTCGAGCTGACCGCGGGCCGGTCCGTCATCGTCGACCTGCCGCGGGACGCCAAGGAGGTGTTCGTGGCCAACCCCGCGGTGGCCAACGCCGTGGTCCGCTCGACCCGCAAGGTCTTCGTGATCGGCATGGCGGACGGCGCGACCTCGATCTTCATCATGGATGCCGAGGGCCGCCAGATTGCCGCCCTCGACGTGACGGTGGCGCGGGACCTGAACCTCGGGACCCTGCGCGAGCTGCTCAACCAGAGCATCCCGGGCGGACGCTTCGACGTGCGCTCCTCGGGCGCCTCGGTGCTCCTGTCGGGAGCGGTCAACTCCTCGGCGGACGCGCAGCAGGCGATCGACATCGCCAACGCCTTCGTGGGCCTTGGCGGCGCCGGGGCCGCGGGAGCGGCGGGCGCGGCCAGCGGCGGCGTCGCCGCCGGCTCGCGGGGCGCGGTGATCAACAACCTCACGATCCGCAACAAGGACCAGGTGATGCTCCGCGTCACCGTGGTGGAGGTGTCCCGCAACGTCCTGAAGCAGTTCGGGATCAACATGGCCGGCAACTGGTCGGCTCTGAACCCGGTCGGAAACCTGGGGCAGACGCTCGTGAACGGCGGCACCGCGGCGGCCACGCAGGTCCCGGCGTACATCCCGAATGTTATCACCAACAACCTGCCCTTCCCGATCAACACGAACACGCCGACCGGGAATCTGGTCCAGGCCTCCGTGCAGGGGGGCGGCTTCTCGCTCCAGGCGACCCTGAAGGCGTTCGAGCAGGCCGGCGTCTCGCGCATCCTGGCGGAGCCAACGCTGACCGCCATCTCGGGCGAGGCCGCCAAGTTCCTGGCCGGCGGCGAGTTCGCGGTGCCGGCCTCGGCAACCTGCGCCGTCGGCGGCGTCTGCTCGCCCGGCATCACATACAAGCCCTACGGCGTCGCCCTGTCGTTCACACCGACGGTGCTGGCCGACAACCGGATCTCGATCCGCGTCGCCACGGACGTGACCGAGATCGATACGCAGCAGAGCTTCAACTATGTGATCGGCAACACCTCGGTCGCAGTGCCGGGCACCCGGGTGCGCCGCTCCGAGACCACCGTCGAGCTGCCCTCCGGCGGTGTGATGATGACCGCCGGCCTGATCCAGCAGTTCAACAAGCAGGCGATCGCCGGCCTGCCCGGCCTGATCAACCTCCCGATCCTCGGCGCGCTGTTCCGCTCCCGCGACTACCAGCGCCAGGAGACCGAGCTGATGATCATGTGCACGCCCTACATCGCCCGGCCGATGGAGGCGAAGCAGGTCAGCCGGCCCGACGACAACTTCGTCGACTCCAGCGACGGCCAAGCCGTGCTGCTCGGCCAGATCAACCGCATCTACGGCAAGGTCGCCCCGCCGGGCGCGGCCGCCGCGGCGCCGCTCGGCCGCACCTACCGCGGCCGCGTCGGCTTCATCGTCGAGTAGCGCCCCGCCGCGCCTCCCAGGATCGGACCCATGACCGGACCCATGACCGGACCCACGACCGGACGTCACCCGCCCGCACTGCCGCGCCGCGCCGCGAGCGTGCTCGCCGCCTGCGCGCTCTCCGCCCTCGCGGCGGCCTGCAAGACCGATCCCGTCACGACCGGCGGCATCGACGTCACGGATTACCGCGCGCGCCACCCGATCGTGCTGACCGACGGGCCTCGCAGCCTCGACGTGTTCCCGACCGGCACGGGCCATCTGGACCCGCGCCAGGCGACCGATGTCGACGCCTTCATGCTGGAGTACCGGCGCTACGGCCGCGGAACCCTTCTGATGCAGGTACCCCAGGGCGTCCCGCCCGACCAGGTCGCCGCCGTGCAGCGGACGGCCTCGGTTCTCGGCCGGCTCGGCACGCAGAACGGCGTCAACGCCCGCGAGATCGCCGTCAGCGGCTACGCGGTGGCGGCGCCGACCCTCGCCGCGCCGATCCGGCTGAGCTTCCAGCGCATGCAGGCCAAGGTGGCCGACGCCTGCGGCCTCTGGCCTCAGGACCTCGGGGCCGGCAACTTCGCGACCGACTACAACAACCGGCCGAGCTGGAACCTGGGCTGCGCCATGCAGTCCAACGTCGCCGCCCAGGTCGCCGACCCGGTCGACCTCGTGCGCGGCCGGCCCGAGGGCCGCATCGACACGGTCAAGCGGATCCGGGACATTGGCCAGTTGCGGGACGGCAAGGATCCGTCAACCACATGGCGGCAAGATGGTCAGACCGCCGTGAAGGCCCAGGTCACGAACTGAGACAGCCGGCGCCGGGGATGGGCAGCCCCGCCGCCGATCGCAACGCCGCACCCCGCACGCGAACCCGAAAGCGCCGTCATGGCAGAGCTGTCCGAGACAACCGAGCGCACGATCGCCCCGGTGCCCCGGATCACCATCCAGGCCTTCTGCGAGACCGGCGAGACCGCGGCGATGATCGAGGGCGCGGCCCTCGACCGGCGCATGCAGAAGGCGCAGGTCAAGGTCCGGATGGGCGGCGGGGCCGCGGCGATCGAGGCGTACCGGCACGCGCCGACGCCCAACGTCATCGTCCTCGAGATCCAGGGCGCGCGCTCGCGGCCGATCGAGTGCCTCGACGCCCTGGCCGAGGTCTGCGACGAGGGGACCCGCGTCCTGGTGATCGGTCACGTCAACGACGTGATGCTTTACCGCCAGTTGATCCAGCGCGGGGTGTCCGATTACCTGATGGCGCCGGTCGAGCCCCTGACGCTCATCGCGGCGATCTCCGACCTGTTCACGGCCCCGGGCGTCAAGCCGGTGGGCCGGACCGTGGCGGTCTACGGCGTCAAGGGCGGCATCGGCGCCTCGACCGTGGCGCATAATTTCGCGTGGTCGGTGGCCCGGGGCCAGGGCGTCCAGACGGTGATCGCCGATCTCGACATCGCCTTCGGCACCGCCTCGCTCAACTTCAACCAAGACCCGCCCCAGGGCATCGCCGAGGCGGTGTTCGCCCCCGAGCGGCTGGACTCCGCCCTTGTCGAGCGGCTGCTGTCCAAGTGCAGCGACAACCTGAGCCTGCTCTCGGCCCCGGCGAGCCTCGACCGGACCATCGACCTGTCCGAGCCGGCCTTCGACACCCTGATCGAGCACATGCGGGCGAGCGTCCCGTGCGTGGTCCTCGACATCCCCCACCAGTGGAACGCGTGGACGAAGCGCGTCCTGACGGCGGCCGACGAGATCCTGATCGTGACCGGGCCCGACCTCGCCTGCCTGCGCAACGCCAAGAACCTCCTCAGCGCGCTGAAGCACGGTCGCCCGAACGACCAACCGCCCCGCATCGTGCTGAACGGCGTCGGCGTGCCCAAGCGCCCCGAGATCGGCACCGCCGAGTTCGCCAAGGCCCTGGAGGCGCCGGTGGCCCTGACGATCCCGTTCGAGCCGACCCTGTTCGGCACGGCCGCCAACAACGGCCAGATGATCGCCGAGATCCAGGCGGGCTCGAAGGTGGCGGAGCTGTTCAACGACCTGGCGGCCATGACCCTCGGACGTCCCGAGAGCCGGCGGGGCCGTCCGAGCCTGCTGGAGCCGCTGCTCGCCAAGCTTTCCGGCCGCAAGGCATCCTGATGCGGACGCGATCCCTCACCCGCCCGGTGCCGCGGGTCAGCGTCGGGGCTCTGACCCATGTTCGGTAGGCGACAGTCCGGCGGCGCGTCGGCGCCGCCCCCGCCGATGCCGCAGATGCGGACCCCGGCCCCGGCCACGCCGGTGCTGCGCGACGCGCCGGCGCCCGCGCCGGCCCAGCGCCCGGCGCCGGCGGCCCCGGTCGTCGTCGAGACCGCGCGCTCGGAGGATTACTACCGCACCAAGAGCCTGATCTTCGGCGCCCTGATCGAGGCGATCGACCTGACGCAGCTCTCGCGCCTCGACGCCGAGACCGCGCGCGAGGAGATCCGCGACATCGTCACGGAGATCATCGGGCTCAAGAACATCGTCCTGTCGATCTCCGAGCAGGAGGAACTGCTCGACGACATCTGCAACGACGTGCTGGGCTACGGCCCGCTGGAGCCGCTGCTCGCCCGCGACGACATCGCCGACATCATGGTCAACGGCGCCCACCGGACCTTCATCGAGGTCAACGGCAAGATCCAGCTGACCAGCGTGCGGTTCCGCGACAACCAGCAGCTGATGAACATCTGCCAGCGCATCGTCAGCCAGGTCGGCCGGCGCGTCGACGACGCCTCGCCGATCTGCGACGCGCGCCTGCCGGACGGGTCCCGCGTCAACGTCATCGCGCCGCCGCTCGCCATCGACGGCCCGGCGCTCACGATCCGCAAGTTCAAGAAGGACAAGCTCACCCTGGAGCAGCTCGTGCGCTTCGGGGCGATCTCGCCCGAGGGCGCCGAGGTCCTCAAGATCATCGGCCAGTCGCGCTGCAACGTGGTCATCTCGGGCGGCACGGGCTCGGGCAAGACCACGCTGCTCAACTGCCTCACCGCCTTCATCGAGCACGACGAGCGGGTCATCACCTGCGAGGACGCGGCCGAGCTGCAGCTCCAGCAGCCGCACGTCGTGCGCCTGGAGACACGGCCGCCCAACATGGAGGGCCAGGGCCAGGTCACCATGCGCGACCTCGTGAAGAACTGCCTGCGCATGCGCCCGGAGCGGATCATCGTCGGCGAGGTGCGCGGACCGGAGGCCTTCGATCTGCTCCAGGCGATGAACACCGGCCACGACGGCTCGATGGGCACGCTCCACGCCAACAGCCCGCGCGAGTGCCTGTCGCGTATCGAATCGATGATCTCGATGGGCGGCTTCACCCTGCCGTCGCGGACCCTGCGCGAGATGATCTGCGGCTCGATCGACGTCGTGATCCAGGCGATGCGTCTGCGCGACGGCTCCCGGCGCATCACCCACATCACCGAGGTGCTCGGCATGGAGGGCGACGTCATCACCACCCAGGACGTGTTCCTCTACGACATCGTCGGCGAGGACGCGAACGGCAAGCTGATCGGGCGTCACCGCTCCACCGGCGTCGGCCGGCCGAAATTCTGGGAGCGCGCCCGCTACTACGGCCTCGAACAGCGGCTCGGTGAGGCGCTCGACGCCGCCGAGGTCGTCGACCGGAACTGAGCCGATGGCGGACGCCTCCAACCTGCCGATCGCCGCCGGCCTCGCCGGCATCGCGGTGGCCGCCATCGCCTACGTGGCGGTCCTGCCCCTGCTCGGCGGCGAGCGCCGGGCCACCAAGCGCCTGAAGACGATCAGCGTCTCCGCCTCGGGGGCGGCGACCCGGGGCGTCGCCGTCAACCGGCGCGAGCAGGTCGCCAAGACGCTGAGCGAGATCGAGGCGAAGGCCAAGGGCGCCTCGAAGGCCAGCGTGGAATTGAAGCTCGCCCGCGCCGGCCTCGGCTGGACGAAGCAGACCTTCTACGGGGTCTCGGCCCTGAGCGGGGTCGTCTTCGGGCTCCTGCTCTTCGTCATCACCGACAACGCCCTGGCGGCGCTCGGCGCCGCCTTCGCGGGCGGCTTCGGCCTGCCGGCCTACCTGCTGCGCCACCTGCGGCTCAAGCGCATCGCGAAGTTCAACAAGGAGCTGCCCAACGCCGTCGACGTGGTGGTCCGCGGCATCCGCACCGGCATCCCGGTGGGCGACTGCTTCCGCATGGTCTCGCGCGAGGCAGAGGAGCCGGTGCGCAGCGAGTTCCGGACCGTGGTGGAGACGCAGGCGATGGGCCTGTCCCTCGGCGAGGCCTGCACGCGGCTGTTCGAGCGCGTGCCCACCGCCGAGGTGAACTTCTTCGCCATCGTGATCAACATCCAGCAGCAGTCGGGCGGTAACCTCTCCGAGGCGCTGAACAACCTCTCCACGGTGCTGCGCGACCGCGCCAAGATGCGCGGCAAGGTCCAGGCGATGAGCATGGAGGCCAAGGCCTCGGCCTCGATCATCGCCTGCCTGCCCTTCGCGGTGGCGGGCATCACCGCGCTCACCAGCCCCGACTACATCTCGCTGCTCTGGACAACCGACACGGGCAAGATCGCCCTGGTCGGCGCGGCGATCTGGATGTCCATCGGCATCTTCACCATCAAGAAGATGATCGCCTTCGAGTTCTAGGCGCGGTGCGCCGTCTGCCGGATCCCGCCCGATGATCGACGCCATCGCCGAGAAGCTGTTCGATCCCCGCTTCATGGGCACGCTGCTGACCGCCGTCGCGGCGGCCGCGACCGCCTACGCGGTGGCGCAGCCCTTCCTGGAGACCGACCGCCTCGGCAAGCGGATGAAGCTCGTCAGCGACGAGCGCGAGCAGATCCGGCGTCGCGAGCGGCTGAGCGCGGAGCGGACCGGAAGCCGGGCGACGCTGCGCACGGAGCCGAAGGCCTACATGAAGTCGGTCGTCGAGAAGTACCAGCTGCGCCGCTGGCTCGGCACGGACACGGCCAAGCGCAAGCTGATGCAGGCAGGGTACCGCGGCCAGGGGGCGGAGACCGCTTTCCTGTTCTTCCGCCTCGTCGTGCCGGTCGCGGCGGTGATCGCGGCCCTGTTCTACCTGTTCGTGCTGGAGGTGCTCGACGCCTCGTACCTCATGCGGTTCGGGCTGGTGATCGGCGCGGCCTACATGGGCATCAAGGCGCCCGAGCTGTTCCTGGTGAACACCGCCAAGAAGCGCCAGACCGAGATCCGCAAGGCGTGGCCGGACGCCCTCGACCTCACGCTGATCTGCGTCGAATCCGGCATGGCGATCGAGAACGCGTTCCGGAAGGTGAGCACCGAGATCGCCACGTCCTCGGTCGTGCTGGCCGAGGAGCTCGCGCTGATGACCGCCGAGATGTCGTTCCTGCCCGACCGGCGTCAGGCTTACGAGAACCTCGTGATGCGCACCGGCCTCGAGCCGGTGAAGTCCGTGGCGACGGCGCTGATCCAGGCCGAGCGGTACGGCACGCCGGTCGGTCAGGCGCTGCGGGTTCTGAGCCAGGAGAGCCGCGACATGCGCATGAACGAGGCCGAGAAGAAGGCGGCCGGTCTGCCGCCGAAGCTCACCGTGCCGATGATCCTGTTCTTCCTGCCCGTGCTGTTCGTCGTCATCATCACCCCGGCGGTCATCCAGATCATGCGGACGCAGTGACGGCCGGGATGGCGCAAGGAGAGGCTCAGCGGATGCGGCCGGGGCGGGTCGGCTCGAACACGATGCGGCGGTGGTAGGCGCACCAGCTCTTGCCGTCGGACACGGGGGCGCCGCAGCAGACGGCGCGGTCGTTCGGCTCGCCGATGATGTACTTGCACACGAAGGCGCCGGACTGCGCGAAGGGCACGCGCAGGTCGGCCGACGGCTCCTCGACGGTCTCGGCGTCGCCGATCTGGGACATGCGGACGAGTTGATTCATGGTGTCGATCGGCTCAATAAGCATCCTGCACGGTGGGTCGGGCGCCCGGGCAGACAGGGAAGGTTTGAACGCATCTCGTTCAGGCGACGTCCCCGTATCGCGTCCGCGAGCGGAACGTCCGGGGCGGCCAACACGATGCCGGCCGGACGGCCGACGCGATTGGCGTCATCATGGTGTCGTAACTGGGGTTACGGCTCTTTAAAACAAGACCAGCCTGCGCTGGATGCATCGGACCACGGTGCGGGATGCGTAGCTCATCCGATCCGGCGCGCGCTCAATTGGCATTGGCGCGGCTGACGAATCCGCCCGAACGCCGCCGTCCCGCGATGGCCCGGGCGTGCAACGCCGGGCGACCTGTGGTTCTGTCAGCCCGCAACGCGAACAGAGCCGGATCCGCCGACCATGGCCCAAGCGCCCCTCGTGTCACCCGAATGGCTGCACGACCGCCTCGCGGCCCCCGACATCGTCGTGCTCGACGCCTCCTGGTACCTGCCCGCAGCGGGCCGCGATCCCGAGGCCGAATTCCGCACCGCCCACATACCCGGCGCCCGCCGCTTCGATCTCGACGCCATGAGCGACACCGAGTCGAACCTGCCGCACATGCTGCCACGGCCCGAGGTGTTCGCGGCGCGGATGCGCGCGCTCGGCGTCGGCGACGGCATGCAGATCGTCGTCTACGACGGGCAGGGGCTGTTCTCCGCCCCGCGGGTCTGGTGGATGCTCAAGGCCTTCGGCGTGCGCGACGCGCTGGTGCTGGACGGCGGCCTGCCGGCCTGGGTGGCGGCGGGCTACCCGACCGAGGAGGGCGACCCGCGCCAGCCCGAGCGGCGGCACTTCACCGCCCGCTTCGACCACGGCGCCGTGGCGGACGCGGACGACGTCGCCCGCGCCCTGGACAGCGGCTCGGCGCAGGTCGTCGACGCCCGCTCGGGGACGCGGTTCCGCGGCGAGGAGCCGGAGCCCCGCCCCGGCGTCCGGCCGGGGCACATGCCCGGCGCGCGCAACCTGCACTACGCGGCCCTCCAGCGCGACGGCCGGATGAAGAGCCCCGAGGAGTTGAAGACGGTCTTCGCCGAGAACGGCGTCGATCCGGACCTGCCGATCGTGACCACCTGCGGCTCCGGCGTGACCGCTGCGATCATCGCGCTGGCGCTGGAGACCATGGGCCGCCCGGCGCGGGGGCTCTACGACGGCTCCTGGTCGGAATGGGGCGCCGACCCGGCCCGGGCGGTGGCGACGGGTCCTTGAGAGGCGGTTCTCCGGCCCTCAGGTCCGCCGACGTGACCGGGCCGCCCCGGTCGCCCGCTTGAAAGCTCCGTGATCGATTTCGATATATCGATTGCGCCTGCGGTTGGGCGCCCTACGGAGAAAATCATGCCGCATCACGACACCACCGCCCTCTCGGGCACGATACGACACGTCTTCGCCCATCGCTTCACCGTCGAGGCGGGCGGCGAGACGCACCTCGCCGATCTCGGCCCGAAGGGTGCGGAGGCGTTCCCGCTCGCGAGCGGCCTGCACGTCACCCTCACCGGAGAGCGTCGCCCCTCGGAGATCAAGGTCACGCGGATCTCGGCGGAGGGCCGGGATCCGGTGGAGATCCATCACA
Source organism: Methylobacterium sp. 285MFTsu5.1 (assembly GCF_000383455.1). Classification (NCBI taxonomy): domain Bacteria; kingdom Pseudomonadati; phylum Pseudomonadota; class Alphaproteobacteria; order Hyphomicrobiales; family Methylobacteriaceae; genus Methylobacterium; species Methylobacterium sp. 285MFTsu5.1. The sequence continues at coordinate 32,473 of NZ_KB911296.1, read as the reverse complement.
AGAAGCCCCATCACGCGCCCGGCACCGGGCGGCCGGACGGGGCAACGGACGCCCCGTCCGATCCCGCGCGCGCTCTGGCGGCGGTGGCCGCGGCGGGGTGGGCGGTGGCGGACGCGCCGCGCCGCAAGCCGAGGCATTTCGAGGTGCTGGCACGTCGGAGCGACCGCGCGGCGACGGAACTGCACGTCGACTTCGCCGGCACGATCTACAGGGAGAAGCCGGCCGACCGGGCGAAGTGGACCGTGCTGGCCTGAGGGTCGCGGGCCGACCGACCCACCGCACCGATGGACGGTGCGGCGGGACCCGTCGCGTCGAGCCGAGGATGCACAGCCGGGCCGCCACGCAGCCCGGCGCCTCGACGCCTAGCTGTCGGATGTATCCCCGCGGCGCCGGACGGTTCGCTACGCCGCCCGCACCGCGCGGCGCTTGTCGGCGGCGCTCCACTGCATCAGGCCGACCATCACCGCGATGGTGGCGACGTAGACCAGCCCCTGGAGGGCGGTCGGACGGTCGGTGTAGCCGACCAGGGCGTGCAGGACGCGGCCCGGCCAGGAATTCTCGGCGATCACGCCGGAGCTGTTCCAGAGGGTGTATCCGAGGACCTCGACCACCCCGGCATTCGCCAGGAACTGCGCCGCCTGCGCGGCGAGGCCGGCCGCGAGGAAGATGATCAGGACGCTGGTCACCGAGAAGACGTAGCGGCTCGGAATCGAGGCGAGCCCGAGATAGGTCACCGCCGAGAGGAGCGCGCCGGCGCCGATGCCGGCGACCGCACCGAACTGGATGTCGGCGCCCGAGGTGCCCGAGGCCACGAGGCCGTAGAGGAACAGGACCAGCTCGGCCCCCTCGCGCAGGATCGCGGCGCCGATCACGATCGACAGGGCCGCTGCCTCCCGCTCGCCCGAGCGCACCGCCGCGCCGGCGGCGCGCAGTTCGCCCGCCAGCTCCTTGCCGTGCTTGCTCATCCAGGTGTTGTGCCAGATCAGCAGCAGCACCGCGACGATCAGGACCGCGGCGTTCAGGATGTCCTGCCCGCTGCCCTCGAACGCGTCCGAGATCTTCTCGGCGAACAGCGCCACCAGGGCGGCGCCCGCGAGGCCGCCGGCGATGCCGAGCAGGACCCAGCGCATCCGGCCCGGGATGCCGCGGGTGGCGGCCAGCACGATGGAGATGATGAGGCCCGCCTCGATGACTTCGCGGAAGGCGATGACGAAGGCGCCGATCATGGCGGTCTCCAGGGTTTGTGAGGTCGTGTGACGCGGCGCGCGCGGACCGCGCGCTACCAGATCCAGAACAGGAGCACCCAGTTGGCCACCGAGAGGGCGGCCGCGCCGGCGATGCAGGCCGAGGCCGCCACCCGGCGGAGGCCGCCGGCGGCGAGACCCGCCACCCGCCAGGCCAGCCAGACGCTCCACAGGCTGGCGCCGGCGAGCAGGCCCGCGCGGATCTCCGCCACGTAGGGGATCACGATGCCGTCGCCGCGCAGGAACGTCACGGTGAGCGCCGACAGGCCCAGGAACACGCCGCAGCCCGCGACCGGGATCAGGGTCTGGGTCAGGTGGTGGAAGCGCCGGAGCGACCAGCCGCCGAGGCTCAGGGTCGCGAGCGCCACGATCCCCGACAGGGCGAGCCCGAGGACGAGCGTCGCGGCGCCGATGTAGGCCAGCAGCAGCCCGCCGTCGAGGAGCGTCATGACGTCGTTGCGGTCGGGGTAGTTCGTCAGCACGAACCAGGGCGCCGAGTGCTCCAGGGGCCACGTCGTCCCGCGCTCGATGAGCCACGTGGCCGCCCATTGCTTGGCATCGACGAACCAGGGGCTCGAGGACCACTGGAAGGCGCCCACCGCCAACGCCAGCATGCCGAACAGGATCAGCATGGTCTGGTCGAGGCTGGGCTCCGCGCCGGCCACGTGGACGATCTCGTGGTTGGGCGAGCGCAGGGCGAGGCGCACGGCGCCGCGGTGGCCGCTGCAGCGGCCGCACATGTGGCAGGCGCCCGCGCCGCGCATGGTCTTGACCGGCACGAGGGGCGCGCAGTTGAAGGACTCGGTGCCGCCGACGGGTTTGGGCGAGTCCGCCCAGGCGGCGCGGTCGACCTGGAAGCTCACCGGCGCGAGCTTCGACAGCACCGCGAAGACGCCGTTGACCGGGCAGAGGTAGCGGCACCAGACGCGCTTGTTGCGCCCGTACAGCAGCCCGACCACGATCGCCGCCAGGGTCGAGCCGCCGAGCACCGCGAGGACCGGCTTCGGGTAGCCGTAGACGCTGGTCATCTGGCCGTAGACGGTGGTTCCCGCGAAGGCCACGAACGGCCAGCCCTGCCAGGTGATCCAGCGCGGCACGGCGTAGCCGCGGCTCCACCGGCTCGCGAACTCGCTGAGGGCCCCCTCCGGGCAGAGCACGCCGCACCAGGCCCGGCCGACCAGCACCATGCTGACCAGCACGAACGGCCACCAGATCCCCCAGAAGGCGAACTGCGCGGCGAGCGTCAGGTTGGTCCAGATGTGGGCGGCGTTGTCGGGCAGCGGCAGCAGGGCCGGCACGATCACCAGCACCGCGTAGACGGCGACGATCAGCCACTGCACGGACCGGATGATCCAGCCGTACCGGCGCAACGCGTCGCCGAACCGGGCGAGCCGCGCGTCGACCGCGGAGCGGCGCGGCGTGACGTCGGCGAGGGCCAGGGAGCCGGGCGCTGTCGTGAACGCGCTCATTTGGCCACCAGGGTCGCCTTCGCTTCCGGGTGGAAATCGTCGAACACCTGGTACGTGCCGGCATCGAGGGTGCGGAACACGATCGCCGAGGTCGAGCCAGCGGCCAGCGCCTTCTCGCGGCGCAGCTCCGTGCTCTCGAACTCCACCGGCGTCTGGCCGGTGTTCGAGATCTCGAGCTTGAACCGGGTGTTGGCCGGAACCTCGATCACCGTCGGGATGATCACGCCGTCGCGCATCTCCACCTTGATGACCGGCATGTCGTCGGCGCGCGCGGGCGCGGAGGCCGACGCGGCGGCGACCAGCAGCAGCGGGATGGCTCGGACGAGGGAGCGCGGCAGGCGGGACACGGTCAGCTCCGGCACTCTCAGTAGGCGCCCTTCTTGCCGACGCCGGCGAAGGTGAAGTCCTGGGTGATCTCGAAGGGCTCGAACCACGGGCCGACGCCCGTCTCCTTGTCGACGTGGCGGCCGAAATGGCTGTCCTTGCCGGGCGGCGCGACGGTAACCTTGAGGCGGTAGCGACCGGGGCCGAACAGCTTGACGTTGTCGCCGTAATGCGGCCCGTCGTTGGCGACCATAGGCATCAGCATGCCCGACACCGTCTGGTCGGTGGGCTTGTCGCCGTCGAGCTTCACCGCCTCGAAGCGGACGTCGAGCGCCGGCACCCAGTCCCCTTCCGCGAAGCCGTTGCGGTTGTCCTTGGCGGCGCGGATATCGGTCTCGAGGTGGATGTCCGACTTGGCGGCCTCGCGCATCATGCCGGGCGGATCCATCTCGATCGGCTGCAGATAGACGGCCGCGACCTCCAGGCCGTTGCGCGTCACGTGCGGACCGATCGGCACCTCCTTGGCGGCCGCGGCACCGGCGAACGCCAGGAGCGAGGCCGCGGCGAGGCCGCGGAGAACCGGGAGGATGTGCGAGGCGTGCATGCGACCGCACATAATCCAGGCCGCGGGAAGTTCAAACCGGAATCGCACGACAGTCAAATAATAACAATTCTAATCTGCCGGTCAGCTGCATCGACATTACGGTATTCGCATGTCGTTGCAGCGAAAAAGGTCGATTACGACGCACTTTCACGAAGCTATTCGCGGTGCGATGCCCTCTGGATCTTGACGAATCCAACGCGGGCTGGATCGTCACGCCAGTGCCATGCGACGAACCGAGGATGCGATGCGGCAAGGCCATGGATCGCATGATGGCCCGCGATCACGAGCGCGCGACCCGGCTTGCGCGGCCCCGTGACGCGTTTTAGCAAATGCTATACTTTTCTGTGAGTCGGATGAGATCCCGTTCCGTGTCCCTGGTCCGCACCGCGGCGCTCGTCCTGGCCGTCCCCCTCCTCGCGCCCGCCGCCGCGCGGGCGGCCGACATCTCCCCGCTGCGCCCCGCCGAGGCGCCGTCCTACACCGACTGGTCGGGGGGCTATGTCGGCCTCGAGGGCAGTGCCGGCGGGTCCTACGGCGCCTACAATTTCGGTCCGACGACGATCGGCGCCCGGCCGGTCCCGGCCTTCAAGAGCGGCGATTCCACCGGCCGCAGCGACCAGGGCAAGAACGCCACGACGGCGGTCGGCGGCCTGTTCGGCGGCTGGAACTGGCAGGCCGGGCCGTGGGTCTACGGCGTCGAGGCGAGTCTCGACGCGGCGAATCTGAAGCGGCCCGTCCCTTCGACGATCGCGGGCTTCGGCTACGCGAACGTGGACCCGGCCTTCAACATCGTGCGCGCCAAGACGGATCTCTACGGCACCCTGCGCGCCCGGCTCGGCTACAGCTTCGACCGCTACCTGATCTACGGCACCTTCGGCCTCGCGGGGGCGAACGCGCGCATCCTGGCGAATTACCCGGACCTCGACACGGGCGGCCAGACCACCGCGCGGCGGGACCTCGGCTACGTCGGCTTCACCCTCGGCGCGGGCGTGCAGTACGCCATCACCGACAGCCTCGCGCTGGGCATCGACTACCGCTACATCGATCTCGGAGGCAGCCGGCGCTTCCCGCTGGGCATGGTGCCCGGCGACGCGGGCGGGCCGGTCACGACCCGGGCGCGCTTCACGTCCAACGAACTGTTCGCGCGGCTGATGTGGTTTCCGGACGGGCTGAAGGTCCCGCCGGACCCGGACGAGACCGCCCCGCACGATCCCGACAACGGCGATACTGGCCGCTTCTCGCTCCACGGCCAGACGACGCTGATCGCGCAGGGCGTTCCCGGCTTCCGCTCGCCCTACGAGGGCGCGCAGAGCCTGATCCCCCATCAGGCCCGGCAGACCACGACGGCCACGATCTTCCTCGGCCTCAAGCTCACCGACAGCACCGAGATCTACTACAATCCCGAGTTCAGCCAGGGCTTCGGCCTGTCGCGGACGCTCGGCGTCGCCGGCTTCGTCAACGGCGAGGCGCAGAAGGCCGGCGCCCCGTTCCCGAAGCTGCGCTCGAACCGCTACTACGTGAAGCAGACCTTCGGGCTCGGCGGCGAGACCGTGGAGGTGCCGGACGGACCGAACCAAGTGGCCACCCGCTACGACGCCGAGCGGATCACGCTGATCGCCGGCAAGTTCGCGCTGGGCGACTTCTTCGACGGAAACATCTACGCGCACGACCCGCGCGTGGACTTCTTCAACTGGTCGCTCTGGGGTTCCTCGGCCTGGGACTTCCCGGCCAATCTCCCGGGCTTCACGCAGGGCGTCTACGCCGAGTACAACCGCCCCGAATTCGCGATCCGCGCCGCCTACACGCAGGTGCCCAAGGAGCCGTCGAGCGACGTGCTCGACCCGCGGGTGTTCCGGCGCGCGGGGCTGAACGTCGAGTTCGAGGAGCGGCACGTGCTCCCGTGGCTGGAGCAGCCCGGCAAAATCCGCATCGGGCTGTTCTCGAATGTCGGCGTCTCGGCCAACAACCGCGACGTCGTCACCCTGACCCAGCTCGGCCTGTTCGACGACATCAACGACGCCGTCGCGGCGACCCGGCGTCCCCGCCGCAAGACCGGCGGCTACATCAACCTGGAGCAGGCGCTGACGCCCGAACTCGGGCTGTTCGCCCGGGCGAGCCTGAACGACGGGGGCACCGAGAACATCTCGTTCACCGACATCGACCGGAGCTTCTCCGGCGGCCTGTCGCTGAAGGGCAAGGCCTGGGACCGCCCCGACGACACGGTCGGCATCGGCGCCGCAATGAACGGGCTCTCGCCCTCGCACCGGGCCGCCTTCGCGGCCGGCTATCTCGGGCTGCTGATCGGCGACGGGCGTCTCAACTACGGCACCGAGCGCGCGCTGGAGACCTACTACGCCCTGAACCTCACGAAGTTCGTCACCCTGACCTTCGACTACCAGTTCATCGACAATCCCGGATACAATCGCGACCGCGGGCCGGCGCACTTCTTCGCCTCGCGGCTGCACGCCGATTTCTGATCGGCGCCGGTGAGACGGCCTCCGGCCGGAGCGTTCGGACGCTATGCGTATTCGCGAGCGAAGCGATCCGGTCCGGGCTCCGGACGACACGCCCCCTGGGTCGCTGCGCTCGCGACGACGGCGGCATCGCCCGATGGCGCGGCCCTGCTCACTCCGCCGCCTCGATCGCGGTCGCCCCGAAGATCGCCTCGAAGGCGGCGCGGAGCTGCATGTCGACCTCGGCCATGCTCACCGGCAGGCCGAGGTCGACGAGGCTCGTCACGCCGTGCTCCCGGACGCCGCACGGCACGATCCCGTCGAAATGCGCGAGGTCGGGCTCCACGTTCAGGCTGATGCCGTGGAAGCTGACCCAGCGGCGGACCCGGATGCCGATCGCCGCGATCTTGTCTTCGCCGCCGGGCCCCTTCTCGGGCCGGCGCACCCAGACGCCGACCCGGTCCTCGCGGCGCTCGGCGCGGACGTTGAAGGCGGCCAGCGTCTCGATCAGCCACGCCTCCAGGCTCGCCACGTAGGCGCGCAGGTCGCGGCTGCGCCGGTCGAGGTCGAGCATCACGTAGGCCACCCGCTGGCCGGGGCCGTGATAGGTGTACTGCCCGCCCCGCCCCGTCGCGTGGACCGGGAACCGGTCCGGCGCGACGAGATCCTCCGGCCGGGCCGACGTGCCCGCCGTGTAGAGCGGCGGGTGCTCCAGCAGCCAAACGCATTCGGGCGCCGCGCCGCGGGCGATCGCCTCCGCGCGCGCCTCCATCCAGGCGAGGGCGGCGGCGTAATCCACTGCCGCGTCGCTCACGCGCCAGCCCACCGGGCCGGCGACCGGATCGGTGCCGGGCCGCTTCGGGAAGGCGGGCGGGCTGACCGTGAGGCGGGGCGCGTTTACCAAGAGTTCACCATCCTGCGTCGATGGTCGAAGCCTCAACATCCGCGGCCGGCGGTTGCAAGGTTCCGGCTGCGAGACGGGATGGCGGACGGTGGCGGTCTTCGAGACCCTGAAGGTCGATCTGACGGTGGTGCTGGGCCGGGCCCGCATGCCGCTGCACATGCTCCTCCGGATGGGCCGCGGCGCCGTGATCGAGCTCGAAGCCAGCGACAGCGACATGGTCGAGATCCTGGCCAACGACCACCCGATCGCGCGCGGGCAGATCGTGGTGACGGGCGACCGCATCTCCGTGGAGGTGACCGAGCTGATCCGCAAGGCGGCCTCGATCGTCGAGCCGGGCGTCAGCATCGGCGACGGCGCGGCGCCTTTCCTGGAGGGCGGCTACGATTCCCCGTGACTGCGCTTGTCGGCGGCCGGACGATCTGTTATCCGCTGCGCCGCGCGACACGAAAGCGGCCCCGGGTTCTCCCGCGGCGCGCGACGGTCGGGCGAACGGACCGGTCTTCGCGTCCGATGCGGCCATGGCGGAATTGGTAGACGCGCTAGCTTGAGGTGCTAGTCCCGAGAGGGGTGGAGGTTCGAGTCCTCTTGGCCGCACCACATTGTTTCGGTTGCCCGGACCTGCGGCAACCCGGATGTGGTGCATGACAGGGCGGTGCGCCGCCGATCACGATACACCATTATCTGAGCCGACGCGCCGGGTCGCGACGCGCGTGCCGTTCGCACGCCGGGCGCAGGCGCCTGCGCCCGGCCAGGGGTTGCGCGAGGACCGCGCGCATCATTCCGCGCCGGGACGTCGCGGGATCGGCGGAGGCCGGCCACCGTCCCGATCAGGGAGCCGACGGAGCACCGGAAGCCCGCAGCAGGGCGGCCTCCCTGTACTCGCGCGGGGTCAGGCCGTGGCGGTCCTTGAACCGGCGGGAGAAGTGCGCCTGGCTGGTGAACCCGCAGCCGTAGGCGAGCATCCCGATCGACAGGTGCAGGCAGGCTGGGTCGGACAGCCGCTTGGCCGCCGCCGCCAGTCGGCGCTCCCAGATCCAGTCGGAAATGTGCTGGCCGCGCTCGTGGAACAGCTCCTGGAGCCGGCGCAGCGAGACCCCCGTGGCGGCCGCGAGCTGGGGCGGGTCCAGTCCCGGATCGTCCAGATGGGCCTCGACATGCGCCTTCGCGCGCTGAACGACGACGCTGCCGTGGACGGGGCGAGGCACATCCTGCGCGAGCCGCTCGGCGAGGCTCGCCACGATCAGGTCGACCGCGATCGCCGACATGCGCTCGGCGGCGTCGGGCGTGAGCTGGTGCCGCACCCGGATCAGGTCGTGGATGAAGCCGGTCGCCAGCGTGGCCGAGGCGAGGTCCGCCCCGACCGACAGGCCGGTGTAGAGCCGTGTCGAGCCGAGCACGCCTTCCAGGCGCTCCCGCGGCAGCTCCAGGAACAGGGCCTGGCTGTCCCTGTGGGTCGTCAGCACGGAGGGGCGATGGTCGAGCACGACCATGTCGCCCGGCCGCTGCACGGCCTCCCGGCCGTCCTGAACGCTCGTCGACAGGCCCGCGAGCTTGAACAGCACCACGACCATCCCGGCCCTGTCGTGGCGCCGGGCCGCGCTGGGCGTCGTCTCGCATCGCAGGGCGCTCTGCGTCAGGCGCGAGAGGTACAGCGCGCCGATCTCCGCGACGTCGAGCCTGCCCCGGAACGGCCCGTCGTCGAGGCGCTCGACCTCGATCGGCACGAGCCGCTCCCCGAGAAGGTCTCGCCAGAGCTTGAAGCCGCTCCGGGGGTGGAGACCCTCCGTCGAAAACACTGTCTGCATAGGCAATATCTGAAGTCGCGGCCGCGCAGCGATCGTTGAATACCGATCGCTGCGTATCTTTAGATACACTTTCACGCTCGGACGATCCAACGATACCGTCAATTCTGAAACAATTATATCTCAACGGACAGATCAGAGGCGATCCTCGGTCACAACGACGATAAACGCCCGCCCCGACCACATCGGGAAGACGTGATCGACACGTATCGGCAGCCGAGCCGCGTCTTCGGGCGATCCCGAGTGCACGGGGCACGGCACCGTCGGACGAGCGCCTGCTGTTCACCGGCGCGACGGCGGCGCTCAGCCTGAGCGGACCGCAACCCGGCCCTGCATTGACTTCGCAGCCGCACACACGCATATCGGCGATGCAGCGTCAGCGGCCGCCACGGCCCGCTTGAGGGGGCTGCGTGACGGATCGGGCGCCACCCGGCGTGATCCGGCCCCCCTCTTCATAACGTGCATGCACCCGGGCCGCCCCATCACGCGGGCTGCCCCCTGCCAACGGACCGGCTCATACACGGCACAGCTCGCGAGCGACGCGAGGCGCCCGGCCGGCCCTGCTGCATCGGATACATCCTTGACCCAATTCACCGATTTCGGCCTCGCCCAGCCCGTGCTGCGGGCGCTCAGCGAGGCCGGCTACGTCGCGCCGACCCCGATCCAGGCCCAGGCGATCCCGCCGGCCATGGCGGGCCGCGACCTCTGCGGCATCGCCCAGACCGGCACCGGCAAGACCGCGGCCTTCGCGCTGCCGATCCTGCACCGCCTCTCGCTCTCGGACCGCCGCGCGCCGCGCCGCGGCTGTCGGGTGCTGGTGCTCTCGCCGACCCGCGAGCTCGCCAACCAGATCGCCGAGTCGTTCACCGATTACGGCCGGCACCTGTCCTACACCACGACGGTGGTGTTCGGCGGCGTCACCATCAGCCGCCAGGAGCGGGCGCTGGCGCCGGGCGTCGACGTCCTCGTCGCCACCCCCGGCCGGCTGATCGACCTCGTCGACCGCCGCTCGCTGACCCTGGAGGGCGTCGAGATCCTCGTCCTCGACGAGGCCGACCAGATGCTCGACCTCGGCTTCATCCACGCCCTCAAGCGCATCGTGAAGATGCTGCCGCAGAAGCGCCAGAGCCTGTTCTTCTCGGCCACCATGCCCAAGAACATCGCGGGCCTGGCGTCCCAGTACCTCACCGATCCGGTCCAGGTCGCGGTGACGCCGGTCGCCACCACGGCCGAGCGGGTCGAGCAGGAGGTGATCTTCGTCCATACCGGCGCCAAGCAGGCGCTGCTGGGGCACATCCTGCGCGATCCGGCGATCGAGCGCGTGCTCGTCTTCACCCGGACGAAGCACGGGGCGGACCGGGTCGTGCGCGGCCTCGACAAGGTCGGCATCGCGGCTGCCGCGATCCACGGCAACAAGAGCCAGCCCCAGCGCGAGCGGGCGCTGGCCGCCTTCAAGGACGGCTCCTGCCGGGTCCTGGTCGCCACCGACATCGCGGCCCGCGGCATCGACGTCGAGGGCGTGAGCCACGTGGTCAACTTCGACCTGCCTAACGTGCCGGAGAGCTACGTCCACCGGATCGGCCGCACGGCCCGCGCCGGCGCCGACGGCCTCGCCATCTCGTTCTGCAACGACGAGGAGAAGGCCTACCTGCGCGACATCGAGCGCGTGACCCGGCAGAAGGTCCCGGTGGCGGGCTTCCCCGAGGGCTTCACCCCGCCGTCCCGCCAGGAGGCCGCCGAGATTGCCCGCGAGGAGGAGCGCCGGCCCGAGCGTCCGCAGCAGCGCCCCGGCGGCGGCCGCCAGGGCCAGCGGCCCCGGCAGCAGCAGGGCCGTCCCCAGCAGGGCCGGCCCGAGGGCGGCCGCGGCTTCGGCGGTCCCGGCCAGGGCGCGCCCCGGCAGGGCCGACCCCAGGACGGCCGCGGCGACAACCGCGGTGACAATCGCGGCCACGCCCCGCAGGGCCGCGACGCCCGCGCGGACCGGCCCGCCCGCCCGCAGGGCGAGCGCCCGAATCAGGGTCGCCCGAGCCGCGACGCCCGGCCCCAGCGCGCCGATGCCCGTCCGCGCAGCGGCGGTGGCGGCGGCGAGGGTCGCAGCATCGGCTGGCTGGAGCGGGCGCCCCGTTCCTGAGCGAAGATGGCCTGAGTGACGATCGAGCCGCCCGGGACGGATCCGTCCCGGGCGGCTTCGTTTCCGGTGACCGCGCCGGACGAGCGGCGAAACCGCAACCGGATGACGGCTCGACCCTCCGTGTGAACCCGGCGCGGCGATCGGGAGCGGATCGCCGCGCGCGGAGCCGTTCAGTTCGCCCGTGAGACCTCGACGAGGTTGTCGGAGAACGAGGGCGCGTGGCCCATATCGGTGAAGGCGCCGGACGAGATGCTGTTCACCGTGCCCTCGTTGAGCTGGCGCCAGTAGCCCAGCGTCGCCACCACGATCCCTGCCTTCACGTCGTCGGTGATGCGGGCCACGCCCTTGAAGGCGCCGCGGTCGTTGGCGACCTGCACCCGGTCGCCGTCCCGGATGCCGCGCGCGCCGGCGTCGGCTTGGCTGATCATCACGAACTGCTCGCCCTGGCCCTTCTGCTTGTCCTCCATGTTGGCGTAGCAGGAGTTCAGGAAGTAGTGGCTCTTGGGCGAGACGATGTTGAGCGGGTAGCGCTTGGCGAGTTCGGGATCGTTCGTGTGCGACTCGCGCGGGCCGAGGTAGTCCGGCAGCGGGTCGAGCGCCTCGCCGGGCTGGAAGCCCTCGTACATCTGCCGGAAGGGCGGGGCGACGAAGTTCGTGGCGCCCTCCACCTTCAGCATGCACTTGCCGGTCGGTGTCGGGAAGTTGCCCTCCCGGTGCGGCGCCCGGTCGTCCGGCGTGCCGACCTTGAGCCGGGCGAAGCCGTGCTCGCGCATGTACTGGAGGTCGATGCCCTCGCAGGCCGGCGATGACCAGTCGACGTAGTGCTCAAGGCACTCGCTGTCGCTCCACTTGAAGTTCTCCTCCTCGAAGCCGAGCCGGGCGGCCAGCCGGCGGAAGATCTCGTTGTTGGGGATCGCCTCGCCCGGCGCCTCGGCGCACTTGGTGTTGTAGGTCAGGTAGAGGTGCCCCCAGGAGAGGATCATGTCCTCCATCTCGGCGCCCATGGTGGCGGGCAGCAGGATGTCGGCGTAGGAGGCGGTGTCCGAGATGAAGTGCTCGGCCGAGACCATGAACAGGTCCTCGCGCATCAGCCCCTCGACGATCTTGTCGGTCTCGGGCGCCTGCGTCACGGGGTTCGAGTTCCAGCACATCATCGACATGATCGGCGGGTCGAGCTGCATCTCGCCGGTGAGCGCCCGGCCGATCTGAAGGTTCGAGACGACCCGGGTCCCCTCCGGGATCAGGTCCGGGCGGCAGATGACGTCGAACTTGTAGGGATGCTCCCAGACGCCGAACTGCGTGATGCCGCCGCCGACATGGCGCCACGCGCCGGTCAGCGCCGGGATGCAGGTCACCGCCCGGATGGTCTGGCCGCCGCCGTAGTGCCGCTCCAGCGCCACGCCGATGCGGATGCCCACCGGCTGCTCGGTCGCCATCTCGCGGGCGAGCTTCCGGATGTCGTCGGCGGAGACGCCGGTGATCGCCGCGGCCCATTCGGGCGTGCGCGTGCTGGCCCGCTCCTTCAGCTCCGCGAAGCCGACCGTGTGGTTGTCGACGTAGTCCTGGTCGACGAGGCCCTGTTCGATGATCGAGTTGATCAGCGCCATGGCGAGCGCGCCGTCGGTGCCGGGCTTCGGCGCGATGTGCCAGTCGGCGGCCTTGGCGGTGCGCGACGCGTAGGTGTCGATCACCACGACCTTGGCGCCCTTCTTCTGGGCGTCCTTCACGATCGCCCAGTGGTGCAGGTTCGTGCTGACCGAGTTGCAAGCCCAGATGACGATGTACTTGGAATGGATGTAGCTGTCCGGGTCGAGGCCGGCCGTCGGACCGACGGTGAGGAGCCAGGCCGTGCATGAGCCCTCGCCGCAGAAGGTCCGCTCGGTCACGGTGGCGCCCATGCGGTTGAAGAACGCGTCGCCGCCGTTCAGCCCGTGCACGAGGCCCTGGTTGCCGAGGTAGCTGTAGGGCGCGATGGCCTGCGGCCCGTACTGGTCGATGATCGCCTTCCAGCGGGTGACGATGGTGTCCAGCGCCTCGTCCCAGGTGATCCGCTCGAACTGCTTCGAGCCCTTCGGGCCGACGCGCTTCATCGGGTAGAGTAGCCGGTCGGGGTGGTAGTGGCGCTTCTCGTAATCCTTCAGCTTCACGCAGAGACCGCCGCGGGTCATCGGGTGGTCCGGGTTGCCGCGCACGCTCAGGAGCTCGCCGCCCTTCACCTCGAACAGCATCGAGCACGTGTCGGGGCAATCGTGCGGGCAGCCTCCGTAGAAGACCTCCGAGTAGGCCTCGGGCTGGACGATCTCGTTCATACTCTCTTCCTCACCGGCCGCGGGCGTCCCGTTATTGTTCAGGCGTCCCGGATCCCGATCGGCGAAGCGTACAATGAGAGGAAGAAAAATTCTAACTCGAATCCCGGCGGCCGATCGCGCACGCGCGCCGCTCGGTGGCCCGTCCGCCCCGCGGCGCCCTCACCGCCCCGCCTTCCCTTGCGCGGGCGCGCCCCCATCTGAGGGATGGACGAAGCGGGGGCCTGCGACATGCGGTTCGAACTCTACCGGGACGCCAAGGGCGAGTGGCGCTGGCGCCTGCGGGCGCGCAACGGCGAGGTGATCGCCGATTCGGGCGAAGGCTATGTCCGCCGCGAGGATTGCGAGCACGGCATCGCGTTGGTCCGCCAGAGCGCCGAGGCGCGCATCGAGGACATGACGACGAAGATCGCCTGACCCCGCGCGTCTCAACCTGCGATCAACCCTGTCCGAAACGTCGCAGCGGTTAAGCTGCAACGCTTCCGCTCGCCCACGCGTTGCAGCGGTTCGGACCGAGCGGAGCCCGTCGCCCTGCGCGGTTCGTCGACCAGGACGAATGACACAAAGGGAGTCGAGACCGTGCTGAGGAAATTCCTGCTCGCGGCCCTGCTGGCGCTGGGCTTCGCGGCCGCGGCGCCGGAGGGCGCGTCCGCCGCGCCCATCGGCCCGGGGCTGGCTCTGCCCGCCGAAGCCGCGCCGGCGGTGGCCGAGAAGGCCCAGTACTACTACCGTCGCCGGTTCTACGGCCCGCGGCCCTACTGGCGCCGCCCGTACTACGGCCGCCGGTTCTACTACGGCCCGCGGCCCTACTACCGTCGTCCCTACTGGCGCCGTCGGTTCTACTACTGATCGGCTCTCCGACCTGACCGGCCCGGCGGCTCCAGCGAGCCGCCGGGCTTTTTCATGCCCCGATTCGGGGTGCGCGACCGCGAGCCTTGCTTTATCGTGCCGGTAACGGGACCGCCGACGGCAGATCGGCGCGCCCGAGAGGAAGCTCGATGAACGATATTGCGCAACGCGCCGAGCCCGCGGCGGCGGCGCCGGACCTCTGGCAATCCATCCCGCTCGAATGCATCCTGAGCGCGGTCGCCGTTCTGCTGGCGGCGGGGCTCAAGCTCGCCGGCGTGATGTCCTGACGGCGTGCGGGGGGCGGATGGACGGCATGCAGCACGTCGCACTCTCACCGGCCGGAGGCGCGCCGCCCGCTGAGGTCGATCTGCCCAAGGGCGATCTCACGGTGCGCACCATCGCCATGCCGGCCGACACCAACGCCAACGGCGACATCTTCGGCGGCTGGGTGCTGTCGCAGATGGACCAGGCCGGCGGCATCGCGGGCGTCGACCGGGCGCAGGGCCGGGTGGTCACCGTGGCGCTGGAATCGATGACCTTCATCCGGCCGGTCCGGGTCGGCGACGTGCTGTGCGTCTACACCCGGGTGTCGCATGTCGGCCGGACCTCGATGAAGATCGAGGTCGAGGCCTGGGCACGGCGGTTCTGCACCCAGGTCCGCGAGCGGGTCACGCAGGCCACCTTCACCTTCGTGGCCATCGACGAGGACGGCCGGCCGCGGCAGATCCCGCCGGCCGTGCCGTCCCCGTCCGCGACGACTACTTGATCACCCCGCAGGCGACGCGGTCGCCGGCACCGCCGATCGGCTGGGTGTTGTGGTCGTCCTCGTTGGCGTGGATGATCAGCGCCGCGCCGTCCCCGTCCTTCAGGCCGCCCTCGCCGTTCAGCGGCGTCTCGCTGGAGACCTCGGCATTGGCCGAGCCGTCCTGCGCCGCGTAGAGGTTCGGCAGGTCGCCCTCGTCGGGGCCCTCCGCGTTGAGCAGCCCGTGCTTGCTCTGGTCGTGGTTCACGTGCGCCTTGGAGTTCATGAACTTCGGGTCCGAGCAGTCGCCCACGGCGTGGAAATGCATCCCGTGCCAGCCGGGCGGCAGGCCACCGGGCTGGATCGTCACGCGCAGGACCAGGGCATTTGCCCCGTCGCGGATCGCCAGCGTGCCGATCGGGTCGCCCTTCGCGTTCTTGATCGGCGCCGTGTAGGTCTCTGCCGGTTTGGCCGCCTCCTTGGGAGGCTCCTGTGCCAGGGCGCCGCCGGCGGCGGCGGTCCCGAGCAGTGCGAGCAGCGGCAGGGTGCGGGTCATGCGGTGGCTCTCCTTTACGGCCCGGTCTAGTTAGGGAGCGCGCCGGCCTTCGACAGGGCGGCGGCCCGAAACCTCCGCCGCAGACCTGCCGGAACCGCACGAAGCCCCGATGACCCGAGACCGGACCAGCCCGGACCGCGCGGCCCCCGCGGACGATCCCGCGGAGAACCCTGCGCCGCGGCGCGCCGACCTGTATCTCGTGGCGCACGGCCATTTCGAGAGCCGGGCCCGGGCCCAGGCGGCGATCCGTGCCGGGCTCGTGCGGGTCGACGGGCGCCCGCTCGCGCGCGCCTCGGACCCGATCGCCCCGGGGGCGCGGGTCGAGGCGGAGCCCGAGCACCCCTACGCCTCCCGCGGCGGCCTCAAGCTCGCCGCCGCGCTGGACGCGTTCGGCGTCGATCCGGAGGGCCGGGTCGCCCTCGACGTCGGCGCCTCGACGGGCGGCTTCACCGACGTGCTGCTCGCCCGCGGCGCCCGCCACGTCCACGCCCTCGACGTGGGCCGAGGCCAGCTCCATCCGCGGCTCGCCGGGGACCCGCGCGTGACCAACCGCGAGGGCACCGACATCCGCGGCCTCGGCCCGGAGGCCCTCGTCCCGCCCCCCGACCTCGCGAGCGTGGACGTGAGCTTCATCGGCCTGCGCCTCGTGCTGCCGGCCCTCCCGGGCCTGCTGAGGCCGGGCTCGGCGATCGTCGCGCTGATCAAGCCGCAATTCGAGGCCGGCCGCGCCCGGGTCGGCCGCGGCGGCCTCGTGCGCGACCCGGCGGTCCACGCCGAGGTCTGCGCGGCCGTCCGCGGGACCCTCGAGGGGCTCGGGGCCGCGATCCTGGGCCTGATCGACTCGCCGGTGCCGGGCGGCGACGGCAATGCCGAATTCCTGATCGGTGCGAGGTTGCCGTGAGCGAGCCAGCGGATAGCGAGACGGTCACGATCCGGGAGCTCGGCGCCCGCGGCGACGGGATCGCCGAGGACGGGACCTTAGTCCCCTACACGCTGCCCGGGGAACGCGCGGAGATCCGCCGGGAGGCGCGGCGCGGCGCCCTGCTCGGCCTAGCGCAGGCCTCGCCCGACCGGGTCGAGCCGTTCTGCCCGTACTACATGCGCTGCGGCGGCTGCCGCACCCAGCACCTCGCGCGGACCGCGGAACTCGCCTGGAAGCGCGACCTCGTCGCCCAGGCCCTGTCCCAGGCGCGCCTCGACGTGACGCCCGGGCCGGCCATCGACGCCCACGGGGCGGGACGCCGCCGCCTCACCCTGCACGTGCGGGAGATCGGCGGCCGGGCCGAGGCTGGGCTGATGCCGGCGCGCAGCCACGCGCTGGTGCCGATCGACCATTGCCCGATCACCGTGCCGGCGCTCCACCCGGCCCCGGAGGTCGCGCGCCGCCTCGCCGCCCCGCTGGGCCACGGGCGCAAGCCCCTCGACGTCGCCGTGACGGCCACCGACCAGGGCCTGGACGTCGACCTGCGCGGTCACGGACCGGTCAGCGCCGGCGTCGGCGCCGCGCTGGTGCGGATCGCCGGCGAACTCGGCCTCGCTCGGCTCTCCCTGCACGGAGAGCGCCTGATGGAGGCCGAGCCGGTCTCGGTCACGGCGGACGGCCCCGCCGCGGCGACCCGCCTCTACCCGGCCCCCGGCGGATTCCTCCAGGCGACCGCGGCCGGTCAGGCGACGCTCTGCGACCTGACTCTGGCGGCCCTCGGCCCCCGCATCCGGCGCGTCGCCGACCTGTTCGCGGGCTGCGGGCCGCTGACGCTGGCGTTCGCCCGGACGGCCGCGGTCCACGCCGTCGAATCCGATGCCGCGGCCCTCGCGGGCCTCGAGCGGGCCGCGCGCGCCGCCGCGGGCCTGCGCAAGATCAGCGGCGAGCGCCGCGACCTGTTCCGGCGGCCCCTGCTGCCCCCCGAACTCGATGCCTTCGACGCGGTGGTGTTCGACCCGCCGCGGGCCGGCGCGGAGGCCCAGGCCCGCCAGCTTGCCGCCGCCCGCGTGCCCCTGGTGATCGGCATCGCCTGCGACGCCGGAACCTTCGCGCGGGACGCGGCGACGCTGGTCGCCGGCGGTTACCGGCTGGAGACCGTCACGCCGGTCGACCAGTTCCGCCATTCGGGCCATGTCGAGATGGTCGGGGTGTTCCGGCGCGAGCCCGCGCGGCGGCGCTAGGCCACGCAACCGGCGGCCACGTTTCCCGTTCTCCCGGCGACGGGAGACCTTCCATGATCCGCGGATTCCTCGGTACCGCGACGCTCGGTGCGCTGAGCCTCGCCCTCATCACCCCGCTCGCGGTGCAGACGCGAGCGCCCGACCAGACCGGCACGGGCGGCGGCCCGGTCTCGACCATCACGGCGCCGAACACCAACAGCCTCGGCGTCACCAAGCCGCCCGGCACGTCTCTCGGCCCCGGCGAGGTGCCGACCCCGGAGCAGCGGCGGCGCGAGCGCGCTCTGACCGACAAGATCGAAGGCAGCATCTGCGACGGTTGCAACTGAGATCGGGTCGGGGTCGCTCGGGCCGGGTTCCCGCTCAGACCATCGCCAGTCCGGGTTGCGGTGTTCGACCGGGCCGTGCCCCACAAACGGCTCTCCATTCGGCGCGACCTCGGGCGGCGCGGAACTTCAGATCGCGCTCGCTCCGGCCTGCGGGCCCCGCGGGTCCGCCGAGGGGCTTGGCCAAACCGCCGGCTCGATACAGCAGCGACCGGCGAACAGGATTGTTGCCAGCGCATATTTCCATATTGGTTGCAGTATATCCATATTCACAATCCAATGTCCTATCTTCAATCCAGTCATTTTGTAGATATACTCCAAATATTGATCTTCATATGCACGGATATGGCGGCACCTACAGCGGATCATTGCTCAAAAATCGTGTTCTCGTTCATTGATTCGCAACTTGATGCTTCGTAAGACTTGCGCGTCGCGGGTCCTAGCCTGGGGGCGGCGACGTACAGCCGCGACTTCAAGTGAAGGAAACGCCGCCATGGCCCTCGTGAAGAAAGCCGCCCTGTCGGGATCGCACGCGCAGGTCCGGAAGGGCGAGCCGGCCAGTCTGAGCCAGCTCGGGCGCCTCAACGAGCAGAGCCGGCGCAAGGCCCGGACCTTCGCCAAGCAGCAGAAGGCGGCGGAGCGCATCGCGGCGGCGACAACCCAGCTCGCCAGCGGCGTCGCCGAGGCCTCGTCGGCGGCCGAGGAGCTGCGCAAGGCGATGGAGCAGATCGCCGCCGGCGCCGAGGAGGCGGCCGGGGCCTCCGAGCAGTCGCAGCGCGCCGTCACGACCGTGTCGGAGGTAATCGGCACCGCCCGCACCGAGGCCGAGACCTCGCGCCAGAAATCGGAGGCGCTCCAGGGACTCATCGCCGGCGTGAGCCAGCAGATCCGGCTCAGCGTCGGCTCGATCGCCACGGCGGCCGAGCGTCAGGCGGCCTCGGTCACGCTGATCGTCGAGCTGGAGCGGCAGGCGGCCAATATCGGCGACATCGTCCGCGCCGTCGCTCGCATCGCCGACCAGACCAATCTCCTGGCCCTGAACGCCGCCATCGAGGCGGCCCGGGCCGGCCAGCACGGCAAGGGCTTCGCGGTGGTCGCCGACGAGGTCCGCACCTTGGCGGAGACCTCCGAGCGCAGCGCCCAGGAGATCCAGGCGCTGATCGGCCGGATCCAGGAAGACGTGAAGGTCATCGCCGAGGGCATCAACCGCGCGGCCGAGGGCGCGCGCCAAGAGGTCGCGCGGGGCGAGACGATCACCGCCCAGCTCGAGGCGGTGCGGCAGGCCATGGTCGAGATCATGCGCGGCGCCGAGACCATCGCCCGGGTGGCCGTCGAGTCTGAGAAGGCCGCGGTCGAGGCGCAGAAGGGGTCCGAGCTGATCGCGGCGGCGGCCGAGGAGCAATCCTCCGCCTGCCAGCAATCGCTCAAGACCATCGAGCAGCAGACCACCGCCCTCGGGGAGAGCGAGCAGGCTGCCACCGAGCTCGCGACCCTGGCGGACGAGCTGAAGAACGCCACCGACGTCGGCAAGAGCGCCGAGGAGGTCGCCTCGGCGGCCGAGGAGCTGTCCTCGGCGGTGGAGGAGATCAACCGGGCCGCCGCGCAGATCACCACGGCGCTCGACCAGATCGACCGGGGCGCCCAGCAGCAGACGGCAGCCGCGCAGCAATCGGCCGCCGCGATCGCGCAGATCGAGAAGGGAGCGCTCCTCGCCCAGGACAGCGCCCGCGACGCCCTGGAGAAGGGCGGCCTGATCACGAGCCAGCTTCAGGAGAACCGGGCCGCGGTAGACGGACTGGTCGCGGGCGTCGGCAATGCCCTCGCGGAGACCGACCGGAGCCGAGAGCAGATCAACGCCCTGGAGTAGGTGAGCCGGAAGATCGACAAGATCGTCGACGCGATCACCACGGTGGCGATCCAGACCAACATGCTGGCGGTGAACGGCTCGATCGAGGCGGCCCGGGCCGGCGAGTTCGGCAAAGGCTTCATGGTGGTCTCCACCGACATCCGCAACCTCGCCCGGGATTCCTCGGAGAACGCGGAGCGGATCAAGGACCTCGTGAAGGCGATCCAGGACCAGATCGTGGTGGTGCGCCGGGACCTGGAGGCGATCTCCGCGGCGGCCGCCGCCGAGGTCGAGAAGAACCGGGCGATCACCCGCGACCTCGAGACCACCGCCGACGACATGGGCGTGGTGCTCGACGGCAACCGGCAGATCCTCCAGGGCGCCGACCTGATCATCCGCAACGTCGAGGAGGCGAAGCGCGGCGTCGACCAGATCGCCACGGCGGCCCGCCAGGGCGGCCAGGCGGTGAACGAGGCGCAGCAGGCCGCCCGCGAGCAGGCGAACGGCGCGGAGGAACTCGCCGCCGCCATCGAGGAGGTCGCGTCGCTGGCCGACGAACTCCAGAACCAGGACTGAGACGCGCCCGGCCGGGACGGCCCCACCCGAATCCTGCTCAGCCCGGAGCCCGCCATGTCCAACGACGCCTCAGCCTCGGCCGCGACCGACCGGTCGGAGACCGCCTCCGCGCTCCAGTTCGTGACCTTCCACGTCGCCCGCGAGACCTACGCGGTGCCCCTCGCGGAGGTGCAGGAGATCATCCGCCTGCCCGACATGGTCGACGTTCCCCTGGCACCCCCCGCCCTGGTGGGACTGGCCAACCTGCGCGGCTCGGTCCTGCCGGTGGCGAGCCTGCGGCGGCTGTTCGAGCTGCCCGACCGGGTCCACGACGACGCCGCCCGGGTGGTCGTGGTCGGCCAGGGGTCCGGCGACGGCGGCGGCGCTGGCGGGACCTCCGGCTTCGTGGTCGACCGGATGGCGAGCGTGATCACCGCCGAGCCCGGGGAGATCGAGGGGACTGACGGCCTCACCGCCACCGCGGCGACCGAGCTGCTCGCGGGCGTGATCAAGCGGCCGGCCGGCATCGTGCTGATCATCGATCTCGGGCGCCTGCTGCAGCGCAGCGGGTCCGTGCGCGCCGGCGCAGAGGGCGGGTCGGGCGGACGGAACGCGGTCGGGCCGATCGAGGCCGGCGGCGCGGCCTCGGCGCGGCCGGAGGGCGAGGCCGGGCTCTCCGACGAGATCCAGCTCGTGTCCTTCGAGCTCGCGGGCCAGGAATACGCCCTGCCGATCGAGCAGGTGCAGGAGATCGTCCAGGTCCCCGACCGCGTCAGCGAGCTGCCGAAGGCCGAGCGCCACGTCATCGGTGTGATCAACCTGCGCGACCGGTTGCTGCCCCTGGTCAGCCTGCGGGCGCTGTTCGGGCTGCCGGGCGTGCCCCTGGGAGAGCAGAACCGGATCGTGGTGGTCGCCTCCCGGGAAGCCGCCGGCTCCGTCGGCATCGTCACCGACACGGTGAAGGAGGTGCTGCGGGTGCCCCGCGCGGTGGTCGACCCGCTGCCCGACCTGCTCGCGCAGGGCGACGCGCTGCGCGAGGTCGAGGCGATCTGCCGGCTCGGCGGCGGCAGGCGGCTGGTCTCGATCCTGTCGGCCGCCCGCCTGTTCGCCACCACCGGGATCGCCGGCGGCCTCGCCGGCCTCGGAGCCGCAGAGGAGGGACCCGTGCAGGAACGTCAGACCGCGACCGCGCCGACGCGCGCCGACGAGGAGGAGCAGTTCGTCGTCTTCCGCCTGGCGGACGAGGAGTACGGCGTGCCGATCGACGCCGTGCACGAGATCGTCCGCGTCCCCGAGCAGCTCACCCACGTGCCGCGGACGCCCGGCTTCATTGAGGGCATCGTCAACCTGCGGGGGGCGGTGCTGCCGGTGGTCGACCAGCGCCGCCGCTTCCGGCTCCCGGAGGCCGCGCGCAACGACCGCCAGCGCATCATGGTCTTCGCGATCGCGGGGGTGCGGACCGGCTTCATCGTCGACTCGGTCTCGGAGGTCCTGAAGATCCCCCGCTCGGCCATCGTGCCGGCGCCGGACCTCGCGCAGGACGAAGACAGCGCCGTGGAGTGGGTCGCCAACCTCGCCGCCGCCAAGCGGATCATCCTGATGGTGAACGTCGACCGGCTCCTCAGCCGGCACGAGGTCGCGGATCTGCAGGCGGCCTGAGCCGCCGTCTCCGGGCCCGGTCCGAGGCCGCTCCTGCCACGCAACCCGCCATGCCCAAGCTCCTGATCGTCGACGACTCCGCTCTGATGCGCAAACACCTTCGCCTGATCTTCGAGGAGACGGGCCAGTTCGAGGTGCGCACGGCGCGCAACGGCCGCGACGCCCTGGACCAGATCGACAGCTTCGAGCCCGACGTGGTCACCCTCGACATCAACATGCCCGAGATGGACGGACTCACCTGCCTCGGCGAGATCATGGCGGCGCGCCCGCGCCCGGTGGTCATGGTCTCGTCGCTGACCCGCGAGAGCGCCGCCGTGACCCTGGAGGCGATGCAGCTCGGCGCCGTCGATTACGTGGAGAAGCCCGGCGGCACCGTCTCCCTCAACATCGGCGAGGTCCGGGACGAGATGGTCGCCAAGGTCCGCGTCGCGGCCCGGGCCAAGCCCGGCCGCGCCCGCGGCCTCCTCGACCGGGTCCGGCGCGGGCGCGGCGAGATCGCGAAGCGCCGCCCGGCGCCCCGGACCGCGGCCCGCGTGGAGGGCTGCGTCCTGATCGGCGTGTCGACCGGGGGACCGCGGACGCTGGAGGAGATCCTGCCGGAGCTTCCGGCCGAGCTGCCCTGGCCGGTCGTGATCGCCCAGCACATGCCGGGCTCCTTCACGGGGGCCTTCGCCCAGCGCCTGGACCGCCTCTGCGCCCTGGGGGTGGTGGAGGTGACCGCCCCGGTCCCCCTCGCGGCGGGCCGCGTCTACATCGGCCGGGGCGACGCCGACGTGGTGATCGAGCGCCGGCTCGGCCGGCTCGCGGTCGCCACCGTCCCGAGCGACCCGGCCCTGCGCTGGCACCCCAGCGTCGACCGCCTCGTCCGCAGCGCCCGGGATCACCTGCTGCCCGAAGCCCTGATCGGCGTCGAACTCACCGGCATGGGCGACGACGGCGCCGCCGCCCTGGCGGCCCTGCGGGCTGCCGGCGGCCGCACCATCGCGGAGGCCGAGTCGAGCGCCGTCGTGTTCGGCATGCCGGCCGAGCTGATCCGCCTCGGCGGCGCGACCC
Organism: Methylobacterium sp. 285MFTsu5.1; assembly: GCF_000383455.1. NCBI lineage: Bacteria > Pseudomonadati > Pseudomonadota > Alphaproteobacteria > Hyphomicrobiales > Methylobacteriaceae > Methylobacterium > Methylobacterium sp. 285MFTsu5.1. Next base: position 9,490 of record NZ_KB911296.1, on the reverse strand, counting down.
TGACGCTGCCCGCCCGCTCCATCCCGGCCCAGCTCGTCGGCTGGCTGTCCTGAGATCGACACCGAGACTGACATGGCCCTGGTCCGCAAGCACCCCGCCCTCCCCGCGCCGGCGGAAGCCCCAGAGGATCCCCGGATCGCCCTGGAGGGCCCGACGGCCGCCGGGCGCCGCGACGCGGCCCATCGCCTGGCCGCCGATCCCGACGCCGCCGGCCTGCTGGCCGACCGCCTCGCCCGCGAGGCGGACCGGAGCGTCGGCGAGGCGATCCTCGGCGCCCTCGGCCGCATCGGCACCCCGGCGGCGGCCGAGCGCCTGTTCGGCCTGCTGGGCTCGGAGGACGTCTGGCTGCGCAACGCCGCGATCGAGACGCTGCAGGAGATGGACGCGGCGGTGCTCGGCGCCCTCGAGCGGGCCCTCGCCGATCCCGACAGCGACCGCCGGATCTTCGCGGTGAACGTGCTGGTCTCCCTGCGCCACCCGGCGGCCGCGACCTACGCCCGCCGGGTCCTGGTCGAGGACGGGCACGTCAACGTCTGCGCCGCCGCCCTCGACGTGCTCGCCGAGATCGGCACGCCCGAGATGGTGCCGGAGATCGAGGCCGCCGCCGCCCGCTTCCCCGACGCGCCGTTCCTGCGCTTCGCGGCCAGGGCCGCCTGCCGCCGCATCACCTGACCGGCGGCCGGCATGACCGCACCGTTCCCGCCGCCGACGCCCGTCGTCACCGATGCCGACTTCGTCCGCTTCCGCGACTTCTTCTACCGCAAGACCGGCATCATGTTCGCCGACAACAAGCGCTACTTCGTCGACAAGCGCCTGCAGGAGCGGATGCTCGCGAGCGCGCTGCCGGTCTTCCGCGACTACTTCAACACCCTGCGATTCCAGGCCAGCGGCCAGGAGTTCCAGACGCTCGTCAACCTGATGACCGTCAACGAGACCTACTTCTACCGCGAGGAGTACCAGTTCCGCTGCCTCGTCCGGTCGATCCTCCCGGAGGTTACCCGGCGCAAGCGGCCGGGCGAGCCGGTGCGGATCTGGTCGGTGCCCTGCTCGACCGGCGAGGAGCCCTACTCGATCGCCTTCCAGCTCCTCGACACGTGGCCGGAGGTCGACCGGTACGACATCGAGATCGTCGCCTCGGACATCGACACCGCCGTGCTCGACCAAGCCAAGCGCGGCCTCTACGGCGACCGCGCGGTCCAGCACGTCCCCCGGGCGACCCTGGAGCGCTACACCCGGCGGGTGCAGGGCGCCCACGAGGTGATCCCGGACATCCGCGAGTCGATCGCCTTCGCGCAGGTCAACCTCTCGGACCCGCTCTCGACCCGGCAGTTCCGCGGCTTCGACGTCGTGTTCTGCCGCAACCTGCTGATCTACTTCGACGACGCGTCCCGCCGCGGCGCCGCCCAGACGCTCTACGAGGCGCTCGATCCCGGCGGCTTCGTCTGCCTCGGCCATTCCGAGTCGATGAGCCGGATCTCCGCGCTGTTCGACCTCCGGAAGTTCGCGGAGGCGATCGTCTACCAGAAGCCCCTGAGCGCGGAGGCCTGACATGGCCAGGATCCTCGTCATCGACGACGCCACCACGGTGCGCCTGTACTACCGCGACGTGCTGGAAGAGGCCGGCTTCGCGGTCGAGGAGGCCGTGAACGGCTACGAGGGCCTGGAGAAGGCCGTCGCCGAGGGCTTCGACCTCGTCCTCGTCGACGTGAACATGCCCAAGATGGACGGCTACGCCTTCCTGCGGCAGGGCCGGACCATGCCGGAGCTCCAGGCGGTGCCGGCCGTGATGATCTCCACGGAGAGCGCCGGCGCCGACCGCGCGCGGGCCTTCGCGGCGGGCGCCAACCTCTACCTCGTCAAGCCGGTGCGCCCGGACGCCCTCGTCGCGGTCGCCACCGTGATGGCCGGAGCCGCACCGTGACCAACGCCCTGCTCGCCCAGTTCATCCCCGAGGCCCGCGAGCTCCTGGAGCGCGCGGGGAGCGGCATGCTGGCCCTGGAGAAGTCGCCGGGCGCCGAATCCCTCGACGACGTCTTCCGGGCGGTGCACACCCTCAAGGGCACGTCCGGCCTGTTCGAGATCGCGCCGCTGACCCATCTGGTCCACGCGGCCGAGGACCTTCTGGTCGAGGTCCGGGCCGGCACGCTCGTCCTGGAACCCACCATCGTGGACGGGCTCCTCGACAGCCTCGATCTGGTCGGCCACTGGATCGACGTCCTGGAGAGCCGCGCGGTCCTGCCGGACGACGCCGACGCCGTCATGGCGGGCCGGGTGACGGCCATGCGGGCGTGGCTCCCCGCGGCGATCGAGGCCACCGTCGCGCGGGCCGATTACGGGCCGCCGGACTGGCTCGCCGACCTCCCCGAGGCGGACCGGCAGGCCGCCTGGAGGCGCGCCGCGGCCTCGGGCGCCCTCCTGATCGCCTGGCACTACGAGCCCGACGAGACCTGCTTCTTCCGCGGCGACGACCCGGCCCATCTGGTGGCGCAGGCCCCGGGCCTCGTCGCGCTGCGGGTACGGCCGCGCGCCGCAACTCCGTCGCCGGAGACCTGCGATCCGGTGCTGAGCTGGCTCCGCTTCGAGGTTCTGTGCGTCGCCGACGCCGAGGCGGTTGCCGACCATCTGCGCTACGTCGCCGATCAGGTCCGGGTCGGCGCGATCCGGCCGGACGACCTGATCGTCCTGACCGGGACGGAGGATGAGGCCGAGGTGTTCGGCGACTTCGCCGCGCGGGCCGGAACGCTCCTCGCCGAGGACGCCCGGGCGGACCTCGCCGCCGCCGCCGCCGCCCTGCTGGGGATCGTCGGCGCCGGGACCCGGCAGGCCTGCGCCCTGCGCTGGATCGCGGCGCTGGCCGCCACGGCGGAGACCGAGACGCTGCGCCGCCTCGCCGCCGACCTCGGCGGCCCGCGGCCGGCCTCGGGTTCGCCGCCGACCGATCGGCCGCCCGCAGACGCGCCCGCCCCGGACTTCGCCCTGCGCCAGCAGGCAGAGGCGATCCTCGCCGCGCAGGCCGAGATGCTGGCCGTGCCGACGGACCCGGCCGTCGCGGAGGGCCGGTTCGAGTCCGTGCGCACGGTGGTGCGGCGCTGCCTGCCGCATCTGGCGCCCAGCCGGGCCGTCGCCCTGGAAGCAGCCCTGGGCCGAGCGCGCGCGGGCGCCACCGAGACCCTCGGCGCCGTCCTCCGCGGCGTGGCGAGCGGCGCGGCCGCCGCACCGCCGATGCCGACACCCTCCGGAGAGCCCGCGCCGCGGCCCACCGCGGCCCCGCCGCCGGCGACCGAGCCGCGCGATGCCCCGGAGGGATCCGGCCCCGACGCCAAGGGTCCGACGCGCATGCTGCGGGTCGAGCAGGGCAAGGTCGACGCCCTGATGAACTTCGCGGCCGAGCTGACGGTCGCCAAGAACGGGCTCACGTATCTCGCCGGGCGCGTCGAGCAGGTCAGCGGCTCGCGCCAGCTCGGTCGGGAGATCAAGGAGCAGTACGCGGTCATCGACCGGATCGCCCAGAGCCTGCAGGTCGGCGTCATGGCGATCCGCATGATGCCGGTGAGCCAGGTTTTCCAGCGCTTCCCCCGGCTCGTCCGCGACATCACGCGCAAGCTCGGCAAGGAGGTCGAGCTGGTGATCCTGGGCGAGGAGACCGAGGCCGACAAGAACGTGCTGGAGAGCCTCGCCGACCCGCTGATCCACATGGTCCGCAACGCCCTCGATCACGGCATCGAGACCCCCGCGATCCGGATCGCCGCCGGGAAGCCGGCGCGCGGCACCCTGCGGCTCGCGGCGCGGCAGGAGAACGACAACGTCATCATCGAGGTGGCCGATGACGGCCGCGGCATCGACCCGGAGGCGGTCCGCGAGAAGGCGCTGCGCAGCGGCCTGATCGGCCCGGATCAGACCGCCCAGATGACTGCGGAGGATCTCGTCAACCTCGTCTTCGCGCCCGGCTTCTCGACGCGGGATCAGGTCTCGGACCTCTCGGGGCGGGGCGTCGGGATGGACGTCGTGCGCAGCGCGGTGCGCAGGGCGGGCGGCGACGTCTGGCTCGCGAGCCAGCCGGGCGCGGGCACCTGCGTGACCGTGCAGCTGCCCCTGACCATGGCGGTGACCCGCATCGTCACCGTGGTGGCGCGGGGCCAGCAATACGGGGTCGCCATGGACGCGGTGGCCGAGACCGTGAAGGTTCCGCGGGACCAGATCCACCGGATCAAGCAGCGCGAGACCTTCGTCCTGCGGGACGCGATGATCCCCCTGATCCGGCTCGCCGACAGCCTGGGCCTCCCGGCGGCCTCGGACGCGCCGCCGGAGGAGGAGGCCGTCATGGTCGCCCGTGTCGGACGCGAGCGGGTCGGTATCGTGGTCGACGGCTTCCGCGAGCGCATGGAGGTCATCGTGCGGCCCCTCGACGGTCTCCTCGCCGGCCTCGCGGGCTTCTCCGGGACGGCGCTCCTCGGCGACGGAAGGGTTCTCCTCGTCCTCAACCTGTCGGATCTGCTCTGATGGCCCTCGAACACAGCGGCGCCCGCATCCGGCTCTCGGGCCACTGCCCGGTCGATGATGCCGAGCCGCTGCTCGATATCCTGCGCGCCACCCCGGAGGCCGTCGTCGACCTCACCGGCGCGGCGTGGCTCCACACGGCGGTCCTCCAGGTGCTGATGGTCGCGGCACCCGCCCTCCGCGGCCGGCCGGCCGGAGCCGTGCCGGCGGCCTGCCTGGCCGCGCTGCCCGAGGCCGCCGCGGAAGGCGCCGCGGAGGCCGAGCGCGGATGACCGAGCCGGGGACCGGGCGCATCCTCGCCGTGGCGAACCGCAAGGGCGGCACCGCCAAGACCACGACGGCCGTGAATCTCGCCGCAAGCCTCGCGGAGCGCGGCCGGCGGGTGCTGCTCGTCGACCTCGACAGCCAGGGCCATGCCGGCCTCGGCTTCGGCGTGCGGGCGAGGCCCGGCGAGCCGACGGTGCACGACCTGTTGCGCGGCACCGGGGTGACGGATCTCGGGCGCGCCGTGCGGCACACCGCCGTGCCGAACGTGGACGTGCTGCCGGCCGATCGCGGCTTCTCGGGCCCCGACGGCGCCGTCGCGCCCCTCGGCCTCGCGGCGGCGCTGAAGCCCCTGGCGACGGATTACGCGGTGATCCTGATCGACACCGCACCGACGGCCGACGCCCTGCTGATCAGCGCCCTGGCGAGCGCGCACCACGTCCTGGTTCCGACACAGCTCAGCCACCTCGCGGTGGACGGCGTCGGGCAGTTCGCGCGCGCGTTCTTCCGGGTGGCGACGAGCCTCAATCCCGGTCTGCGCGGCCTCTCGATCGTGCCGGTGCAGGTGGATCTCCGGATCACGATGCAGCGGGAGGCCCTCGAGCAGCTCACGAGCCGGTTCGGCCGGGAGCGCCTCCTGGCTGGGATCCGCACGGACATCGCTCCGGCGGATGCCTTCGGATGCGGACGGCCGGTGCGGTACGTGAAGCCCCGTGCGCGGGCGGTGCAGGACTTCGAGCTGTTATGCGACCACGTCATGGAAAAATGCATTGCCGGGCAGATTGGAACGATTAAAACTTAGCCGTTCGCACAGACATGGAGTTCAGAGCGAGAAATGAATACGATATTACTGGTGGACGACTCACCGACCATTCTTTCGAGCATGTCAGGAATACTTCGCAGTTCGGGATATGAAACCGAACAGGCCGCCGATGCCGAGACGGCACTCGCGAAGGTCAAGGCAGGCCTGAAGCCGGCCCTCGTGATCACGGACTTCCACATGCCCGGCATGGACGGCGTCCAGTTGATCCAGGAGTTGCGGAAGCTCGCGCCGACCCGCTTCACGCCGATGCTCGTTCTCACGACGGAATCGCAGCAGGAGAAGCGCGACGGCGCGCGTCAGGCGGGGGCGACCGGCTGGCTGGTGCAGCCGGTCCAGGCCGACAAGCTGCTGCAGGTCCTCACACAGGTCGCCCCCGCGATTCAGCGCCGCGCCGCCTGATCCGGGCGACCCCTCTCCGCTGAAGCCCGCTCCGCTGAAGCCCGCTCCGCGGGCCTCGGCCTCGCCCGGCCCCGCGCCACCGCTTCCGACCGAATGACCGTTCCCGCGATGCAGATTGCTGCCCGTCCCTCCGCGAAGACCGAGCTGCGGACGCTCCTGCTCAGTGCCGCGGCCGGCGGCGCGATCGGGGCCGTGCCGCTGATCCTGGGGATCGCGCAGCCGGCGCAGCTCCTCTTCGCGGCCGCCGCCGCGCTCTGCGGGGGCCTCGTGACCCGCGGGCTGCAACCGTCCTGCCGCGCGGTCGAGCCGGATGCCCCGCCGATGGCGGTCACGCTTCGGGCCGAACCGGCGGCCGCCCCGGCGCACGGAGCGGCCTGCGCCGAGGCCGTGGCCCGGGATCTCGGCGACCTCGACCCCTATTTCGCCGTGACGGGCGAGCAGCTGCGCAGCATCGTCGCGCAGACCGAGGCGGCCGCCGCCGCGATCCTCGCCTCGCTGGAGAGGCTCGACGGCGCCCAGGCGCGCAGCGCCGCCTGCATCGGCGGCGCGCACGACCGCATCGTCGGCTTCGCCGAGCAGAGCGACGCCGCGCTGCAATCCCTGGCGGCGGCCCTCGGCGCCTATCTCGACCGGCGCCTGAACGAGACCCGCGAGGAACGCGGCCCCGTCGAGGTGGCCGTCGGGCAGATGCGCGGGCTCGATGCCCTGATCCTCAGCCTCGAGAAGGTCGGGGCGGCGACCCGGATGCTGGCGCTCAACGCCAACATCGAGGCGGCCCGCGCCGGGGCCCACGGAGCCGGCTTCCGGGTCATCGCCCGGGAGCTCCAGGATCTCGCGCAGACCTCCCAGACCGCGATGGCCGAGGCGCGCGTGCAGGTGGCGGACGCGCAGCAGACGATCAGCCGGGTGCTGATCGCCGATCGCGGGGACGACGCGACCCGCACCGAGCAGGAGCGCCTCCGCGCGCTGATGGCCGAACTCGGCGGGATCGCCGAGACGACCACCCGGGTCCTCCTCGGGATGGCGCGGACGGACCTCGCCGAGGTCAAGGCGCAGAATGCGGCGGTGGGCGACGAGGTGCTGTCGGTCTTCGGCCAAGTTCAGTTCCAGGACGTCGTCCGCCAGCAGATCGAGGCGGTCGATGCCGCCAACGCGGCGCTGCAGCTCTGCCTCGACGGCCTGCGCCGGCGACTGATCGGCACCGGGCCGGGGCGGGCGAGCGCGCCGGCGGCGATCCTCGAGACCGCGCGGGCGCGCTACGTCACCCAGATCCAGCGCCGCGTCGACGCCCAGGCCCTTGACCAAGTCGTCGACCAAGCCCTCGACCCGGTAGCGCCCGACATCGAGCTGTTCTGACGGGTCGGGCCGCGATGTCACGGAAGCGTCAGAAAACAGCGCCACATCCGCGGCACAGCTTGCATCGACCGTCGCGGTGCCGGATGCGGGCTGCGGCCCCGCGCTGTCCCGTGACCGATCCGCATCCGAGACCCGTACGTGATCTTCATCCACCAGCCCGCCGTCGGCGCCGGAGCCACGCTGCTTGAGCGCCGCGTCATCGATCTCCAGGACACAATCCCCGAGGACACGGTCTGGCTCGATCTGATCCGCCCGAGCCGCGAGGAGGAACTGAAGGTCGAGTCGTTCGCGGGCATCGAGGTGCCGACCCGCGAGGAGATGAAGGACATCGAGCCCTCGGAGCTGCTCTACGTCGAGGACGGCGCCCGTTACATGACCGGCCGGGTGCTCTCGAAGGTCAGCGACGCCGAGGAGCCGGGGCTGGCCGGCATCACCTTCATCCTGCGCGGCAACCGGCTGGTGACGGTGCGCCACGAGGAGCCGCAGGCCTTCCGCATGTACACGCAGCGCGCCGGGCGCTCCATGGGCAACGGCGGCGCCTCGACACCCTCGGGCGAATCGATCCTGGCCGGGCTGATCGAGGCGGTGATCGACCGCGCCGCCGACGTGCTGCAGCTCCAGGGCGAGCGCATCGACCGCCTGTCGGGCAAGATCTTCGAAGTGCAGGAGGATCCCTCCGCCCGCAACACCGCGCTGCAGGACACGCTGCGGGCGCTGGGCCGGCACGGCGATCTCATCTCCAAACAGCGCGAGAGCCTCGTCTCCATGGAGCGGATCCTGCTCTCGCTGTCGGCGACCTACCGGACCAACAAGGCCCCGCGCGACCTGCGCGAGGACGTGCGCTCGACCCTGCGGGATCTTCAGTCCCTCGAGGAGCACGCCACCTTCCTGTCGACGAAGATCCAGTTCCTGCTCGACGCGACCTTGGGGCTCGTCAACCTCGAGCAGAACAACATCATCAAGCTGTTCTCGGTCATGGCGGTCGTCTTCATGCCGCCGACCCTGATCGCGTCGATCTACGGCATGAATTTTAAGTCCATACCGGAACTAGATTTCGCCTTCGGATACCCGATGGCGCTGATCATGATGGTCGTGGCGGCGGTATTTCCCTACTTCTTCTTCCGGTGGAAGAAGTGGCTCTGACAACAAACGCCGGTATAGAGCCGACAGAATCTTAAGACCTCCACGGGAGCATGGTTGGGCCTGAAGGCGCGGCGCGGCCGCGAAGACGGAACCTCCCATGCGCTTCTCCCTCAAGACGGTCCTCGCCGGTGCCATCGGCCTGCTCGCCCTCGCCGCCGTCGGCCAGGGCATCGCCAGCGTCGTGAGCCTGTCGGAGATCGAGCGGAACGCCGCGGCGATCTCGCAGCAGGCCCTGCCCGCGCAGAACCAGGCCGAGGCCATCGGGACGGCCGTGCGGGACGCGCGCCTGCGGCTCTACCGGCTCGCGGTGGCCTCGCCCGACGCGGCGGCCCTGGACAGGAACCAGACGGCGCTGACCGACGCCCTCGGCGAGCTGTCCGGCCTCCGGCAGGCCTATCAGGACCGCCTGACGAGCCCGGAAGCCCGGGCGATCTACGAGCGCTTCACCAACGCGTGGAACGCCTACCAGAACATCCAGCTGCAGGTGGTCGAGCTGATGATCGCGGGCGACCAGCCGGGCGCCCTCGCGCTCGTGCTCGATCCCGCGACGGGCGCGCAGAACGACGCCGCGGTGGCCAGCCTGACCGAGTCGATCGCGGCGGCGCGGGGCCAGACCGAGGCCAACGTCACCCAGACCGTGCAGGCGGCGACGCGGGCCAAGTGACCTGCCCCCACGAGGTGGTCCGAGTTCAAAATTAGTGCAGGGTCGGCCTCTGCTCTACGGGTAGCTTGGCCGCCGGAGCCGGTCGGGCGAGCGCAGTCGGGCAAGCGGTCGTGGCTGGCACGAACACCTCCGGCGCTGGTGGCTTGTAGCCAAGCGCACCGTGCGGGCGGATCGTGTTGTAGTGCCGACGCCAGCTTTCGATGATGATCTGTGCCTCCTTCAGGGTGTAGAAAATCTCGCCGTTCAGGAGTTCATCCCGCAATCGCGCGTTGAAGCTTTCGACAAAGCCGTTCTCCCACGGTGAGCCTGGCGCGATGTAGGCGGCCTTCGCGCCAATGGCCGCA
>NZ_KB911295.1:0-66791 GCF_000383455.1 Methylobacterium sp. 285MFTsu5.1 | reverse complement strand
GAGGATCGTCTGGGCCTTGATGGCCCATGGCGGCTCCTACAGAGCTCCGGCCACGGCGTGATCGCCACGGCCTGAGGCGTCAGGGAGGCAGGGAAGGTCAGTCGAGAGGTATGGCGCAACGGTCAGAAGACGGGGTCGGGAAAACCAGTGAATGGCCAAGCGCCTCGAGCGCGCCAAAGCGACTTGGACCCGATCCGCGCTCTCCATACAGGCCAGCAGCCGTGATGAAGGCTGCATCAACAGGCCGGACACACGGCAGCACCTGATCCTGCGCGCACAAATCTCTCCAACACCCCCTTGAATCCGATGGGGCGTCCACACACGGGCATTCGGCTTCGCGCTCGTCACGGCCATTCGGCGATCAGCGCCGGTATCCCGGAAGCGGACATCGTCTCGCGGTGGATGATGGTCTTCAGATGTACGCGAAGCATCGTTGAAGGTGTCGAGCAGAGGCGTGTGGCTGGGAGGATGCGCGTCGATCCGCTCGGAGAGCAGCGTCAGGCCAGCGGGCACAGCATGGTGCTCGGTTCCGATCCAGCTGACGGCGGCCGGGATCTGCGGGAAGTCGGTTCGATGGCAGGAGAGGTCACGCCTTGGGCCTCAAGAGCCTTGGCGCCTTCGGGTCGCAGACGTCGACCTGTCCGAGCGCCGGATGGCTGCTGCCGACGGTCGCTCACGCCCTCCCTTGAGGCCTCCCCCGCTTTGAGGATACTGGATACATAATCTCGTTCGGGAGAGGGGTCAGATGGCACGACTGAACGTCAACGGCGTCGTGCGTGAGGTCGATGCCGAGGCCGACACCCCGCTCCTCTGGGTCATCCGCGAGCAGATCGGTTTGACCGGCACCAAGTACGGTTGCGGCATCGCCCAATGCGGCGCCTGCACCGTGCATATCGACGGGGCGGCCGTCCGCTCCTGCTCCGTGCCGCTCTCGGCGATCGAGGCGGGGCAGAAGATCGTCACGATCGAGGGGCTAGCGCCGGATGCCCGCCATCCGGTCCAGCAAGCCTGGGCCGAGCTCGACGTGCCGCAATGCGGCTTCTGCCAGCCCGGGATGATCATGGCTTCGGCGGCGCTGCTGGCGCAGAACGCGCGTCCGAGCGAGGAGCAGATCCGCCAGGAGATCACCAACATCTGCCGCTGCGGCACCTACAACCGTGTGCTCGCCGGCATCAAGATCGCCGCCGAGCGCGGCCAGTCCGGCTGACGGGGGACGAGCAGATGAGCCTCGAATCCAAGGCCTCCCCGAAGGCTGCCCGCCCCAGCCGCCGCACGCTGCTCGCCGGCGCTGGTCTCTTCACCCTCGGCTTCCACATCCCGTTCCCCGCACGGGCTGCAACCCTCGACGCGGCGCCCACCGCGCCGGAGGTCAATGCCTGGGTCGTGGTGAAGCCGGACGAGACCGTGGTCATTCGCATCGCCCGTTCGGAGATGGGCCAGGGCACGCTCACCGGCCTCGCGCAACTCGTCGCCGAGGAGCTCGACTGCGACTGGGCCAGGGTCACCACCGAGTATCCGAGCCCGGGCCAGAACCTCGCCCGCAAGCGCGTCTGGGGTGATTACTCGACTGGCGGCAGCCGCGGCGTGCGCGATTCTCACGAGTACGTGCGAAGAGGCGGCGCCGCCGCCCGCACGATGCTCGTTGCCGCCGCCGCGAAGGGCTGGGGCGTACCCGCCGCCGAGTGCCGTGTCGAGCGGGGCGTGATCACCCACGGCTCCTCCGGCCGCAGCATCACTTACGGCGCCGTCGCCGCGGAGGCGGCCAGGATCGAGCCGCCGAAGGACGTGGTGCTCAAGGATCCGAAGGACTGGACCATCGCCGGCAAGCCGCTGAAGCGGCTCGACACCCTGCCCAAGCTCGACGGCAGCCAGGTCTACGGGATCGATCTCAAGCTGCCCGGCCTGCTCAACGCCGCGATCCGCGACTGTCCGGTGACCGGCGGCAGCGTGAGGAGCTTCGACGCCGCGGCTGTGTCGGGCATGCCCGGTGTCCGAAGAGTGCTCCAGGTCGGCGACAGCGCGGTCGCGGTGGTGGCCGACACGTTCTGGCGCGCCAAGACCGCCCTCGACGCCCTGCCGGTCGCCTGGGACGAGGGACCGAACGCGATGGTTTCCAGCGAGACCATCGCGGCGACCCTGCGCGAGGGACTCGACGCCGAGCAGGCCTTCGTCGGCAACAAGGCCGGCGATGTGGCCGGCGCCCTCAAGGGCGCCGCCAAGGTGGTGGAGGCCGTCTACGGCGTACCGTTCCAGAATCACGCCACGATGGAGCCGATGAATGCCACCGCGCTCTGGACGCCGGAGCGCTGCGAGGTCTGGACGCCGACGCAGAACGGCGAGGCGGCTCTGGCCGCGACCGCCGACGCCGCCGGGCTGCCGGCCACGTCGTGCGAGGTCTACAAGATCCATCTCGGCGGCGGCTTCGGCCGGCGCGGCGCCACGCACGACTGGGTGCGTCAGGCGGTGCTCATCGCTAGGGAGATGCCGGGCACGCCGGTCAAGCTGATCTGGACCCGCGAGGAGGACATGACGCATGGCCGGTACCACCCGGTCACGCAGTGCCGGATGCGCGCCGCCCTCGACGGGGACGGCAACCTGACCGGCCTGCACATGCGCATCTCCGGCCAGTCGATCCTGGCCTCGGTCGCCCCCCAGCGCATGGTCGAGGGCCGCGACCCGGTCACCTTCCAGGGTCTCAACCCCGGAGGTCCGGAGGCCGCGATCGGCTACACGATCCCCAACATCCTGGTCGACCACGCGATGCGCAACCCGCACATCCTGCCGGGCTTCTGGCGGGGCGTGAACCTGAACCCGAACGCCATCTATCTCGAATGCTTCATGGACGAGCTGGCCCACGCCGCCGGCCAGGACCCGCTCGCCTTCCGGCTGAAGCTGATGGACAACCACCCGAAGCACCGGGCCGTGCTGCAGGCGGTGGCCGAGCGGATCGGATGGGCCAGCAAGCCGCCCGAGGGGGTCTACCGCGGCATCTGCCAGACGATGGGGTTCGGGAGCTACGTCGCGGGCGCGGCCGAGGTCTCGGTCTCCGACCGGGGCGAGCTGAAGATCCACCGTATCGTGGCGGCGACCGACCCCGGCCACGCGGTCAACCCGCAGCAGATCGACGCGCAGGTGGCGGGCTCCTTCGTCTACGGTCTCTCGGCCGCGCTGTACGGCGCCTGCACGGTGAAGGACGGGCGCATCGAGCAGACGAACTTCGACAGCTATCCCGTGATGCGGATGGACGCGATGCCGGCGGTCGAGGCCATCCTGATGCCGTCCGGCGGTTTCTGGGGCGGTGTCGGCGAGCCGACGATCGCGGTCGCCGCGCCGGCCGTGCTCAACGCGATCTTCGCTGCGACCGGCAAGCGCGTCCGCCAGCTTCCGCTGAAGGACACGGATCTCCGCCGGGCATGAGGGCGATGACGCCGGCGCTCGCGCTGCTCGCCGCCCTCGCCGGGGGAACGGGCGCGGGCGCCGCCGAGATGCGGCCGCCGCCCGGCGCCTCGTCCTGCACCGGATGCCACGCCGAGGGCTCCGCGATGGGCGTGCTCGCGGGGCGGCCGGAAGCCGAGATCGTCGGCGCCCTCGAGGCCTTCCGGACCGGCGCGCGCCCGGCGACGCTCATGAACCGCATCGCCAAGGGGTTCGGCGCGCAGGAGAGCCAGGCCATCGCCGCCTGGTTCGCGGCGCAGGGATCGCGGTGATGCGCGCTCCTTCTCCGACCCGCCGCGCCCTGATCGGCGGAGCCGCGGCCGCCGCGCTGGCGCGCCCGGCCCTCGGTGGCACAGCGCCGCGCGTCGTGGTCGTGGGCGCCGGGTTCGGGGGTGCCACGGCGGCGCGCTGCCTCGCCGCGGGCGGCGTCGACGTGACCCTGGTCGAGGCGGCCGAGCGCTATGTCGCCTGCACGGGCAGCAACGCGGTCGTCGTTGGCCTGCGCGGGATCGAGGCCCAGACCTTCGGCTACGAGGCCCTCGGCCGGGCTCGGCTCCGCTTCGTGCGCGGAACGGCGGATGCGGTCGACCCTGTGGCGCGCCGGGTGACGCTCGGCGACGGCACAGTCCTGCCCTACGACCGCCTGGTGCTCTCGCCGGGCATCGCGCTGCGCTTCGACGCCGTGCCGGGCTACGACGCGAAGGCCGCCGAGGCGATGCCGCATGCCTGGAAGGCCGGGGCGCAGACGGTGCTCCTCGCCCGCCAGCTCGAGGCCATGCCGGAGGGCGGCACGGTGGTCCTCTCGGCACCCGCCAACCCGTATCGCTGCCCGCCCGGCCCCTACGAGCGCGCGAGCCTGATCGCGCATTTCCTGAAGACCCGGAAGCCGAAGGCGAAGCTCGTCCTGCTCGACGCCAAGGACACGTTCTCGAAGCAGAAACTGTTCGAGGCGGCCTGGGCGAAGCTGTACCCGGACGTGCTCGAATACGTGCCGCTCGCCTCGGGCGGTGCGGTCACGGAAGTCGACGCCGCCGCGATGGTCGTTCGCACGGACTTCGCCGAGTACAAGGCCGATGTGGCGTGCATCATCCCGCCCCAGCGCGCCGGCCCCATCGCGGCGCAGGCCGGCTGCGCCGACCGCAGCGGCTGGTGCCCGATCGATCCGGTGACCTTCGAATCGCGCCTCGTGCCGGGCATCCATGTCATCGGCGACGCGGCGATCGCAGGGGCGATGCCGAAATCCGCCTTCTCGGCGAACGCGCAGGCCAAAGTCTGCGCGCAGGCGGTGATCGACCTGATGGCCGGACGGGAGCCCGAGAGCCCGAGGCTCATCAACACCTGCTGGAGCCTCGTCGCACCGGGCAACGGCATCTCGATCGCGGGCGTCTTCCGCCCGACCGACGGACTCCTGGCGGACGTTCCGGGAGCCGGCGGTATCAGCCCCCTCGACGCGCCCGACGCGGTGCGCGCGCAGGAGGCGGCCTACGGCGAGAGCTGGTACCGGACGATCACCCGGGACGTGTTCGGATGAGGGAAGGCCGCGTGGCCGCCATGCTCGTGCTGGCAGTCGCCGCCCCGCCGGCGCAGGCCGGGGAGGGCCTGGTCCCCACCGCGATCGTCGGCGACGCCATCCCCGAGAGCCTGACCGGCGCGCCGGGCGATGCCGCGCGCGGCCGGGCCATCGTCGTGGACCGGACCCGCGGGCTCTGCCTTCTCTGCCATACCGGGCCCTTCCCGGAGGAGCGGTTCCAGGGCAACCTCGCCCCGGATCTCGCGGGCGTCGGCGGGCGGCTGGGCTCGGGTCAGCTGCGCCTGCGGCTGGTGGACGGACGGGTCTTGAACCCGGAGACGATCATGCCACCGTACTATAGCCTGACCGGGCTCACCCGCGTGGGGCGGCCGTGGCAGGGGCGGCCGATCCTGAGCGCGGCCGAGATCGAGGATGTCGTCGCCTTCCTGGCGACGCTGCGCGAGGCGGGTCCCGAGGAAGGTCGATGAGCAGGCACAGGAGTCGGAGCGCGCGTTCGATGGACCGGCGCGGTGTGCTCGCCGGGGCTGTCGGCACCGCGCTCGCCGTCGCGCTGCGCCCCGCCGCCGCGGCGACGCTCCCGCGCACGGAAACGACGGAATCCGCCATCCGACGCTTCGCGGGTGACAACCCGATCCGACCGGGCCGGGTGACCCTCGACCTGCCGCCGCTCGTGGAGAACGGCAACACGGTGCCGCTCACCGTCGCCGTCGAGAGCGCGATGACGCCCGAGGAGCACGTGCGCCGGATCGGGGTGTTCAACGAGAGGAACCCGCAGCCGAACGTCGTGACGGTCCACCTGCGGCCGGGCGCCGGCCGCGCGCAGGTCTCGACACGCATCCGGCTCGCCGACACGCAGCGCATCACCGCCATCGCCGAGATGAGCGACGGGACCTACTGGTCGGCGAGCGCCGATGCCATCGTGACCCTCGCCGCCTGCCTGGAGGGCTGACCCCGATGGCCCGCACGCTGATCAACCTGCCGAAGACCGCCGAGCCCGGCGACACGATCACGATCAGGACCCTGATCTCGCACCCGATGGAGACGGGCTTCCGCCCCGGTGCCGACGGCCGGATCCTGCCGCGCAACATCGTGACGGACTTCGTCTGCCGCTTCGAGGACGAGGAGATCTTCCGGGCCGAGCTGTTTCCCGCTTCGGCGGCCAACCCCTACCTGACCTTCACCTGGGTCGCGACGCGCAGCGGCCGCTTCAGCTTCACGTGGCGCGGCGATGGCGGCTTCGATCAGACCGAATCCGCGGCGATCACCGTGGCCTGAGTCTCCGCCGTGCCGCGCCGCTCGAGCTCCCCGCTGCAGACGGCGCTCGTGGCGCTGCTCCTCTCCAGCCCTCTCGCGCGGTCGGAGCCAGTCCCGCCGGCCGAGCGACGCTCGGGCTTCGACCAGATGAGCCCCGAGATCCAGGCGATGCAGCGGGACGACGGGGCCAATCCCGGCATGCTCGCGGTCGCGGACGGGGAGGACCTCTGGGCGAAGGCGCCCATCTCCGGGGGACTCGCCTGCGCCGGCTGCCACGGCGAGGCCTCGTCCACGATGCGGGGCGTCGCGGCACGCTATCCCGCTTGGGACGCGCGGACGGGCAGGCCCATCGACCTCCAGTCTCGCGTCAACGCGTGCCGCCGCGAGCATCAGGGCTCCGAGGCCCTCGCCTACGAGAGCCCCGACCTGCTGGCGCTCACGGCCTTCGTCGCCGTGCAGTCCCGCGGGCTGCCGATCGCTCCGCCGGACGATCCCCGGCTCGAGCCCGCGCGGGCGGCGGGTCGCGCGCTGTTCGAGACGCGCCAGGGCCAGCTCGGCCTGTCCTGCGCCATCTGCCACGACGACCATCGGGGTCACCGCCTCGGCGCAGCGATGATCCCGCAGGGACACCCGACCGGCTACCCGCTCTACCGCCTCGAATGGCAAGGTCTCGGCTCGCTGCAACGGCGCCTGCGCAACTGCCTCACCGGCATGCGCGCCGAGCCCTTCGGGTACGGCGCGCCGGACTATGTTGCGCTCGAACTCTACCTCGCGACGCGCGCCGCGCCGCTGCCGCTGGAGACGCCGGCCGTGCGCCCCTGATCGAGCTCGGACTGGCCACCGTTCGACGCCGCGCGCACCTCGTCGACCGCCGCGGTGACCCGCCGGACGGCCGAAGCGCGAACGCCTCAGCCACCAGTCGATCCACGACTGTGGCTCCAGCGGTCGAGCCAGCGCCGCGCTTCCACGGATTCGGCCCCGCGCCTACATACCCGGTATGCCGATCCTCCTGGCGCTCGGCGCCGCCCTGCTGTTCGGTCTCGTGTTCGGCCCCCAGTGGTGGGTGCGCCGGGTGATGCGGCAACACGCCACCGAGCGGCCGGACCTGCCCGGGACCGGCGGCGAGCTTGCCCGCCATCTGCTCGACCTGGCACGGCTCGAGCATGTTCCCGTCGAGATCGCGCAGGCCGACCACTACGATCCGGTCGCGAACGTCGTGCGCCTGTCGCCGGAGAACCATGAGGGCCGCTCCATCACGGCGGTCGCGGTGGCGGCACATGAGGTCTCCCACGCGCTCCAGCACGCGGCGGGAGACCGGCTGCTCGCGGCGCGGGTGACCTTCGCGCCGGTCGTGCAGGGCTTCGAGCTTGCCGCAGGCTTGGTGATGATGACCGCGCCCATCATGCTCGCCGTCATCAAATCCCCCGCCCTGCTCACCCTGCAGGTCGGGTTCGGCATCGCGCTCCTCAGCGTTCGCCTCGTGTTTCACCTCTTGACGCTGCCCGTCGAGCTCGATGCGAGCTACCGGCGGGCTCTGCCCATCCTGGAAACGGGCCGCTTCCTCGACGCTGACGACATGCGTGGCGCCCGCACCGTTTTGCGCGCCGCAGCCCTCACCTACGTGGCCTCGTCCCTCGTGTCGCTCGTGAACATCGCCCGCTTCCGGCGACTCCTCCGGTTCTGAGACCTACCAAACGCGCGTCCGCTCCTGCTCTGCTCGGCCGTGAGCGGGTTGCCTTCGATCAGCCAGCCTCTGTCACCACCGAACGACCGCTCGAACGTCTCGGAGGGGTGGCTTTGAGACGGTCTGGTCGCGGCCGAAGCTGCCGTGAAGCCGAACAAGCGTCGGAACTGCGCGTGGAACAGAGCTGCCGCGTCACGGCGCGCCCCGCGGAACGGAGACACTCGGCCCCGATCCGCGGCGTTCTCGAGCGCCTCACCTCACGCGGCGGCCGCGGCGAGCGTGCTCCGAAGCAGTTCATCGAGTTCGCCAGCGACGCGGTCGACCTGCGGATTCTCGAACTGGCCGAAGGTGCTGACCGGGCGGTCGTACTCGAAGGCGACGCCACCCTCGGAATCCTCACGCAGAAGCACCCGGATCGGCGCGTACAAGGCGGCAGAAACGGCGTGCCGGGTCATCGACGCGGCCGTCAGCGGGTTGCCGATGTCGTACTGGACGGCCTTGCGGCTCAACCCGGCGGTGCGCAGCACGTCGCCATGGTCTCGGGAGCCGAAGATCGAGAGCGGCGCCTGCCGTTCGAGGAGGTCGCGCGCCTCGTCCACTCGTCCAGCCTTCAGGAGCGTGGCGTAATCGAGGTCGATGACGGGCACCGAAGCCTCCAAGGCGGATCGGACCGCCTCGAAAGTCTTGGCCGAGGAAAGGGTGACGTGCTCGACCGCGATTTCGGTCGACGCGAAGTGGTCGGACATGATCTGATCTCCTGACTTCATGCAGCGGGCGGCTCGCCGGGCGGGCCTCGACTGCTCGTCCTCGGCCTGTCCGAGTGCTCGCTCAGTTCATGGCCTCAAGCGACCCGAGCTTGACCGTGTTCGTGTTGGCCTCGACCGCAACAGGCGCGTCGGGCAGCCACCGGACGACGCCCGCGGTCGCGAAGCCCCCCTGCTTGAGGACCTGCGCGGCATGCGTCGCGACGTCTCGGCTCCGATAGGCCACGGTGATGGTGGCGGGCGCCTTGAAGGGCTCGACGGAGGCGATGGCCGGCCGAGCCTCCTGCCAGCGCGTGAGGGCCGGTACGAGGTGACCACCCTGCGCACGGACGTCGGCGGCGCTCAGCGCGAGACCCGGCGTATGGTGGGCCGCGCCGATGACGGCGGGGACGGAGAAGGCGCCGTGCGCGGCGGTGTCGAGGGTCACCTCCGACGCGGCGGCCGGCAGGAGGGACGCCACGGTCATCGTCAGGGCGGCGGTGAGGGTGATGGTACGATGGGTCATCTCTCGATCCTCTCGGTGTGACGGGGTGGCCCGTCTTTCGATGAGGAGGAGATGCTGCCGGGAGGCGTATTCATCAAACAGATGCGGTTGATACCCAGTATCTACGCCGTAAATGATGGTTCGGTTTTCGACGGCCGCGATGGCGCGGCCGATGCGGCTCGGAAGCCTGATGGTCTCGCTCGGTCGGATGCCGCATTGTCCGGTCGCCGAGACCCTGGTCGCGAGCCACCGGCGGACCTGACCATGACGATCAAGCACCGTGACCTCGCGGGCATCGACCTGAACTTGGTCGTGGCGCTGGACGCACTCCTGACCGAGAGCAGCGTCACGCGCGCTGCCGCGAAGGTCGGCATCACGCAATCCGCCATGAGCAGCAGCCTTGCCCGCCTGCGCAGGCTCCTCGGCGACGAGCTCCTGACGCGCACGCCGGACGGCATGCGCCCGACACCGCGGTCGCTCGCCCTCCTCGAGCCGGTCCGCGCCGCCCTGCGCCAATTCCAGGGCATCGTCCTCCGGGAGGACGACTTTGCCCCCTCGCAGGTCGAGCGGTCCTTCACGCTCGCCATCCCCGGCAGCGTCGAGGTCCGTCTCATCCCGCGCCTGCTCGCGTTCCTCGCCTGCGAGGCGCCCGGCATCCGCCTGCACCTGGTCGGCCTCGATTACGGGAGCGTGCTGGGGGACCTCGACGCCGACAGGATCGACATGGCCGTCGGCATGATCTCCGAGGGCCAGGTCCACCACAAGGTGCGGCCCCTCTATCGCTTCGGCTTCCTGAGCCTGTTCAATCCCCGGCTGCTCGGCGTGAGCGGTCCGCTCTCGCTCGACGACTTCGTCCGCTTCCCGCACATCCTGACGTACCTGACCGGCGTCGGCCCGGGGGTGGTGGACAAGGCGCTCGCGAAGGTGGGCCGGACGCGGAGGCTGGCGGCGACGACGCCGCGTTTCGCCACCGTGCCGTTTCACGTGCAGGCCGCGCCCTTGATCGCCACGATGGCCGACGAGCTGGCCACCACCTTCGCGACCCAACTCGGCCTGGCGACGAGCCCCGTCCCGGTGCCGACCGGGGAGATCGTCATCTCCATGCTGTGGCACGCCTCCTATGACCGCGATCCCGCCCATCGCTGGCTGCGGGAGGTCATGGTTCGCCTGGGACGGGAGGCCGGTAGCGCCCGCGAAGACGCGGTGTAGCTCGTAGCCTCACGCCTCTCGGTCCCTGAGCCACCTTTCCGTTTGGGTGCCCCTGGAGGCAGCAAAGGCATCGACGACCCGGACAGGGTTGTCCTCGGCGATCCGATCTTCGAGATAAGGCGGGAACAGCGTCGTCTGATCGCGCTCGGCGCCGACAACGAACCGTTCCATGCCGCCCCCCGGGCGTGCCGGACAGAGCTACCACCATCGAGGTTTCGACACAGCCAGGGTCGCGACCGGAACGGCGGCATGGAGTGGTCTAGCGACGATCTGCTTCTACCACAGATTGGGCCATCCTGCTGGTTCGGCGTCGGGAGCCGATCAACGCGTTGCTTCTCCCGCTCAGTAGAAGGCTCGGGGATTCTCCGAAGATGGTCCGGTCTGTGCTTGCCCGTGCTGGCCACCCGATCGTGCCGGTTTCTGTCGTCGCGGGACGCGGACAGACGACGGGATCGCCCGAATGGAAGGGCGGCGCCCCTTCTTGTTCCACCCCGGTCCCCCCATGCCCGAATGCCTCGTCTTCCGCGTGCCCGCGCAGCATCCCGCCGACGTCTCCGAGGTGATGGGCCTCGTCGCCTCCGGGGCGGTGGACGCGACCGAGATCGTCGCGATCTTCGGCAAGACCGAGGGCAACGGCTGCGTGAATGACTTCACCCGGCAGCTCGCGGTGATGGCCCTGGAGACGGCGCTCGCCACCGCCCTCGGCTGTACGGCGGCGGAGGTCGGAGCGCGGATCGCCCTCGTCATGTCCGGCGGCACCGAAGGCGGGCTGTCGCCGCACTTCCTCGTCCTCGCCCGGCGTGAAGGCCCCGCGGTGCCGGAGGGCAAGGCGCTCGCCATCGGCACGGCCTTCACCCAGGAGTTCCGCGCGGAGGAGATCGGCCGGATGGCGCAGGTCGAGGCGACTGCGGCGGCGGTCGGCCGGGCCATGGCAGAGGCGGGGCTCACCGATCCCGCGGACGTGCATTTCGTGCAGGTGAAGTGCCCGCTCCTGACGAGCGCTCGGATCGCCGAGGCGGCCGCCCGGGGCCACGGCGTCGCCACACACGACACCTACGCCTCGATGGGCTTATCCCGCGGCGCCTCGGCGCTCGGCATCGCGCTCGCCCTAGGAGAGGTCGACCGCGAACATCTCGCGGATTCCGCCATCGGCACCCGACGCGATCTCTTCTCCGGCCGCGCCAGTTGCTCGGCGGGGATCGAGCTGATGCGCAACGAGATCATCGTGCTCGGCAACGCCCAGGGCTGGACCGGCCCGCTCGCCATCGCCCACCGGGTCATGGACGACGGCATCGACCTGTCCGCGATTCGGCGGGTGCTCACCGACCTCGGCTTCCTGGAGGCGGGGCAGTTGCCGCCTCCTGAGGCGGAGCGCGTGATCGCCCTGCTCGCCAAAGCGGAGCCCTCCCATGACGGCCTGATCCGGGGACGGCGCCACATCATGAACGACGACAGCGACATCAACGCCACCCGGCACGCCCGCGCCCTGGTCGGCGGCGTGGCCGCCGCGGCGATCGGCCGGACGGACCTCTTCGTCTCCGGCGGCGCTGAGCATCAGGGGCCGGATGGCGGCGGCCCGGTAGCGGTCATCGCCCGCGTGAGGGACTGAAGCCGGGAGCGGGGAAGCAGAAGTGCGCCCGCATTGCCGAGAGTCAGGGACAAAGCCGTTCGACCGGTGCCCTGCACCGGCCCTCTGCAACCGCCCGTTGGTGAAAATCAGGCTGCGAGAGTGGGCGCAAGGCCGCAACAGCGAAATCGGCCTGCGCATTCAAGGGCGATGAGGAACAGGCCAAGCCACGGGGACACGGCAGGAGCCATTTCGCCGCGAATTTTTCCCAAGAGAAGCTAGGCAGGCCGCCAGATGCAGCCAAGCGCTTGATTTTGTTGGCGCGCCCTACGGGAATCGAACCCGTGTTTTCGCCGTGAAAGGGCGACGTCCTGGACCGCTAGACGAAGGGCGCTCTGGCTGGGCCGGGGTTCTATAGTCGGACCGGAGACGCCCGGCAACCGTCCAGGCGCGGCACAGGTGCCACAGGTCCCGAGTTTGCAGGTCCTGAGGTCACAGACCCTGACACTGTCGGTCCTGGGTTTGACCGCGCACCGGGTTGGGGCGATGGAGAGCCATGCCCCAGCCCACCCCTCGCATGACCCTCGTCCTCGGCGGGGCGCGGTCTGGCAAGAGCGCCTACGCGGAGGGGCTGATCGAAGCCTGCCCCGGCCCGTGGCTCTATCTCGCCACCGCCCAGGCCTTCGACGACGAGATGGTCGACCGCATCGCCCAGCACCGCGCGCGGCGCGGCGGCGCCTGGCGCACCCGCGACGTGCCGCTCGCCCTGCCGGAGGCGGTCGCCGAGGCCGAGGGACCGGTCCTGGTCGACTGCCTCACGCTCTGGCTCACCAACCTGATCCTGGCGGAGGCCGACGTGGCGGAGGCGACGGCGCGGCTCATCGCTGCCTGCGCCGACGTCCCGGGCCCGCTCGTGCTGGTCGGCAACGAGGTCGGGCTCGGGATCGTCCCCGACAACGCCCTCGCCCGGCGATTCCGCGACGCCGCCGGCCGCCTCCACCAGCAGCTCGCCGCGCGGGCCGACCGGGTCGTCCTGACCGTGGCCGGCCTGCCGCTGGTGGTGAAGCCGCGAACCTCTGAGACAGGAGCCTCCGCATGAGCGACGACGCCGCGCGCCACCGCGAGAAGATGGAGAAGCGCAAGGCGGTCCAGGACGCCGAGGTCGCGGGCAAAACCCTCGAGAAGGGCCTGCTCCTCGTCCATACCGGCCCCGGCAAGGGCAAGAGCACGGCGGCCCTGGGGCTGATGCTGCGGGCGCTCGGCCGCGGCTGGCGGGTCGGCATGGTGCAGTTCATCAAGGGCGGCTGGGACACCGGCGAGCGCCACGCCGTGGCGGCCTTCGGCGAGAGGGTCGTGTGGCACACCCTCGGGGAGGGCTTCACCTGGGAGACCCAGGACAAGGCCCGGGACATCGCCGCCTGCCGCCACGCCTGGGCAGTCGCCGAGGGCCTGATGGCCGATCCCGCGATCCGCCTGCTCGTCCTCGACGAGCTCAACATCGCGCTGCGCTACGACTATCTCGACCTCGGCGCGGTGCTGGCCGCCCTGCGCGCGCGCCGGCCGGACCTGCACGTCGTCGTCACCGGCCGCAACGCCAAGCCCGCCCTGATCGAGGCCGCCGACCTCGTCACCGAGATGGGCAGCGTCAAGCACCACTTCGCCGCCGGCGTGAAGGCGCAGGAAGGGATCGAGTTCTGAGCCCGCCGCGCGCGACGGCGCCCAGGAAGGCCCTGATGATCCAGGGCACCGGCTCCGATGTCGGCAAGTCCCTGATCGTGGCGGGGCTCGCGCGCGCCTTCACGGAGCGGGGCCTGAGGGTCCGGCCGTTCAAGCCGCAGAACATGTCGAACAACGCCGCCGTCACCGCCGACGGCGGCGAGATCGGCCGGGCGCAGGCGCTCCAGGCCCGGGCCGCCCGGGTGACACCCTCCGTGCACATGAACCCGGTCCTGCTGAAGCCGCAGAGCGAGGTCGGCTCCCAGGTGGTCGTGCAGGGCCGGATGGTCGCCACCGTGAAGGCGCGCGACTACCAAGCCTGGAAGCCCCGGCTGATGTCCGCCGTCCTCGACAGCTTCTCCCAGCTCGCGGACGAGGCCGACTTGGTTCTGGTCGAAGGCGCGGGCTCGGCGTCGGAAATAAACCTGCGCGCGGGCGACATCGCCAATATGGGCTTCGCCCGGGCCACCGACACGCCGGTGGTGCTGGTCGGCGACATCGACCGGGGCGGGGTGATCGCGAGCCTCGTCGGCACGAAGGCGGTGATCGACCCGGCGGACGCCGCGATGGTCGCCGGCTTCCTCGTCAACCGGTTCCGCGGCGATCCGAGCCTGTTCGCCGACGGGATGCGGCTGATCGCCGAGCGGACCGGCTGGCCGGCGCTCGGCCTCGTGCCGCACTTCCCCGACGCCGCGCGCCTGCCGGCCGAGGACGTGCTGGGCCTCGCCGGCTCGGACCCGCGCGGGGCCGGCTCCGTCACGGTGGCGGTGCCGGTGCTGCCGCGCATCGCCAATTTCGACGATCTCGACCCGCTGCGGGCGGAGCCGAACGTGTCGGTGGTGCTGGTCCGGCCCGGAACGCCGATCCCCGCCGGGGCCGCCCTCGTGCTGCTGCCGGGCTCCAAGACCACGATCGACGACCTGGAGGCTTTCCGCCGGGAGGGCTGGGACGTCGACCTGCGCGCCCATGTCCGCCGGGGCGGCCGGGTGCTCGGCCTGTGCGGCGGCTACCAGATGCTGGGCAACAGCCTCGCCGACCCGCACGGGATCGAGGGGGCGCCCCGGACGGTGCCGGGCCTCGGGCTCCTCGCCGTCGACACCGTGATGACGCCGGAGAAGCGCCTCGCCGCCGTCACCGGCACGAGCCTGCCCGACGGCGTGCCGTTCGCCGGCTACGAGATGCATATCGGCGCGACGGAGGGCCCCGACGCGGACCGGCCGCTGCTGCGCCTCGCCGACGGGCGCCCGGACGGGGCGGTCTCGGCGGACGGGCGCGTGGCCGGGACCTACGTGCACGGCCTCTTCGCCGACGACGCCCAGCGGGCGGCGTGGCTCGCGCGCCTGGGCACCGCCTCGGCGGGCGCCGGCTACGAGGCCGGGGTCGAGGCGGCGCTGGACGGCCTCGCGCGACACATCGCGGCCCATGTCGACTGCGACCGCCTCCTGGCGCTTGCCCGGTAGGCGGGGCGCGGGCCAGGGATTACTCTGTGTTATGCCGGCCCCGCCACGAAGGGCCGCACGCCCCCGGAGGAACGCCCCATGCCGCCCACGCCGTCCCCCGCCGGGGAGGATCTCGCCGCGAGCACCGTCCGGACCGTGACCCTGCGGCTGATGCCGCTCCTCGGCCTGCTCTACCTGATCGCCTATATCGACCGGCAGAACGTCTCCTACGCCAAGCTGGAGATGGTCGGCAGCCTCGGCCTCTCCGAGACCGCCTACGGGCTCGGGGCCTCGCTGTTCTTTCTCGGCTACTTCCTGTTCGAGGTGCCGGCCAACGTCTTCCTGGAGCGGGTCGGCGCGCGGATCTGGTTCGCCCGGATCATGATCACCTGGGGGATCGTCACCGTCCTGCTGGGCTTCACCCAGGGCACGGCGATGTTCTACGTGCTGCGCTTCCTGCTCGGCGCCGCGGAGGCCGGCTTCTTCCCCGGCGTGCTGTTCGCCCTGACCCTGTGGTTCCCGCAAGCGCACCGGGCGCGGATGATCGGCTGGTTCATGATCGCCAGCGCCATCGCCAACGCGGTCGGTGCGGCGATCGGCGGCGCGCTGCTGGGTCTCGACGGGCTCCTCGGCCTCCAGGGCTGGCAGTGGGTGTTCCTGGCCACCGGCGCGCCGGCGATCCTCATGGCCGCGGTGGTGCTGTTCGTCCTGCCGGACGGCCCCGAGACCGCCCCCTGGCTGTCGCAGGCCCAGCGCGACTGGCTCGCCCGCACGCTCCGGGCCGAGCGCGAGGACGGCGGCCACGTCGACCACGGCAACCCGTTCGCGGCGCTCCTCGACCGGCGGGTGCTGATGCTCGCCGGGGTCTACGTTTCCCTGCCGCTCGCCGCCTACGGCCTGGGCTACTGGCTCCCCACCGTGGTCAAGGGCTTCGGCGTCTCGAACCTCACCAACGGCTTCCTCAACATCATCCCGTGGCTCGCCACGGCCTTCGCCCTGTGGTGGGTGCCGCGCCACGCCGCCCGCACGGGGGCGCAGGGCAACGCCCTGACCTGGCACGTGGTCGGGCCGGCGCTGGTCGGGGCGGCGGGCCTCGCGCTCTCCGTCGTCCTGCCGGGCAACGCCGTGAAGTTCGCCTGCCTGTGCGTGGCCGCGGCCGGGACCTTCGCCGCCCAGCCGGTCTTCTGGTCGATGCCCGGGACATTCCTGCGCGGTGCCTCGGCGGCCGCCGGGATCGCGGCGATCAATTCGGTCGGCAATCTCGGCGGCTTCGTCGCCCAGAACGCCGTACCGTTCATCCGCGACCAGACCCAGAGCGACCTCGTGCCGATGCTGTTCCTGGCCGCCTGCCTCGCCGTGGGGGCCGGCCTCATGTTCGTGGTGCTCTCCGCCCTGCGCCGCGACGCGGCGCGGCGGGCGGTGCCGACGGCCGCGAGACCGGCCTGAACACGGTCCGGATTCGTGCGTTATCCTTCCTCAGGCCGGCATGACCGGCAGGATGATGCAGACCCGCAAGCCCGCGGGCCATCGTCGAGGAGGGCACCGCGATGAGTCAGGGATTTCCGCTCATGATCCTCGCCTTCGGGACGCTCGGCGGCATCTGGTTCCTGGCCGCCGCGGCCCGGAAGCAGGTCGCCGACGCGAAGGGGAGCCCGGAGCGCTCCAGCGTGATCCACCACCACGGCGGCGAGCCGCGCCCGAACATGCAGGGCACCGAGCACTAGGAGAGCCGAGCACCGGGGCGGCCGCTCCCGCGGCGCAGCTGTCAGCCGGCGGCGATCCGCCGGCAATGGTCGAGGGCGGCGCCGATCAGGTTGTCGCTCGCCTCGGGCGTGCGGAACGCCGAGTGCGCCGACAGGGTGACGCTGGGCAGGTGCGCCAGCGGGTGATCCGGCGGCAGGGGCTCGACGGTGAACACGTCGAGCCCGGCCCGCGCCACGTGGCCGGTGCGCAGGGCCGCGACCAGGGCGTCCTCGTCGAGCACCGCCCCGCGGGCGGTGTTGATCAGCATCGCGCCGGGCTTCATCGCGGCGATCCGCGCGGCCGACAGGAAGCCGCGCGTCGCGTCGGTCAGGAGCAGGTGGAGCGAGACCACGTCGCTCTTGGCGAGCAGGCGGTCGAGCGGGACGAAGTCGACGCCGGGATGGGTCTTCGGGGTCCGGTTCCAGGCGAGCACCCGCATGCCCACGCCCCGGCAGAGGCGCGCCATCTCGGCCGCGATCCCGCCGAACCCGACGAGGCCGACGGTCTTGCCGGTGAGCTGGATCCCCTCGGTGCGCAGCCAGGATCCGGCGCGCATCGCCCGGTCCATCTCGGGCAGGCCGCGGGCGGCGGCCCACATCAGCGCGAAGGCGCACTCGGCGACCGCGGTGTCGCCGTAGCCCTTGATGGTGTGGACGGTGACGCCGAGGGCGTCCCGGAGCGCCTCCGGGTCCATGTAGCTGCGGGCGCCGGTGCCGAGGAACACGACGTGCTTCAGGCCCGCGCAGGCCCGGGCCACGTCGAGGGGGAGGGCGGTGTGGTCGATCACCGCGGTCTCGGCGCCGTCGAGGATCGCGGGCAGGTCCTGCGGCGCGATTCCGGGATCCGCGTGGACCGCGAAGGGCGGATCGTCCGGCCGCAGCAGCCGCCGGGCCACCGCCGCCAGGGTCTCGCTGGCATCCACGAACACGGCACGCATCGGCGTCTCCCTCATCCTGCCCCGTCCGGCCACGATGCGTCCGGTGCGCGGGCCGTGCCAAGGCCCGATCGGGAATTGCCGCCGTCTCTGCGAGCGGAGCGAAGCGATCCCGTCGGCGCCACGATCTCAGAGGTCGCGCGGCCCTGGCGCGCTTCGCTCCGCTCGCGAGGACGGCTCAGCCGGTGAGCGACAGGCAGAGCGCGAGGAGCGCCAGCACGAGCCCGCCCTGCAGCCAGCAGGCGGTGCGGTAGAGGGCCAGCGCCCGGGCGATGTCGTCGGCCGTGGCGGCGTCCCGGCCGTCGCCCATATGGGCGTCCGGGACGAGGGTGCCGTCATAGACCCGCGGCCCCGCGAGCCGCAGGCCGAGCGCCCCCGCCATGGCGGATTCGGGCCAGCCGGCATTGGGCGAGCGGTGCCGGCGCGCGTCCCGGGCCATGGCCCGGAGCGCCCCGCGCGCGTCGGCGCCGCGCAGGGCCGCCGCCCCGGCGATCAGCAGGCCCGCGAGCCGGGAGGCCGGCAGGTTCACGCCGTCGTCGAGCCGGGCCGCCGCCCAGCCGAAGGCGGCGTAGCGCGGGCTGCGGTGGCCGATCATGCTGTCGGCGGTGTTGACCGCCTTGTAGAGGGCGCCCCCCGGCAGGCCGAGGCAGCCGATCCAGAAGGCCGGCGCCACGATCCCGTCGGAGAAGTTCTCCGCCAGGCTCTCGATCGCGGCCCGGCAGACAGCCGCCTCGTCGAGGCGGTCGGGGTCGCGCCCCACGATCATCGCCACGGCCCGGCGCCCGGACTCGAGGCCGCCCGCGCGCAGGGCCGTCTCCACGGCGGCGACGTGCTGGTGCAGGCTGCGCTGCGCCGGCAGGCTCGCGCCGAGCAGGCCGAGGAGGAGCAGAGCGGGGAGGGGGCCGGCGAGCCCCGCCAGCGCCGCGACGGCGAGGGCGGCCAGGCCCACCGCGGTGAGGAGCAGCGCCAGCGCGAGGCAGCCGGCGACCCGCCGCCGGCGCGCCGAGCCGCGGTTGAGGCCGCGCTCCAGGGCGGTGATCAGCCGGCCGATCCAGGTGACAGGGTGACCGGCCGCCCTGTAGAGCGCGTCGGGATAGCCGGCCGCCGCCTCGATCCCGAGGGCGACGGCGAGGACGGCGAGCGTGTCGGCGAACGTACCGGGCAGATGGACCATTCGGTGTGGAGCGTTCCCGCGCGTGAGGCCGCCCCGATCGCGCATGGCGGCGATCTCGGCGGGCTCCGACAAGCCTTTCCCGACGCGCCGGAGCCCTGGCTCGACCTCTCGACGGGGATCAACCCGGTCCCCTATCCCGTGCCCGCGCTGGAGGCCAGCGCCTGGGCGCGCCTGCCCGAGGCCGCCGAGGTCCGCGCGCTCCGGGAGGCCGCCGCCGCGGCCTACGGCGCGCCGGACGCCGACCACGTCGTGCCCGCGCCCGGCACGCAGGTCCTGATCGAGACCCTGCCCCGGCTCCTGGCCCCGACCCGGGTCGCGGTTCTCGGGCCGACCTACGCCGAGCACGCCGCCGCCTGGGCGCGGGCCGGGCACGCGGTGGCGGAGGTCTCGAGCGTCGACGCCCTCGGCGCGGCCCGGGTGGCGGTGATCGTCGATCCCAACAACCCGGACGGGCGGACCCATCCCCTGGCCGAGCGCCGGGCGCTCGCCGCGGCGCTCGGCCGGCGCGGCGGCCTGCTCGTCGCCGACGAGGCCTTCGCCGACCTCGAGCCGGTGGAGAGCCTGTGCCCGCACGTCTCCGCACCGGACTCGGGGCCCGGCACCGTGGTGCTGCGCTCCTTCGGCAAGACCTACGGGCTCGCCGGCCTGCGCCTCGGCTTCGCGGTCGCCGAGCCCGGCACGGCGGCCCGGATCGCCGCGGCGCTCGGACCCTGGGCGGTGTCGGGCCCGGCCCTGGCGATCGGGCGCGCGGCCCTGTCGGACGCGGGCTGGCGCGTCGAGGCCGCCCGGGCCCGGGCCGCGGATGCGGGCCGCCTCGACCGGATGATCGCCCGGGCCGGCGGCCGGGTCGTCGGCGGCACCTGCCTGTTCCGGACCGCCGATTTCCCCGACGGGCCGGACCTCTACCGGCGGCTGGCGGCGGCCGGCATCGCGGTGCGGCGCTTCGCCGGGCGCCCGGAGCGCCTGCGCTTCGGGCTTCCGCCCGACAGGGCGGGCTGGTGTCGGCTGTCGCGGGTGCTCAAGTAGGCCGAGCCCCCGGCGGGTGCGGGTCGCGGGCCGCCACGAGCACGGCCAGCGCCGAGAAGGCGAGGCCGACCGCGCAGACGCCCGGCCAGCCCACGAGCAGGAAGGCCTGCGAACCGGCATAGGCGCCGAGCGCCCCGAACACGAACAGGGTGGTGAACAGCACGGTGTTGATGCGGCCCCGCGCGCCCGGGACCAGCGCGTAGGCCCGGGTCTGATTGGCGATGAGCGCGCCGTTCATGCCGATGTCGATGAGCAGCACGCCGAGCGCCACCGCGGCGAGCGACCACGTGCCCCCGCCCCACAGGACCACGAAGGACAGGGCGACCAGCAGGCTGCCGCCGAGGACCACGGGCTTCGCGCCCCGGCGGTCGGTGAAGCGGCCCGAGATCGGCGCCACGAAGGCCCCGCAGACGCCGATCACGCCGAACAGCCCGGCCCCGGCGGCGGTGAGGCCGAAGGGCGGCGCCTCGACCAACAGGGCCAGGGTCGCCCAGAAGGCGTTGAAGCCCGCGAACAGCAGCGCCTGCGACAGGCTCGCCGTGCGCAGCACCGGCTGCGTGCGGGCGAGGTGGAGGATCGACAGCATCAGGGCGCGGTAGCGCAGCGGGTGCGTCTGCACCGTGTGGGGGAGGGTGGCCCGCGCGATGCCTGCCATGGCGAGCGCCAGCACGGAGGCGACCAGGAAGACCGGCCGCCAGCCGAGATGCGCCCCCAGGAAGCCGCTCGCCGTGCGGGCGAGCAGGATGCCGGTGAGGAGCCCGGTCATGACCTGGCCGACGATCCGCCCGCGGCTCGCGTCCGGGGCGAGCTCGGCCGCGAACGGGACCGCCTGCTGGGCCGCGCAGGACAGCACGCCGACCACCAGATGGGCGAGCGCGAGGCAGGCGAGGTTCGGCGCGAGGCCCACGGCGAGCAGGGCCAGGGCGAGGCCGAGGCACTGCCCCACGATCAGGGCGCGGCGCGGCAGGGCGTCGCCGAGCGGCACGAGCCCGACGATGCCGAGCCCGTAGCCGACCAGGGCCGTGGTCGGCACCCACAGGGCGGCGCGGTCGCCGAACTCGGCCACGATCAGGCCGAGCAGCGGCTGGTTGTAGTAGATGTTGGCCACGGCCCCGCCGGCGATCAGCGTCAGGCCGAGCCGGGCCTTCGCGTCGAGGGGTGCGGTCACGGCCGGGTCGGGGGCAGGCGGGTGGGCCGCCGCGGGAGAGCCATGGTCGGGTCCGTGTGGGGAGGGCGATCGGAGCGGCGAGCGATACGGGCGGAGCGCGCCGCCGGGCAAGCTGCGGCGATGCATCCCTGCCGGGACGCCCCGGGCCCCTTCACCGGAGCCGGCGGCGCACCATATGCAACAGACGCAGCCGGCGGCGCCCGCATGCCAGCGGGCGCCGCGACCGATGCGCCGGGCGCCGGGCCTCGCGAGGTTTATGGACCGGACTACGAACGAGTGGGCGGTTTCGTTCCGTGCGAACGGCGCCGGGGCCGCCGCAGCAGGGAGTACGGGATGCCGAACTACCGCGTCGACTTCGCCAAGGAGATCCTCGGGGTGCCGTTCACGATCGGCTCGGTCGCGATCGCGCGGGCCCGCGATCCCGAGCGCGCCCGCCGCGCCGCGGAGCTGCGCTTCGCCCGCCAGCACGGCGTCGGCGACTGGCGCGAGCGGGCGGACCTCGCCACCGTGGCCGAGCGGCTCTGACGACCGCCCGGCCGGACCCGTCGCGCGGCCCCACCCGTCACACGATCTTCGTGCCGCTCCCGCACTCTGGGATCCCCGCGTCGGCGACCGGTCAAGCTCTGGTCGCGGCGGCCGCGGCGCCGTAGAATGGCGGGCGGATCGGGACGCCCGCCGGCGTCCGGATCCCGTTCCGTCCGCGCCCGACCGACGAGCCGGCGTCGCGGGACCGGACACGTCTCGAATCCGGGTCATCGGGGGTCAGTGCGAAGGTCATGGCGGCGATCTCCTTCTTCGGCGACCTGCTTCAGACCATCAGCGAGCGCGGCCGCGACCTGATCGGGATCGGGCGCGGCGACATCGCGTCCCGGGCGAGTGCCGGCGACCTCGTCAAGCTCTGCGAGGACCTGATCTCCCGGCGCGGCGAGGCCTCCGGGGTGGCGCTGGCCCGCCTGATCCTCGACCGCTACGCGAGCTTCGGTCAGGCGGAGCGCCACGCCTTCCTGCGGGCCATCGCCCTCGACTTCGACGCGGACCACGCCGCCGTCGACGAGGCCATCGCCGCCTACCGCGCCGCCCCCTCCCGCGCCCGCCTGGGCAGCCTGCACGAAGCCGCCGAGCCGCGCAGCCAGGAGCTGATTCGCCGCCTCAACCTCGCCCGCGGCGGCACGCTCAGCCTCGTGCGGATGCGCGAGGACCTGTTCGACCTGCGCCGGGCCCTGCGCGCCGGCGACGAGGCCGACCCCGCCCTGATGGACGCCGTCGACAGCCTCGACTGCGACTTCGAGCACCTGTTCGCGTCGTGGTTCAACCGCGGCTTCCTCGTGCTGCGCCACATCGACTGGACGACGCCGGCGCACATCCTGGAGAAGATCATCCGCTACGAGGCGGTCCACGCCATCTCCGGCTGGGACGACCTGCGCGCCCGCATCGAGCCGCCGGACCGGCGCTGCTTCGCGTTCTTCCACCCGGCGCTCGCCGACGAGCCGCTGATCTTCGTCGAGGTGGCGCTCACCGACCAGATCGCCCCGGCGATCGCCCCGATCCTGTCGCAGGAGCGCAAGCCGCTGCAGCCGCAGGCGGCCACCACGGCGGTGTTCTACTCGATCTCGAACTGCCAGAAGGGCCTCGCCGGCGTGACCTTCGGCAACTTCCTGATCAAGCAGGTGGTCGAGGACCTGACCCGCGAGGTCCCCACGCTCAAGACCTTCGTGACGCTCTCGCCGGTGCCGGGCTTCGCGGCGTGGCTGGCGCGGGAGCGCCGGGCCGACAGCCCGCAGGGCCTGCTGCCCGAGGATGTAGAGACCCTGCGGGCGCTGGACGACCCGGCCTGGCCGGCCGACAAGGCCCGGGCCGAGACGGTGCGCCGGGCGCTGATCCCGGCCGCGGCCGCCTATTTCCTGCGCGCCAAGAACGAGCGCGGGCGCCCCCTCGACCCGGTGGCCCGGTTCCATCTCGGCAACGGCGCGCGCCTCGACCGGATCAACTTCCTGGGCGACACCTCCAAGAAGGGGCTGGCGCAGTCCCACGGGCTGATGGTCAACTACCTCTACGACCTCGCGGCCATCGAGCGGAACCACGAGACCTACGCCAATCTCGGCACCGTGGTGGCGGCGCCGGCGGTGACCCGGGAACTGCGCGCCAAGCTGCCGCCGCCCCGGGCCGTGGTGCTCGCCGAGGCGTAGGCGTCGCGACTCACCGGGCCGCGCGGACGACGCGCCGCCGGAAAGGGCTCGCCGAGGGGGCCTCCGGGCGGCTATGGGTGCGCGCGACCCATAGCCCGTGATAGCCCAGCCTCACGATGACGAACCACCTCTTCTCCCTGGTGCGGGACGGCGCCGCCGATCCCGCCAAGACCGTGATCGAGACGCCGGACGGGCGCCGCTACGCGTACGCGGACCTGATCGCCCGCTCCGGCGCCTACGCGGCGGCCCTGCGGGCGGCGGGCGTCGCGCCCGGCGACCGGGTGGCCGTGCAGGTCGAGAAGAGCCCCGAGGTGATCTTCCTGTATCTCGGCGCGGTCCGGGCCGGCGCCGTGTTCCTGCCGCTCAACACCGCCTACACCCCGGCGGAGATCGGCTACTTCCTGGGCGACGCCGAGCCGACCGTGTTCGTCTGCGACCCGGGCCGGCGCGACGCGCTCGCCGAGGCCGCCGCCGGCGTCCGGCAGGTCTGGACCCTCGACGCGGCGGGCGGCGGCAGCGCCGCGGAGGCTGCTGACCGGGCCGCCGATGCGGGCGCCGCCTTCGCGGACGTGCCCCGGGGTCCGGAGGATCTCGCGGCGATCCTCTACACCTCGGGCACGACCGGGCGCTCCAAGGGCGCCATGCTGACCCACGACAACCTCGCGTCGAATGCCCGGACGCTGGTCGCGTACTGGCGCTTCACCGCCGACGACGTGCTGATCCACGCCCTGCCGGTGTTCCACACCCACGGCCTGTTCGTGGCGACCAACACGGTGCTGGCGAGCGGCGGCTCCATGCTGTTCCTGCCCCGGCTCGACCCGAAGCTGATCCTGAGCCTGATGCCGCGGGCGACCGCCCTGATGGGCGTCCCGACCTTCTACACCCGGCTCCTCAAGGAGCCGGGCCTGACGCCGGAGGCGGCCCGGGGCATGCGCCTGTTCGTGTCGGGCTCGGCGCCGCTGCTCGCCGAGACGCACCGGGAATGGCAGGCCCGCACGGGTCACGCCATCCTCGAGCGCTACGGCATGACCGAGACCAACATGAGCACCTCGAACCCCTACGCGGGGGACCGGGTCGCCGGCACGGTGGGCTTCCCCCTGCCGGGCGTGTCCCTGCGGGTGGTCGATCCCGAGACCGGCGCGGCCCTCGGGCCCGACGCGGTCGGCATGATCGAGGTGAAGGGCCCGAACGTGTTCCAGGGCTACTGGCGCATGCCCGAGAAGACCGCCGCCGAGTTCCGGGCCGACGGGTTCTTCATCACCGGCGACCTCGGCAAGGTCGACGGCCGGGGCTATGTCCACATCGTCGGGCGCGGCAAGGACCTGATCATCTCGGGGGGCTTCAACGTCTACCCGAAGGAGGTCGAGACCGAGATCGACGCCCTGCCGGGCGTGGTCGAATCCGCCGTGATCGGCCTGGCGCACCCGGATTTCGGCGAGGCCGTCACCGCCGTGGTGGTGGGCGGCGCCGGCTGCCCGGACGAGGCCGGCGTGCAGGCCGCCCTGGAGGGGCGCCTCGCCCGGTTCAAGTGCCCCAAGCGGGTCCTGTTCGTGGACGAGTTGCCGCGCAACACGATGGGCAAGGTCCAGAAGAACCTGCTCCGCGAGGCGCATGCGGGGCTGTACCGGGACTGACGCGCCGTCCTGTCAGGAGGGTCGACGGAGCGAGGATCCGGCCACCGCGTCGCTGCGAGCGGAGCAATCCAGGCGGCGCCACGCTGCTCGACGTCGCGCAACTCCGGGGCACGTCGCCTCGCCCGGGATGACGGCGCCGAGGCCCCCACGGAGGGGCCTCGGCCACCGAATCAGAGATTGTGCTGCGTCCGCTCGCCCGCGGGCGGCGTGTGGCTCTCCGGATCGACCACCTTGCGGGCGGCGGCGTTGAGATTGTCCGGGTCGAGGGCGGTCTGGACGAACTCGCGGCCGATATTGGTCACCTCGCGGGCGTAGCGCAGGCCCTGGTCGCGGACCTCGTCGGCCCAGGGACCGATGCTCCGGTCCTCCTGGCGGGTGCGCGGCAGCAGCGCGCCGAGGAGCAGGCCCGCGGCCACGCCGACGACGCCGACGAGGAGCGGGTTGTCGTCCACGAAGCGCTCGACGGCGGTGCGCCCGCGGTTGATCCCCTCGATCCCCTGGTTGGTCAGGTCGTCCAGCGCCCGCATGTTGCGGCGATGGAGGGCGCCGGCCCGCTCCCGGGCCTCGTCGTAGGCCGCGGTGGCGCGGTCGCGCGCCTGATCGGCCGCCCCGCCGAGGCGGTCGTTGATGTCGTCGGCGAGGCCCGAGACGGTGCGGCGCGCCTGCCCGGCGAACTCGGTGGCCCGGTCGCCCGCCACCCGGATGCCGTCCTTCGCGGCCGAAGCGGCGTCCTGGGCAGCGTCCTGGGCAGCGTCCTGGGCAGTGTCATGGGCGGCGTCGTGCGAGCCCGTCGCCGCGCCGGGCCGAAGCGGGTCGTGCAGGCCGCGCGGATCCGGCCGGAGGGTGAAGTCGCCCGCGGCGGTGCCGGGCGCGCCCGGGTCGCCGAGGCCGGTCGGATCCGGCCGCAGGCTCTTGTCGTCGGCGCCGTGCGGCATCCCCGCCGCGGCGGCGAGCTGCTCGGGGGTGCTGGAGGGGATACCCGGCTTGTCGGTCATGGCGCTGTCCTCAGATGTCGGTCTCGCCGGCCCGCCTTCGGTGCCGGTCTGCCCGGTCGTCCGGCCGGGCGGCACGGTGTCTCGTCCCGGATCCGGCCGGACCCGGACGGGTCCGGTCCTCAGATCTCGGTCGTGTCCAGCGGATCGCGGGCCGGGCGGACCGTCGGGCGGTCGGGGTCGTAGCCGCGCGCCGCGCCGGTGTTCAGGGTGGGCACGCGCTCGGCCGAGACCTCGGTGCGGCGGCGCTGGGCGTCGCGGGCCATCCGGTTGAACAGCAGGCCGACGCCTGCCGCGATCAGCAGCACCGGCACGGGATTGCGGCGCACCGCCTCCAGGGCCGAATCGTAGGTCGTGTTCAGCGCCGGCACCCGCCGGGCATTGCCCAGCATCTCGTCCACGAGATTCGGCACCGAGAGCCGGCCCTGGATGCGGTCGATCGTATCGTCGAGCCGGGCGCGGCTCTCCTCGATCTCCTTCTCGAGGTCGTTCATCGTACTCATCCGGACACGCGCTCCGAGAGGGCCTGGGCATCCTGGCGGACCTGGCGCGTCGTGCGCTTCGGGGCCAGGGTCGAGAGGGAGAGGACGCTGCGCGCCCACAGGGCCATCCCGAGGGCGAGGAGCAGCAGAACGCCGCCGACGATCAGGGCCGAGAGCCACTCGGAGCCTACGATGGTGGCGAGCCACTTCACGAAGGCGCCGATCAGCACCAGCAGGGCGACCACGGCGAACACCGCCGAGCCGACCATGCAGGCGAGGCCGACGATGAGCTGGCGGACGTTGCCGGCCATCTCGGCCCGGAACAGCGCGATCTCCTTGCGGGCGAGCTCGTTGGTCTCCCGCAGGGCGTCGCCGATCAGGCTCTGGATGCTGGAGGGGCCCGTGGCTGGGCCCGTGGAGGGGCCCGTCTGGCGCGGGTCGGAGCCGTAGGTCATGGCGTCAGGCCCGGAAGCTGTCGCGGGCGTCGCCGTCCGGCGCCTCCGGCGGCAGGCTGGACGACTTGATGAAGCGGGCGGCGATCAGGCCGGCCACGAAGGTCCCCACGGCCACCGCCACCGGCGCGCGCCGGGCGAAGGACTCGGCCTCGCTGTAGAACTCGCCGAGGCTGCGGCGCTCGATCGAGGAGCCGAGTTGCTCCAGCCCGTCGGCGGCGCTGTCGAAGAAGGCGCGGACGTTCGGCTTGTCGCCGAGATCGCGGCCGGAATTGCGGATCGTCTGCGCCAGGTCGTGGACCGACTGCGCGGCGTCGCTCTTGCGCTGCTCGACGTAGCTCTGCGCCTGCAGCCGGGCCGCGTCGAGCAGGCCGCGCCCGCGCTCGGCCGCCACGTCGGCGAGCCCCTCGACGTCGCCCTGGAGGGCCCGCCACTGCGCGCGCTCCTCCCCGGCGGTGTGGGGCGCGTCGTGCGGCGCGGCGTGCGGCCCCTCGCGGTGCGGATCCGCGATCGGATCCGCGGGGGTGCCTTGCGGTAACTCGTTGCCGGCCATCTCGAAAACACTCCTCGCGGCGCGGGAACGGGGCCGCTCGCGGCGGCCGCGGGCCCCGCGATGGCTGAGTAACCGACTCGGCTGTCGCGGGTTCCGGTCCCTGTGCGCCCTTCCGATGCATGCGCGGGGTCCGGCGCGACGGGCGGCACCGCTCACGCGCCGTTCAGGCAAGATCTGCCAGAACCGCCACGCTTGTACAACGCTCGCATGGGGCGCCCGACCGGGGCGCCCGACCGGGACGGAGCGGCCGCCCTGTCCCGGAACGGCAGGGCCTCGACTTGACCCGCGCCCGGCTTCACGCTTGGGTTGCGGGACGACCGACAAAGGATCGCGCAGGGCCTCCGCGCGTTCTGACATAGTAGTGACGTCCCGATGCAGGCGCGGCGATATCCTCGACCCGACCCGCGCCCCTGATCCGGAGCCGACCCGCGTGGCACGCCTTGTGATCGTATCGAACCGCGTCGCCGTCCCGGAGGAGGGCGGCAAGGCGGTGGCGGCGGGCGGCCTCGCCGTCGCGGTCAAGGAGGCCTTCACGGCCTACGAAGGTCTGTGGTTCGGCTGGAGCGGCACCATCACGGACGAGCCGTCCGAGGAGCCGACGCTGATTGATCGGGGCCGGGTCCAGTACGCCGTCGTCGACCTCTCGCCGCAGGATCACCTGGAATACTACGCCGGCTTCGCGAATCGCGCCCTGTGGCCGATCATGCATTACCGGCTCGGGCTCGGCGCCTTCTCGCGCTCGGACTATGCCGGCTACAGCCGCGTGAACCGGACCTTCGCGCGGGCGCTGGCCAAGCTGGTCGAGCCCGACGACATCATCTGGGTCCACGATTACCACCTGCTGCCGCTCGCCGCCGAGCTGCGCGGACTCGGGCTCGACAACCCGATCGGCTACTTCCACCACATCCCCTGGCCCGCCGCCGACGTGTTCAACTCGCTGCCGGCGAGCACCGAACTACTGCGCGCCATCGTCGACTACGACCTGATCGGCCTGCAGACCGAGGCGGACGTCCAGAACCTGCAGCGCAACCTCGTCGATACCCAGCGGGCGATCCCGCTCGGCGGCGGCTCGCTGATGGTCGACGGCCGCCGGACCCGGATCCGCGCCTTCCCGATCGGCATCGACGTCGCGGGCTTCAAGGAGGCCGCCGAGAAGGCCAATTCCAACAAGGTCGTGCGCGAGACCATCGCGGGCCTGCGCACCCGCAAGCTGCTGATCGGCGTCGACCGGCTCGACTATTCCAAGGGCGTGCCCGAGCGGATGGAGGCGGTGGAGAGCTTCTTCGCCTCGAATCCCGACCAGCGCGGCAACGTCACCTACATCCAGATCACGCCGAAATCCCGCAGCGAGGTGCCGGAATACGAGCAGCTCGCCCGCGAGGTGAACGAGAAGGTCGGCGAGATCAACGGCTCGCTCGGCGACCCGGCCTGGACGCCGATCCAGTACATCACCAAGGCCTATCCGCGGCCCGTGCTGGCCGGCCTCTACCGGGCCGCCCGGGTCGGGCTCGTCACGCCGATGCGCGACGGCATGAACCTCGTCGCCAAGGAGTACGTCGTCGCCCAGAGCGAGGACGATCCGGGGGTGCTGGTCCTGTCGAAATTCGCCGGCGCCGCCCGGCAGCTGCCCGAGGCGCTGCTGATCAACCCCTACGACCGGTTCGAGGTCGCCGAGGCGATCCGCGCGGCCCTCTACATGCCGAAGGCCGAGCGGCTGGCGCGCTGGAAGCCGATGGTCGAGCGCATGACCCGCGAGGACGTCGACTGGTGGGCGCGCAACTTCCTGGCGGAACTCGAGAACTTCCGCACGGTCGAGCGCGAGCCGCCCACCGCCGCCGCGGCCGCCGAATAGCCGGCGCCTCCCGCTGCTCCCGCCCGCCGCCATCCGTGTGACCGGACGCCCCGCATGATCGCCGTCGACGACGGGGTACCGGCACCGCTCGGCGCCCATTTCGACGGGCGCGGCGTCAACTTCGCCCTGTTCTCCGAGCACGCCACCGCGGTCGACATCTGCCTGTTCGAGCCGGGGGAGCGGCACGAGACCCGCACGGTGCGGCTGCCCTGCCGGACCGACGACGTCTGGCACGGCTACCTGCGCGGCGTGCTGCCGGGCCAGCTCTACGGCTACCGAGTGCACGGCCCCTGGGACCCGGCGGCGGGCCACCGGTTCAACGCCTCGAAGCTCGTCCTCGACCCCTACGCGCGGGAGATCCGCGGCCGGATCCGCTGGCACGACGCGCTCTACGGCCACCGCCGGGGCGGCGGGCGCGAGGACCGGATCGACCGGCGCGACAGCGCGGTCTACATGCCGCGCTGCGTGGTCACCGCGCCGGAGGTGCCCGACCTCGCCCTCAACCCGGTCCGCCGGCCGCTCGCCGAGACGGTGGTGTACGAGGCGCACGTCAAGGCGCTGACCCGCACCCATCCCGACATTCCCGAGGCGGAGCGCGGCACCTACGGGGCGCTCGCCCACCCGGCGATCATCGAGCACCTCGTCAAGCTCGGCGTCACCGCCCTGGAGCTGCTGCCGATCCAGGCCTTCGCGGACGACCGCTTTCTGGTGGAGAAGGGGCTCGTCAATTTCTGGGGCTATCAGCCACTGGGCTACTTCGCCCCGGAGCCGCGCTACCTGGGGGAGGGCGGCCTCGGCGGCCTGAAGGCGGCGATCCGGGAGCTGAACGCCGCCGGGATCGAGACCTGGCTCGATGTGGTCTACAACCACACCGCCGAGGGCGACCATACCGGCCCGACCCTGTCGTTCCGCGGCATCGACAACGCCAGCTACTACAAGCTCGATCCCGCCGACCCGCGCCGCAACCGCGACTGCACCGGCTGCGGCAACACCTTCGACGCGAGCCACCCGCGGGTGATGCAGCTCGTGCTCGATTCGCTGCGCCACTGGGTCACCGCCTACGGCATCGCGGGCTTCCGCTTCGACCTCGCCTCGAGCCTCGGGCGGGCGCCCTTCGCCTTCACCCCGCAGGCGGCGTTCTTCCAGGCCGTGGCGCAGGACCCGGTGCTGGCGCGGGTCAAGATGGTGGCCGAGCCGTGGGATGTCGGGGAGGGCGGCTACCAGCTCGGCGGCTACCCGCGCGGCTGGAGCGAGTGGAACGACAAGTTCCGCGACGCCGCCCGGGGCTTCTGGAAGGGCGATTCCGCCACGCTCGCCAAGGTCACGCAGGGGCTGACCGGCTCGCGCGAGGTGTTCGCCCCGTCCGGGCGCTCGCCGCTGGCCAGCGTCAACTTCATCGCCAGCCACGACGGCTACACGCTCGCCGACACGGTGTCGTACGAGGAGAAGCACAACGAGGCCAACGGCGAGGACAACCGCGACGGCCATAACCACAACGTCAGCCGCAACTACGGCGTCGAGGGCGACACCGACGACGCGGCGATCCTGGCGCTCCGCGCCCGCCAGAAGCGCAACATGCTGGCGACGGTGATGCTGGCCCAGGGCGTCCCGATGCTGCTCATGGGCGACGAGCGCTCCCGCAGCCAGGGCGGCAACAACAACGCCTACGCCCAGGACAACCCGACGAGCTGGATGGACTGGAGCGTCGATCCGGATCCGGCCCTCACGGACTTCGTGGCCAACCTGCTGGCCCTGCGCCGGGCCCAACCGGCCCTGCGGCGGCGGCGCTTCTTCACGGGCGCGCTGATCGACCCCGACGAGCCCCTGCGCGACGTGCACTGGCTCTCCCCCGAGGGCATCGAGATGGAGGTCCGGCACTGGTCCGACGACGGGCTCCAGGTGTTCGGCATGCAGATCGGCAACGACGGCGACCCGGGCGAGCGCCTGCTGATGCTGTTCAATGCCGGGGCGGAGGCCGTCAGCTTCCGCCTCGCCCCGGTGATCGGCGGCCCGTGGACGCCGGCCTTCGACACGGGCGAGCCCGCGGGCGCCCGCACCCCCGGCGCGCCGGCGATCGCGGCCGGGACCGCCGTGCCGCTGCCGGGCCGCACGGTCCTGGTGCTCACCGCGCCGGGCACCGAGACCGGCAACCGGGGCGGCTGGGTGCCGGGCCGGTAGGGGCGGGGCGCCTCAGGGCCGGCCGGAATCGGCCGGACGGCGCCGTCAGTCGAACAGGCTGGAGACGCTGGATTCGGTCGCGGTCCGGCCGATCGCCTCGCCGAGCAGCGGCGCGATCGTCGCCACCCGGATGTTGCGGGCGAGCTTGACGGCCTGCGTCGGCTGGATCGAGTCGGTGATCACCAGCTCCTTCATCCGCGAGGCGGCGATGCGCGAGACCGCGCCGCCCGACAGCACGCCATGCGTGATGTAGGCCGAGACGTCCTTGGCGCCGGCGTTGAGCAGGGCCTCGGCGGCGTTGACCAGGGTGCCGCCCGAATCGACGATGTCGTCCACGAGAATGCAGGAGCGGCCCTCGACCTCGCCGATGATGTTCATCACCTCGGACTCGCCGGGGCGCTCGCGGCGCTTGTCGACGATGGCCAGCGGGCAGTCGATCCGCTTGGCGATGGCCCGGGCCCGGACCACGCCGCCGACGTCCGGCGAGACCACCATCCGGTCGGCGCTCGGCAGCCGCTCCTTGATGTCGCGCACCATCACGGGGGCGGCGAACAGGTTGTCGGTGGGGATGTCGAAGAAGCCCTGGATCTGGCCGGCGTGGAGGTCGAGGGTCAGGACGCGGTCGGCGCCCGCCTCGGTGATCAGGTTCGCCACCAGCTTGGCCGAGATCGGGGTGCGGCCGGAGGTGCGCCGGTCCTGCCGCGCGTAGCCGAAATACGGGATCACCGCCGTGATGCGCCGGGCCGAGGACCGGCGCGCGGCGTCGATCATGATCAGCAGCTCCATCAGGTGGTCGTTCGCCGGGAACGAGGTCGACTGGACAATGAACACGTCCTCGCCGCGCACGTTCTCCTGGAGCTCGACGAAGATCTCCATGTCGGCGAAGCGCCGGACCATGCACTTGGCGAGCGGCAATTCGAGATAGGCCGCGATCGCCTCGGCCAGGGGCCGGCTGGCATTCCCGGCGATGATCTTGATCGAGGATTTCATGGGCGGCCGCTCGCTCGCGGCCGGACCTCCCGCCGCTCTTGTTCAGACCGGTCTCCCGAGGAGCCGGAACGATCCGATGACGGGCGAGGCTCTTAGCAGCGGGCC
Source organism: Methylobacterium sp. 285MFTsu5.1 (assembly GCF_000383455.1). NCBI lineage: Bacteria > Pseudomonadati > Pseudomonadota > Alphaproteobacteria > Hyphomicrobiales > Methylobacteriaceae > Methylobacterium > Methylobacterium sp. 285MFTsu5.1. Next base: position 34,239 of record NZ_KB911295.1, on the reverse strand, counting down.
GGAAGTGTCACAATGCCTTCACGGCCGCGCCCTCACCGCGCTCTTACCCCGCTCTCACCGCGGACGCGCGCGGCGGACCCGGCCCCGGACCCGGGTTCGGATCCCCGCGCGCCCGGTCCCCTCAGGGGGCCGGCGGCTCCAGCAGCCGGTGCAGGTGCACCACGAAGTAGCGCGTCTGCGCGCTGTCGACGGTGGCCTGGGCCTTGGCCCGCCACGCGGCCTGGGCGGTGGCGTAGTCCGGGAAGATGCCGACGATGTCGAGGTTCTTGATGTCCCGGAACCGGACCCCGTCGAGATCCTGCAATTCACCGCCGAAGACCAAGTGCAGTCTCTGGTCGCTGTCGATTTCCGTCGTCATGGCCCGTCCTCCGTTCCTGCGCGGCGCTCGCAAATGGCGGGCCCGCGGTCAAGCCTGAACATCCGCAGGCGAGCCCCCAATCCGCCGCAGGTCTGCGGCGGCCGGGCGAGGGGCCCGGCCGGGGGGCTGAGCGTAGCGGCGCGGTGGATGCGCAACACCGGACGCGCCGTGCTACGAGCGGCCCATGACACGCCGCCTCCTCCCCGACGCCGTCCTCGTCGCGCTGGCCCTCGGCCTCGGCGCGGCGCAGGTCCAGGCCCAGCAGGCGCCCCGCGCGCCCCGCCCCGACAGGAGCGTCCCGGACCGGCGGGCCGGGCCGCCGGTGATCGGCTGCCCGTCGCTGGCCAATTACCGCATGCTGATGCGCGACGGTGCGGCGGCGGCCGCGGCGCACTTGGCCGACCCCAAGGCGGACCATCTCGGCTGCGCGGCGCTGGCGCGCACGGACCTCGCCGGCATCGTCGACAAGGTGACGCTGGGCGGCGCGAGCTACGACTGCGCCGCCGTGCGCGGCACCACGGCCTGCCACTGGATCGCGCCCGGGACGATTCCCGAAGGCCCCGCACCGGCCAAGCGCTGACGGTCGGCCGCGCGGCCCGCGCTCAGCGCAGGTGGCCGCTGGCGCGCAGGTCCCGCTCGACGGCGTCGTGGAGGGCCTGGAGGGGATTGTCGTTGATGGCGGCGGGCGGGTGCAGCGGCGCCATCGGGGCGGGCCGCGCGTCGAGCCCCGGCAGGATCGTGGCCTCGGCGCCCGGCCGACGCGGGGGAAGTCCCGCGGGAAGTCGCACGGGCCGGCGCACCGCGAGGGTTCGCAGCGCCTCGCGGGCGCCGGGCGGGAGGAGCGTGACGAGTCTGTCCAGCATGGCCGGCCTCAGCGCGCGCGGCCGGCCGCGGCCGGCGGGAACGGGACGGTGGCGGCGGATCGGTTCTTCACGCGGGCACCCGTGCGGGATCGATCGCGGGAAACGAGCCGGCACCCCCACAGTTCCGATGAAGCAGTATCGCGAATTTAATCGCACGTGTCGCCTGAATATCGGCGAACACTGGTTCATCGGTTTCGATTGTCTGAAGCGTGGCGGAAGCGGATGGGAATCGAACCCACCGTACGCTGTTGGCGTACCGCTGGTTTTGAAGACCAGGAGGGCCACCAGACCCCGTTCGCCTCCGCGACCGGGGGTACGGGCGGGGCGGGGCGGGGTCAAGGCCGGCCGCGTGCGGCGGATCGCGCCGCCGATCCGCCGCCCGGACGCCTGGATTCGTATTAATTCCGCCACACTGTTGTGGCCCTGCACCAGTCATGCCGTTCCTGAGACGCTCACGGACAGAGGAAGGCCCCGCGTCGGTCCCCGAGAGGGGTGCCGACGGGGCGGGCCAGGACGCGGTCCAGCAGGACGCTGTCCAGCCGGCCGCGGATCAGCGGGACGCGGATCAGCGGGACGCGGGCACGCCCGCGGGCCCCGAGGCGTCCCAGCCGTCCGGCACGCCCCTGGCGGAATCGCTGCGGCCGGGCCCGCGCGGTCCCGGCTGGATCGGCGCCGCCATGGTGATCACCGCCCTGGTCTCGGCGCTCGCGACCTTCCTGATCCTGGCCGGGGTGATCCGGGTGACGCCGACGCCGGCCTACGGCGTGACGCTGCTGGCCATCAACGCCGCCCTGGTGCTCGGCCTCGCGGTCATCATCGCCTGGGAGGCGCGGGTCTTCCTGCACGCCCGCAAGGCCAACGCCGCGGTGGCGCGCCTGCACACCCGCATCGTCGGCCTGTTCTCGCTGATCGCGATCCTGCCGACGATCCTGCTCGCCGTGGTCGCCTCGGTGACGATCGACCGGGGCCTGTCGCTCGGCTTCACCGACCGGGTCCGGGACGTGGTGCTGAAATCCGTGGAGGTGGCCGACGCCTACCAGGAGAACCAGTGCCAGAGCCTCGCCCGCGAGATCCGCATCCTCGCCGACGACCTCACCCGGGCCCGGCCGAACTTCGACGTGAACCGGGACTGGTTCCAGACCTTCCTGACCACCCGGGCGACCAATCTCGGCCTGCCGGTGGCGCAGATCATGCGCGGCCCCACCGAGGTGGTGGCCCGGGCCAAGATCGACGTCCTGAAGACGAACCGCCTGCCCTCGGCGGCGGCCTTCGAGGACGCGGCGAACTCCGCCGATCCGATCTGCCTCCTGCCCACCGAGGGCCGGGTCTTCGCCGCGCTGCTGCGCATGCCGGCCTACGACGACGCCGTGCTGATGGTGCAGCGGGAGGTGAGCCAGCTCGCCATCGAGTTCCCCGGCGTGTCCCGGGCGGCGGCGGCCGAGTACCTCACCTACGATTCGCTGCGCCGCTCGATCCAGATCACCTTCGCGTCGGTGTTCCTGCTGATCGCGCTGATCGCGCTGCTCTCGGCCGTCTGGTTCGGCATGAACTTCGCCAACCGGTTCGTGGCGCCGATCCGGCGGCTGATCAACGCCGCCGACCAGGTGGCGTCGGGCAATTTCTACGCCCAGGTGCCGACCAAGAAGACCAGCGGCGACCTCGCCCACCTGGGCGAGAGCTTCAACAAGATGACCCAGGAGCTGCGCCGCCAGCACGCCGGCCTGATCGCCGCGAGCGACCTGATCGACACCCGCCGCCGCTTCACCGAGGCCGTGCTGTCGGGGGTCTCGCCCGGGGTGATCGGTCTCGACGCGGCGGGCTTCGTCACCATCGCCAACCCCGCCGCCGAGCGGATGCTCGACCTCGCGAGCGACGCCCTGGTCGGCGAGCCGCTGGCCCGCGCGGTGCCGGAGCTCGCGCCGGTGCTGGCCGAGAGCGAGGCGCGCCCGCGCAGCCTGCAGCAGCAGCAGGTCCAGCTCACCCGGTCCCGGGGCGAGCGCACCATCACGGTGCGGGTCACGAGCGAGCAGGCGCAGGGGGCGTCCCGCGGCTCGGTGGTGACGCTCGACGACATCACCGACCTCGTCCAGGCGCAGCGCAGCTCCGCCTGGGGCGACGTGGCGCGCCGCATCGCCCACGAGATCAAGAACCCGCTGACCCCGATCCAGCTCTCCGCCGAGCGGATCCGCCGCAAGTACGGGAAGGTCATCACCGCCGACAAGGAGGTGTTCGACCAGTGCACCGCCACGATCGTGCGCCAGGTGGACGAGATCAAGCGCATGGTCGACGAGTTCTCGGCCTTCGCGCGGATGCCGAAGCCCGCCATCGCGCCGAACGACCTCACCGAGATCGCCAAGCAGAACCTGTTCATGATGCGGGTCGCGCACCCGGACATCGACTTCGCGTTCTCGGCCCAGGGCGGCGCGGGCAGTGCGGAGAAGATCGTGGCGGCCTTCGACATCCGGCTGCTCAGCCAGGTGATCACCAACATCCTCAAGAACGCCGTCGAGGCGGTGGCCGAGGTGCCGGAGGCCGAGCTCGGCAAGGGCAAGATCAGCCTGAACCTCGCCGTCGAGGACGGGTTCGCGGTGATCGCCGTCACCGACAACGGCAAGGGATTCCCGGCCGAGGGGCGCCAGCGCCTGCTCGAGCCCTACATGACCACCCGCGAGGGTGGAACCGGGCTGGGGCTTGCTATCGTCAGCAAGGTGCTCGAGGAGCACGGCGGCGGGATCGAGCTGAACGACAATCCCGCCGGCCGCGGCGGCCAGGTCCGGATGCGGGTCCCGCGCGAGCACGGGCCCGAGCCGGCGGCGGCGGCCCCCGAGACCAGTCCCGTCACGACAGAGGAGAAGGGCGCCGCGCCGACGGCCCCCCGGATCGCGGAGATGCACGCATGAGCGCCGATATCCTGATCGTCGACGACGAGGCCGACATCCGCGACCTCGTCGCCGGGATCCTGGACGACGAGGGCCACCGCTGCCGCACGGCCGGCGGCTCGGACGAGGCGCTCGCCGCCATCGAGGCGCGCCGGCCGCACCTCGTCTTCCTCGACATCTGGCTGCAGGGCTCCCGGCTCGACGGCCTGCAGGTGCTCGACCTGATCAAGGCCGCGAACCCCGACCTGCCGGTGGTGATGATCTCGGGCCACGGCAACATCGAGACCGCGGTCTCGGCCATCAAGGCGGGCGCCTACGACTTCATCGAGAAGCCGTTCAAGGCCGACCGGCTGATCCTGGTGGCCGAGCGGGCGCTGGAGGCCTCCCGGCTCCGGCGCGAGGTCCGCGACCTGACGGCGCGCTCCGGCGCCACCAACCGCATCGTCGGCACGTCGCTCGCCATCAACCAGCTGCGCCAGACCCTCGACCGGGTGGCGCCGACGAACGCCCGGGTGATGATCACCGGGGCGCTGGGCGCCGGCAAGGAGCTCGCGGCGCGCAGCCTGCACAAGGCCTCGGCCCGCTCGAACGGCCCGTTCGTGCTCCTCAACGCGGCGGCGATCCTGCCCGAGACCATGGAGGCCGAGCTGTTCGGGGTCGAGGGCGAGAGCGGCCGGCGGGTCGGCGCCCTGGAGGAGGCCCACGGCGGCACCCTCTACCTCGACGAGGTCGCCGACATGCCGCGGGAGACCCAGAACCGGATCCTGCGCGTCCTCGTCGACCAGAACTTCCAGCGGGTCGGCGGCACGACGCGGGTCCACGTCGATGTCCGCATCATCTCCTCGTCCTCCCGGGACCTTCAGGAGGAGATCGCCGCCGGCCGCTTCCGCGAGGACCTGTTCCACCGCCTGTCGGTGGTGCCGATCCGGGTCCCGGCCCTGTCGGAGCGCCGGGAGGACGTGCCCGAGCTGATCCAGTTCTTCATGGACAACATCTCGTCCCAGACCGGCCTGCCCAAGCGCCGGATCGCCGAGGACGCCATGGCGGTGCTGCAGTCGCACAACTGGCCGGGGAACGTGCGCCAGCTCAAGAACAACGTCGAGCGGCTGATGATCCTGACCCAGGCCGACCCGGAGCAGGAGGTCACCTCGGAGATGCTGCCCTCCGAGATCGGCGCCCTGGTGCCGACGACGCCGGGCGGCGCGGGCGGCGAGAAGCTGATGAGCCTCGCGCTCCGGGAGGCCCGCGAGATCTTCGAGCGCGAGTACCTCGTGGCGCAGATCGCGCGGTTCTCGGGCAACATCTCGCGCACCGCCGAGTTCATCGGCATGGAGCGCTCGGCCCTGCACCGCAAGTTGAAGTCCCTCGGCATCGGCCCGTGAGGCCGCGGCGCCGGGGCGCGCGTTGAGGGCGGGGCCGATCCGTCACGGATCGGCTGGAACGGGGGTTGCTTGCACCCACGCTTTCACGTCGTCATGGTGTTGGTATACACGGCCCTGGACCGGATGATCGGACGATCCGGCCCGCGGCATACTCCTCCCGGACCGAGCGAGCCGGGACAACAAGAAGGCCAAGAAGATGGCGGGCGAACGCGCACAGAACCTTCAGGACACCTTTCTCAACCATGTCCGCAAGAACAAGATTCCGCTGACCATCTTCCTCGTCAACGGCGTCAAGCTGCAGGGCGTGGTGACGTGGTTCGACAATTTCTGCGTGCTGCTGCGCCGGGACGGGCACTCGCAGCTGGTCTACAAGCACGCGATCTCCACGATCATGCCGGGCCACCCGGTGCAGCTGTTCGAGCCGGACGAGACCGCCGAGAAGGCGTGAGGGCCGGCGGCCCCGGCGCCTAGCGGGCCGGAAGCCGGGGATCGGGCGGGTCGGAGGCCCGATGCGCCGCGCGGGCGACGCCGCGCGACCGGCGCGGCCGCGGCGGGGGAGGGCGGATACCCCGCCCGCCGACGGATATCTGTGCCCGTTCGCGGCCGGCATCTTGGCCCGGCCCGCCCGCATCCCCATTCTGACACTCCGACCTCTCCAACGAAGCCGTCGCCCGGGGCGGCGGCGCCGAAGGCCGTATGACCGAAACGCTGACGTCCGGCGAAGCCCGCCTCCAGGCGCAGGCCGCCCCCGAGGGCGAGATCGCCGCGGCGACCCACACCCTGGTGATCGGCCCCTACCTCGCCCGCGGCGCGGCGGGGGCCGGCCCCGGACCGGCCGCGCCGTCGCGCTCCGTGGAGGCCCGCCTCGACGAGGCGACCGGGCTCGCCGCCGCGATCGAGCTCGACGTGGTCGAGAGCCTCGCCGTCAGCCTGCCGCGGATCCGGCCCTCCACCTATCTCGGCAAGGGCCGGGTCGAGGAGATCGCCGGCCTGATCCGCGCCCGCGAGATCGGCCTCGTCGTGATGGACTGCGCCCTGTCGCCGGTGCAGCAGCGCAACCTCGAGAAGGCCTGGGGCGCCAAGGTCATCGACCGCACCGGCCTGATCCTGGAGATCTTCGGGCGCCGCGCCTCCACGCGCGAGGGCACGCTGCAGGTCGAGCACGCCCACCTCGCCTACCAGAAGTCCCGCCTCGTCCGCTCCTGGACCCACCTGGAGCGCCAGCGCGGCGGCTTCGGCTTCCTAGGTGGCCCCGGCGAGACCCAGATCGAGGCCGACCGGCGCATGATCCAGGAGCGCATGACCCGGATCGAGCGCGACCTCGACGCGGTGGTGCGCACCCGCGGCCTGCACCGGCAGAGCCGGGCCCGGGTGCCGTACCCGATCGTCGCGCTCGTCGGCTACACGAACGCCGGGAAGTCGAGCCTGTTCAACGCCCTGACCCGGGCCGAGGTCACCGCCAAGGACATGCTGTTCGCGACCCTCGACCCCACCGCCCGGGCGACCAAGCTGCCCCACGGCGAGACCGTGATCCTGTCGGACACGGTGGGCTTCATCTCCGACCTGCCGACGCCCCTGATCGCGGCCTTCCGGGCGACGCTCGAGGACGCCATCGAGGCCGACGTGCTGCTCCACGTGCGCGACGTCGCCCACGTCGATTCCGAGGCCCAGGCCGAGGATGTCGGCGAGGTCCTGCGCGAGCTCGGCATCGAGACCAGCACCGACCGGATCATCGAGGTCTGGAACAAGGCCGACCTGCTCGACGACGACGAGCGCGCGCGGCTCCTGAACCTCAGCGGCCAGGCCAGGGCCCGCAACGACCGCGACAGCGCCGCGCCGGTCCTGGTCTCGGCGGTGACCGGGGAGGGGCTCGCCGCGCTGTCGGCCCGGATCGAGGCGCGGATCGGGCGCAACCGCGCGAGCTTCGCGGTGGCGCTGCCGCCGGAGGACGGGGCGGCGCTGAACTGGCTCTACGAGAACGCCGAGATCCTCGACCGCCGGTCGGAGGCCGACGGCACTCTGCATCTCGCGATCCGGATCGCCCCCGAGAAGGAGCCGCGCTTCCTCAACCGCTTCGCGGCGGCCCGGCGCCTCGGCCGGGGCGGTTGATGGCCTCGGGCAGCGCCGGCAACCCGACGCTCTCCGCGCTGCGGCCCGCGCGGGCTCCTGCCGAGGGCCGGGCGGATCCCGGATCGGACGACGAGGCGGTTTTGCGGACCATGCAGGCCGGCGGCGGCCTGCGCCTGCTCGGCCTCCGGGTGGTGATCGTGCTGGTGCTGCTGATGGCGGCCCAGGCCTATGACGGCTCTCTGCACGCCCTGAGCCACTGGTTCATCCTCGGCCTGTACGGCCTCGGCACGATCTGGTTCGGGCTGCGGGAGCGGGGCGGCGGCCCCGCGGCCACCGTCTACAGCTGGGCCGGCACCGGCCTCAATGCCGGGCTCGCCGTCTACGTGATCATCGAGCACATGCTGGCCGGGGGCGGGGCGGGGCTCGGCGCCGACGCGGTGAGCCGCCTGCCCGCCTTCCTGCTCCTGCTCCAGACCGGCCTGAGCATGCGGGTGGCGCAGACCCTGCTATTCTGCGGGCTCGTCACCGTCTGCTGGAGCGCGGCCTTCCTGGTCGGCCTGATCCATCCGGACCTGTTCCCGAACGCCGACACCTTCCCGACCGCGCAGCTCACCGGGCTCGCCACCTTCATGGCGGCGGGCCTCCTGGTGGTCGACGGCATGGTCCGCCTGCGCGCCGCGGTGGTGCGGGCCCTGCGCATGGAGCACGAGCGGACCCAGCTCGCCCGCTTCGTGCCCGACACGGTCGCCCTCGACCTCGCCGCCGACGACGGCGATTCCGGCCTCGGCATCCACCGGCGCCACGCCTGCCTGATGATCCTCGACATCCGCGGCTTCTCGCGGCTCTCCCGCGAGCACCCGCCCGAGGCCATGGTGACGGCCCTGCTGGGGGTCCGGGCGGCGGCCCAGGCGGCGGTGGCGGAGCAGGGCGGCCTCGTCGACAAGTATATCGGCGACGCGGTGCTGGTGCAGTTCGTCGTCGGCCATCCCGACGTCCAGGCGCGCGCGGCGCTCGCCTGCGCCCTGTCGATCCGCGACCGGATCGCCGCGCTCAACGCGGCCCGCGCCCGGGAGAATCTGTTCCCCCTGCGGGTCGTGGTCGCCCTGCACGCGGGCGACCTGCTGGTCGGGGTCTTCGACGACGGCGTGCGGGCCGAGTACACGGTGCTGGGCCCGGCGATGAACGCCCTGGCGCGGATCGAGACCCAGGCCAAGGCGGCCGAGATCGAGATCGCCGCGTCGGGAGACTTCCTGGACCTGCTCGGCGGCGTGCTCCCGGCCGGGATCCGGGCCGTGCCGGTGCCGGACGCCGCCCTGCCGGAGCACCTCACCCTGTCGGCGATCGCGGTGGCGCCCGGCGCCTGAGACGGATTCCCGGGGGGATCCCGGCGGCGTCTCGGCGGTCTCCCGGCGCCGCAGGGCGCCGGGATCGCGAGGATCGAGGCTGGCGCGCGCGGCGTCTTCTGCTACGCCCGCCGTGTTGCGAGCCCACCGTGCGTGGGCGTGGTGCCACGAGGACGCGATGCAGGGATCGACGCTGGGATCGAAGCCGGGCTCCAAGCCGGGCTCCAAGCCGGGATCGAGGTCGGGATCGAAGCCGGGACCGGGCTGGCTGGGGCGGCTCGCCCTGGGCGTCCTGGCGGCCCTGGCCGCCGCCGGGCCGGCGCGGGCGCAGGAGAAGCCGGCCGCGAAGGCGCTCCCGCCCCTCGTCTTCACCGGCATCCCCGACCAGGACGAGAGCCGGCTGGTCGAGCGCTTCGGCAAGGTCGCCGCCTATCTGGAGGCCGAGCTCGGCGTGCCGGTGCGCTACATCCCGGTGAAGAGCTACCCGGCGGCGGTCACCGCCTTCACCAACGGGCAGGTGCAGCTCGCGTGGTTCGGCGGCTTCACCGGCGTCCAGGCGCGCAAGGCCGTGCCGGGCTCCCAGGCGATCGCGCAGGGCGCCGAGGACGCGGCGTTCAAGACCTATCTCATCGCCAACGCCGCCACCGGGCTGAAGCCGGAGAAGGATTTCCCGAAGGCCGTCGCGGGCAGGACCTTCACGTTCGGCGCCCGCGCCTCGACCTCCGGGCGGCTGATGCCCGAGTACTTCGTCCGGCAGGCCTTCCCGGGGAAGACCCCGGAGCAGGTCTTCGCCCGGGTCGGCTTCTCGGGCGACCACACCCGGACGATCCAGCTGGTCCAGTCCGGCGCCTTCGCGGTCGGCGCCGTCGACTACTCGGTCTGGGACCTCGACTCGAAGGCCGGCAAGGTCGACCCGAAGGCCGTCTCGGTGATCTGGGAGAGCCCAACCTTCCCCGATTACCAGTGGACCGTGCGGGGCGACGTGGAGCAGACCTACGGCGCCGGCTTCACCGACAGGCTGCGGGCCGCGCTGACCGGCATCGCCAACCCGGCGATCCTGGAGCCGTTCGGGCGCTCGAAGTTCATCCCCGTGACCAACGCGGCCTACGAGCCCCTCGTCGAGGTCGGACGCTCCACCGGCCTCCTGGACTGACGCGCGTGTCGCGCGGCGCGGCAGCCGGCGAGGAGTCGGGCGAGGAGTCGGGCGCGGGGTCCGGCGCGGCCATCGTCCTGGCGAACGCCTCCGCGGCCTATGACGGGCGCCCGGTTCTGTCGGGCCTCGACCTGACCGTGCGGGCGGGCGAGCGGGTCGCGCTCATGGGGCGCTCGGGGGCCGGCAAGTCGACCCTGATCGGCCTGATCCACGGGCAGGCCCCCGGGCGGGTGGCCCTGGTGCCGCAGGCGGCCGCCCTGGTGCGGCCGCTCTCGGTGTTCCACAACGTCTACATGGGCCGCCTCGACCGGCGCTCGACCCTGCACAACCTGCGCACCCTGGTCCGGCCGGCGCGGGCCGACGTCGCCGCCGTGGCGGCGGTCCTCGACCGGGTCGGGCTCGCGGACCGGCTCTGGGACCGGGCCGGGGAGCTCTCCGGCGGCCAGCAGCAGCGCGTCTCGGTGGCCCGCGCCCTCTACAACGGACGGCCGATCCTGGTGGCGGACGAGCCGGTCTCGGCGCTGGACCGCCAGCAGGGCGGCCGGATCCTCACCGAGCTGGCCCGCGGGCACGAGACCCTGATCCTGGCGCTCCACGACGTGGCCCTGGCCCTCGCCCACACCGACCGGATCGTGGTGCTGGAGGCCGGCCGGATCGTCCTCGACGCGCCCTCGGCCGGCCTCGACCCGGCGCGGCTCAGCCCGTTCTACGAGGCCGCCTGATGGGCGCTCTCGCCGGCAAGGCCGGGTTCCTGCCGCGGCCGGGCTACGCGGCGGTGAGCCGCTGGTTCCTGGCGGCGGCGCTCGCCGGCCTGCTGGTCGCCGACCTGCAGGTCACGACCCTCCACCCCTTCGCCGACCTCGCCCGGCTGCTGGGCGGCCTGATCCGGCCCGATTTTCTCGCGGTCGAGGGCTGGAGCGTCCTCTACACCGTGGCCTTCGCGATGCTCGGCGTCGGGCTCGGGGCCGGGACGGGGCTGCTGCTCGCCGTCCCCTTCGCCCGCTCGCGCGCCGTCCGGCTCGCCTGCGCGGGCCTGCGCGCCGTCCACGAGCTGTTCTGGGCGCTGCTGCTGATGCAGGTCTTCGGCCTGTCGGCGACCACCGGCGTCCTCGCCATCGCGCTGCCCTACGCGGGCATCTGCGCCAAGGTCTACGCCGAGTTGATCGAGGAGGCCGACCTCGCGGCGCTCCGCGTCCTGCCCGCGGGCACCGGCGCGGTCTCAGCCTTCCTGTACGCGCGCCTGCCCGAAGTGGCCGGACGGATGCGCGACTACACCCTCTATCGCCTCGAATGCGGCCTGCGCTCCAGCCTCGTGCTGGGCTTCATCGGCCTGCCGACCATGGGCTTCGCCTTCGAATCCGCCTTCCGCCAGGGCCGCTACGCCGAGGCCGGGGCGCTGCTCCTGATCTTCTACGCGCTGATCGGCACGCGCCGGCTCTGGGTGCGCGCCCGGACCCTGCCGTTCCTCCTCGTCGGCGCCGTGCTGGCGCTGCCGCCGACCGTCGGCAGCGCGGCGATCGGCCCGAGCCTCGCCCGCTTCCTCGGCCACGACGTCGTGCCGGCCCCGCTCCGGGGCGCGCCGCTCGCCGAGCCCGAGACCTGGGCGCGGCTCTGGTCGTGGCTGCGCCCGATCCTGACCGAGCAGGTCCTGCCCGGGACCGCCCAGACCCTGATCCTGGCGCAGATCGCCCTGGCCGCCACCGCCCTCGGGGCCCTCGTCCTGTTCCCGCTGACCGCGCGGCGCTTCGCCGGGCCGATCGGGCGGCCGCTGGGGCGGGCGCTCCTCGTGGTGGTGCGCTCCACGCCGGAATACATGCTGGCCTACGTCGCCCTGCAGCTGCTCGGCCCCTCGATGCTGCCGGCGATCCTGGCGCTGGCCCTGCACAATGCCGGCATCGTCGCCTACCTGATGGGCCGCCACGCCGACGCGATCCCCTACCGGGCGGACGCGCCGCGGGGCCTCGACCTCTACGCCTACGAGACCGTGCCGCGGCTCTACGGGCAGTTCCTGGCCTACCTGCTCTACCGCTGGGAGCTGATCCTGCGGGAGAGCGCGATCTTCGGCATCCTGGGGGTCACGACCTTGGGCTTCTATGTCGACGCCGCGATCTCGGAATTGCGCCTCGACGTGGCCCTGGTGCTGATCGCCGCCACCGCGCTGGTGACGATGGCGGTCGACGCGTTCTCGCGGGCGCTCCGCCGGTCCCTGCGGATCGACACCCTGCCGACCCGGCTCTCCGGGCCGCAGCCGATCACCGGGGCGGAGGCTGCGGACGGCTGATCGGAGCGCCGCCGTCGTTGCGAGCGGAGCGGAGCAATCCAGCAGCGCCACGCCCGCCGATGTCGCGCTGCCCTGGATCGCCTCGCTGCGCTCGCGATGACGGGGCTGGTCACCATGCTGCGGGCGGCCGCTAACAAGAACCGCCCGGACCGCCTCACCACTTGTAGCTGACCTTCGCCAGCACCCGCCGGGCGTCGCCGTAGAAGCACGACACGTTCGACTGGCAGGAGGCGACGTAGCGCCGGTCGGCGAGGTTCGAGGCGTTCACCTGGAAGCGCCAGTTCTCGTAATCGTAGTGCACCTGCGCGTCGAACAGCACGTAGTCGGGCACCCGCAGGGTGTTGGCCACGTCCGCGAAGGAGCTGCCGACGTAGCGCACGCCGCCGCCGAAGCCGAAGCCGCGCCACGGCCCGAGCGGGATGGTGTAGTCGGCGAACAGCGAGGCCAGGGTCTGGGGGATGTTGACCGGCGTCTTGCCGACCCGCACCGGATCGGCATCCCGCTCGGTGGTGAAGTCGAACTTGGTGAAGGACGCCACGAGGTTGAGGCCGTCGGCGACGTTGGCGACGAGCTGCGCCTCGAAGCCGGTGGAGCGCACCGCGCCGACCTGCGTCTGGAAGATCGTGTTCACCGGGTTGGGGGTGAGCACGTTGCTGCGGTGGATGTCGAAGCCCGCCAGCGTCAGGAAGTAGCCCTGGCCGGGCGGCTCGAACTTGACGCCGCCCTCGACCTGGTCGCCGGTATCGGGCCTGAAGGTGCGGTTGTTGATGTCCACGCCGATCTGGGGCTGGAACGAGGTCGCGTACATGATGTAGGGCGCGAGGCCGAAGTCGAAGTTGTAGATCGCCGCCGCCCGGTAGGTGAAGGCGCTGTCGTTGCGGCCGTTGGTGTTGGCGGGCGTCAGGCGGTCGTAGACGGTGTTCTGGACGAAGTCCTGGCGGCCGCCGAGGATCAGGGTCAGCTCCGGCGTGAGCTTGATCTGGTCCTGGAAGTAGAGGCCGACCTGCTGGAACGAGTTGGCGTTGATCAGGTAGGGCGAGGCCGAGACCGCCTGCGGGCCGTAAGCGGGCGCGAGGATGTTGAGGTCGGGGCCGGGGAAGCCCGAGGCCTGGTTGTCGTGGATCTGGAAGTTCCGGTACTCCACGCCCATCAGGAAGTCGTGGCGGAAGAAGCCGTCGAAGAACTTGGCCTCGGCCTGCGTGTCGACGTCGAGCTGCGCGATCTTGGCGGAATCCCGGAACAGGTAGCGGCCGAGCTGGGTCTGGAGCGGGTCGGTGTAGCCGAGCTGGCCGATATAGGAATTCTGGAAGCTCTGCGTGTAGCCGTAGCGGGCGTTCTGGCGCACCGCCCAGGTGTCGTCGAAGACGTGCTCGAACTCGTAGCCGATGAAGGCCTGGTCGCGCCGGAAGGTGTTGAAGCCGGCATCGCCCACGTTGAGCGAGCGCGGGATGCGCAGGCCGAGCACGGTCGGCCGGGCCGTGCCGTAATAGGGCAGGAAGTTCGCCGTCACGGCCGTGTTGTCGTGCTGGAAGCTCGACAGGACCGTGAACTTGGTCGACCCGTCCGGCTTATAGGTGAAGGCCGGGGCGATGTAGTAGCTGTCGTCCGGCGCGCCCTGGACCTGCGTGCCGCCGTTGCGGGCGTAGCCGGTCAGGCGGCCGAACCAGTGGCCCTCGGCGTCGGCCGGGCCGCCGACGTCGAAGGCGGCGTAGCGCTGGTCGAAGGAGCCGCCGCCGACCTCGACGAGCCCGAACGGGGTCTCGGTCGGGCGCTTGCTGATCTGGTTGATCAGGCCGCCGGGATTGCCGGCGCCGAACAGCACCGCGGAGGGGCCGCGCAGCACCTCGATGCGCTCCAGCCCGAACGTGTTCACGCGGCTGTAGGCGAAGCCGTAGTTCAGGAGCTGCAGGCCGTTGAGGTAGAGGCCGTAATCGCTGACCACGAAGCCGCGGAGCTGGAAGAAGTCGAGGCGCGTGTCGGCGCCGAAGGTGCCCGCGTAGGTGCCGGCGACGTACTGGGTCGCCTGGGTGAGGGTCTGGGCGTTCTGGGTGTCGAGCTGTTTGCGGCCCACGACGCTGATCGATTGCGGCGTCTCGATCAGCGGGGTGTTGGTCTTGGTCGCGGTCGCCGAGCGCCGGGCCACGTAGCCGTCGATCGGGCCGGTCGGGCTCTCCGCGCCGCGCACGGGTGCGCCGGCCGGGGCCCCGGAGGCCGGGCCGCCGCCCTGGCCGGTGACGCTCAGCTCCTCGAGCTGCACGCTGCCGCCGGCGGTCGGGCCGGCGCCGCCGCGGCGCGACGCGTCCTGGGCGAGGCTCGGCGCGGCCTGCGCCAGCACGGCGAGTGAGGCCCCGGCGAGCAGGGCGCGCAGGGTGACGCCGGGGAGGGGGGGGACGGCTCTCATGGTCTCTTGCCGGATGCGACGCTGCGGGCAGCCGACCGCGCGCGCCGGGGGCCACCCCGGCGTCTCGGCCGCGCTGTTTAGAATTGTGATAAAGTACTGTAAAACTTGATCTTTCTCCATCCGGACTACGGGCAGCCGGACGCGGCCGCAAGCGGCCTTCACGCGGAAGGCGACGCCTGTTGCCGTAGCGACACGTATCGGTGGTGCGGCGGGGGGCGGTCCCGCGGAGCTACTTCACCCGGTCCGCGAGCCAGCCGGCCAGGACGTCCGCGACGGCGTCGCTGTTCGTCTCCAGCATCATCATGTGGCCGTTGCCGTGGAGGCCGCGGTCGGCCAGCCGGACCACGTCCGGCCTGGCGCCGGCCTGGGTCAGGAACGCGACGGTGCAGTCGTCGTAGGTCGCGTGGAAGGAGGCCTCCGCGGTCACCACCACGGCCGGCACCTTGGCGAGGTTCGGCAGGGACCGGACGGGCTCGCCCTGCAGCCAGCAGCGGATCCGCCCGTCCGCGGCCCTGTCGGACTTGGATTCGGACCCCTTGGCCGCCTGCGCCACCGTCAGGTCCTCGGGCGCCCGGACCGGCGGGTCGAAGGTCAGCGGCATGCGGGTCAGCCCGTAGGCGCGGGCGCGCCCGTCGCCGGTCTTCTCCCAGAACTCCTTGCCGCCGCGGAACTGCACGTCGAAGAAGGGCGGGCCATTGGGCTCGACGGCGACATGGGCCTTCACGAGGTCCGGCCGCGCGTCCGAGGCCGCCCAGCCGAACAGGGCCGCCTGACCGTGGGTGAGCAGGATCGCCGGCCCGATCCTGTCCAGCAGCGCCACCAGGGCCGGGTCGACCCATTCCTCGGTCTGCTGGCTGTTGGCGAGGAACGGGACCTGGCTGGCGAAGAATTGGTCGAAGGCGGCGTTGCCCTGCACGCCGGCCCCGCCCGGCCAGCGGGTGTGGAGCTTGGCCTGCGGGTAGAGGTCGTAGACCTCGGGCGCCGTGTGGGTGCGCTCCAGGCTGCGGGTGCCGAGCCGGTCGTAGGGGCCGTAGACCTCCGGGTTGGTGCCCGAGCGCCCGCGCCCGACCTGATCGACCACGTAGACCTGGTAGCCCTTCTCGACGAAGCGCTGCACCCAGCCCGGGCGGCCGTCCGCGGTGGCGAGGTAGTTCACGCCGGTCTGGGCGAGGCCGTGGACCATCACCACCGGGTAGGGCTGCGTGACCCGGGCCGGGGTGCGCGACTGCACGAACATCTGGCCGACCATCACGGTCTTGTCGCCGAGCTTCTGGTAGCGGCCGCCGATGTAGAAGTAGCCGGCGCGGGTCACCGGCTCGGCCGGGCCCGGCTCCGCCGCCGGCGCTCCCGGCGCGGCGGGGGCGTTCGGAGGCGTCGTGGGCAGGGGCGCGGGCTGGGCCGGGACCGGCCCCTGCGCCCGGGCGGGGCCCGCGACAGGCCCGGCTCCCAGCACAGTTCCCAGTCCGGCGGCCAGGATCAGCCCCTGAGCGGCGCGCAGCGCCGCGCGGGTGCCGTTCGCGGTGCCGTTCGCGGTGCCGTTCGCGATGCCGCCCGCGATGCCGCTGCCGGCCATGCCGTCTCTCCCGGATGCGCGCCGCTCCGCGCCGGCGCTTATTGCGGGAAACGCAACGTTCCACCAGCCAGGAAAGCTGCACGGTCCCGCGCGATCATCCCCGGCCGGACGAAGCGTCGCGGCGACCGGGATCGCGGCCGAGCCCGGCCCTCCGCGCATGCCAGGCGCGACCGCGGCGGCGCTGGCGCGGCGCGGGCGGCGCGCCCACCTTGGGGAGGCACCGGCGCCACAGCGGCGCCCCCCGCCCGGATCGCCCGCGGCGGGGCGAAGCCAAGGACTCCCGCCGTGGATCCCGAAACCGTCAAGACCCTGGTCTCCGCCGCCCTGGTCGCGTCGATCACCCTGTTCAGCCTCGTGTCGCTCCAGGCGTTCGTCGCCCAGATCCTGGCCGACCTCCGCGACGCCGGGTCCGCCCCGAAGCCCGTGCCGGTGCCGGTGCGCGTCGACCGCCGGGATCCGCCGCAGGCCTGACCGGCCCGCCGCTCCGATCGACGGGTGCCGGGCCGGGCGCGGATCAGGCCCCGTCCTGCCGGGCCCGCTCGCGCAGGATGAACTTCTGCACCTTGCCGGTGGAGGTCTTCGGCAGCTCGCCGAAGACCACGTGGCGGGGGAGCTTGTAGGAGGCCAGCCGCCCCCGGCACCACTGGATCAGCTCGTCGGCCGTGGGGGTCGCGCCGGCTTTGAGCTCGACGAAGGCGCAGGGCGTCTCGCCCCACTTCGCGTCGGGCTTGGCCACCACCGCGGCCGCGGCCACTGCCGGGTGCTTGAACAGGGCGTCCTCGACCTCGATCGACGAGATGTTCTCGCCGCCCGAGATGATGATGTCCTTCGAGCGGTCCTTGAGCTGCACGTAGCCGTCCGGGTGCTTCACCCCGAGGTCGCCCGTGCGGAACCAGCCGCCCTTGAAGGCGGCCTGCGTAGCCGCCGGGTTCTTGAGGTAGCCGCGCATCACCACGTTGCCGCGCATCATCACCTCGCCGATCGTCGCCCCGTCGGCGGGCACCGACTCCAGCGTCTCCGGGTCGCGCACGTCGAGGGCCTCGAGCACCGGGTAGCGCACGCCCTGGCGGGCCTTCCGGGCTGCCCGCTGGTCGGCCGCCAGCGCGTCCCAGTCGGCGTGCCAGGCGTTGACCACCGCCGGGCCGTAGCTCTCGGTCAGGCCGTACAGGTGGGTCACGTCGAACCCGGCCTCCGACATGCCGGCCAGCACCGCCTCCGGCGGCGGGGCCGCGGCGGTGAAGAAGGCGACGCGCCGGGGCAGGTCGCGGCGCTCGGCATCGGGGGCGTTGATCAGCATCTGCATGACGATCGGCGCGCCGCAGAGATGCGTGACCCCGTGCTCGGCCATCAGCCGGTACATCGTCTCGGCCCGCACCTGCCGCAGGCAGACATGGGTCCCGGCCACGATCGACAGGGTCCAGGGGAAGCACCAGCCGTTGCAGTGGAACATCGGCAGGGTCCAGAGATAGACCGGGTGCTGGCCGAGGCCGCCCGTGATGACGTTGCCGAGGGCCAGCAGCGCCGCCCCGCGATGGTGGTAGACCACGCCCTTCGGGTCGCCGGTGGTGCCCGACGTATAGTTCAGGGTGATCGCGTCCCACTCGTCGTCCGGCAGCCGCCAGTCGTGCTCCGGGTCGCCGCCGGCCAGGAAGGCCTCGTAGTCGGTCGCGCCCAGGCGGGCGCCCGGGCCGTCGTACTCGGGATCGTCGACGTCGATCACGAAGGGCTTGGGCTCCAGCCCCTCCAGGGCCCCGGCGGCCGTCCGGGAGAACTCGCGGTCGGTGATCAGCACCTTGGCCTCGCCGTGCTGCAGGCAGAAGCGGATCGCGTCGGCGTCGAGGCGGGTGTTGAGGGTGTTGAGCACCGCCCCGGTCATCGGCACGCCATAGTGGCACTCGATCATCTCGGGGGTGTTGGCGAGCAGCGCCGCCACGGTGTCGCCGCGGCCGATCCCGCGCGCCGCCAGCGCCGAGGCGAGGCGGCGGGCCCGGGCGTAGACCTCCCGGTAGGGCCGCCGCAGGGGGCCGTGGACCACCGCGACGTGGTCGGGAAACACCCGCGCGGCCCGGTCCAGGTAGAGCAGGGGCGTCAGCGGCTGGTGGTTGGCCGGGACGCGGTCGAGGTCGCGGTCGTAGATCGTGTCGCGGGCCATCCCCGTCCTCCCGGCAAAGTGTTGCCGGGACAGTAGCTTGCCGGAACGGGCGCGATCAATCGGTCCGGCGGGGCTTCCGCGCCCCGTCGCGCGCTCAATGGCGCGGCTCGTCCTCGGGTTCGGGCAGGAAGCGGGCGAGCTCGAAGCCGATCTCGATCATCAGGTGCTCGATCCGGTCGGTCAGCGACGGCCGGTGCAGGGCGCGGGCGAGGTCGCGCAGGGCGATGACGTGCTCGGCCATCCGGTTCACCACCCGCTCGCTCTGCACGAGGTTCGCGGCCTGCTCCTCGGTGCGGTCGATGGCGATGCCGCGCCCGCGGGTCGCCCCGCCGGCGGGGTCGCGCTCGATCCGGCCGCGCATCAGCAGCGTGCGGATCCCGGTGCGGGTGTCCTTCGTGCGGAACTCCGCCTCGACGGGACCGCCGGTCTCGGCCACCGCGTGGAGATAGCTCTCGATCCGGACGCGGTCCTCGGGATGGGTGCGGTCGAGGAAGGCCTCCAGGGACACGCCGGCGGCGGCCGCCTCGGGGTCCAGGCCGAGCAGATCCGCGAGCGGGGCCGAGAGCGCCAGCTGCCCCGCCCAGTAATCGTGGGCCCAGGTGCCCACGACGCCGGAGGCCTCCAGAATGGATTGCGGGATCGGGGCTTCGGACATGCCATTCCTCGATGGGGCGATCCTTGTCTTTAAACTTGAGGTTTTCACCCCCACCAAGCTCCTCGTCTCACCCGCGCTCACGCTACGGTATCCGGGCGTCGCTGGAAAGGCTGTTAACCCTCTATATGCCAAGAATCTTAACTTGAAGTTTAGACTGCTGTCCTGCTGCCGCACTGGGCGGGGATATCCGCGAGGGACCGTTGTCTTAACGGCTCGTTAACCATGTCGACCCCAACCTATGCCCCGACATCCTTGGGTCACAGGATCGCGGCACGCCGCGAATCCCATACCTGAGGTTGGCACAGACGGCGCGGCGACCGGCAGTTGCGGGCGCCCGGACGGATGCATGGGGCCTTCTGGAGGACGCCCGGGATGAAAGCGATCACCTTCGTCACGCAGAAGGGCGGCAGCGGCAAGAGCACGCTGTGCATCTCCCTGGCGGTGGCCGCCCGGGAGGCGGGCCACACGGTCTGCATCCTGGAGATGGACCGGCAGGCCACGATCTCCGACTGGCTGGACCACCGCACGGCCGACGGTCCCGAGGTGGCGCAGATCGACGCCACCCAGATCGACGCCGTGATGGAGCGCCTGCGCGACTCCGCCTACGACTACGTGTTCATCGACACGCCCGGCGTCGATTCCACCGGCACCCTCTCGGCGATCCGCGCCGCGGATCTGTGCATCATCCCGTGCCGGCCGACCCCCGCGGACCTGCGGGCGTTCAAGCCGACCCTGGCCGCCGTCTACCGGCTGGAGAAGAAGTTCGCCTTCGTGCTGAACCAGACCCCGCCGCGCTCCTACCGGGTCCGCGACGCCGCGGACGGGCTCGCGGTGCTCGGCATCCTGCCCGACGTGAACATCGTCGCCCGCACCGACCACCAGGACGCGATCGGCCTCGGCCAGGGCGTCACCGAGTTCAACCCCAAGGGCCAGGCCGCCGGCGAGGTCCGCCGCCTCTGGTCGTGGATCGAGCGCCGCACGCAGTCCCTGAGGACGGGCCAGCATGTCCAAGCCGCCTAAGCTCAGCCTCGCGGCGATCGTGGCCTCGGCGAGCCCGCCGGCCCGGCCCCAGGCGGCCCGGCCGCAGGGCGCCGAGATCGTGTCGCTCACCCTCGCGCCCCCGGCGCCGAAGCAGGCGGCCACGCTCAAGCAGCGCGCCCGCCAGATGTCGGTCTACCTGGAGCCGCCGGTCTACGACCAGCTGCGCGACCTCGCCTACGCCGAGCGGACCAAGATGCACGCGCTGATGCTGGAAGGCCTCGACCTGCTGTTCAAGCAGCGCGGCGCCCAGTCGATCGGGCAGCTCACCGACACGCAGTCCCGCTGAGGCCGGACCGGGCTCGAACCCGGGGCGGCGCGGCCGCTCCGGAGCGTGCCGCTGCTGCGCGCGGCGCCTTCCGGCCCTCCGGGACCGCGGCGCCGCGGAGGGCCGGCGCGGATCAAGCGGCCCGCGGCCTCCGCACCGACTCGGTCCCGAGCCATCGCGATCCTGGCCCCGCTCCCACACGGAAAAGTGGAGCGCCGCGCCCGGGGGCGGTCGGACGGGCGCGCCAGTAAGAATTTGAAAAATCCGTTCCCGAACAAGATGTTGCCCGTCGATCCGCGCGCAATGCTCGAGAACCGACCGGCCGCGCGGCCCGCTTCCTGAACCCGGCCGCAGCCCATCGTTCAGGCTTCCTTTACGCGACCGCTACAAATCTGGGTGGACCGATCGCGGCCCCGTGCACGCGGCCGGCTCCGGTCCGGTCGGGCCCCGCTCACGCGTAGAGTTTGGTGAACCCCACGATGGTGCGCACGACGCTTCCCCGGCCGGCGCGCCTCGCCCTGCGGCTCATCGCCGTCTCGGGCGTGGCCCTGGCCACGGCCAACTGCGCGACCTCGCCCCAGCAGAAGCTCGCCGCCGGGAACGGGATCGACCCGAAATACGGGGTGAAGGCGAGCCCGCGCCTCTACAACGAGGGCGACGTGATCCCGAAGGGCGGCGGGCGCCGCTACACCGGCAAGCCCTACGTGGTGGCCGGGCAGACCTACGTGCCGAAGGAGAATCCGAGCGGCTACGTCCGCGAGGGGCTCGCCTCCTGGTACGGCTCGGCCTTCCACGGCCGCATGACCGCCAACGGCGAGGTCTTCGACCGCCACTCGATCGCCGCCGCCCACCCGACCCTGCCGCTGCCGAGCTACGCCCGGGTGACGAACCTCGAGAACGGCTACTCGATGCTGGTGCGCGTCAACGACCGCGGCCCCTACCATGCCGGCCGGGTCATGGACGTGTCGGAGGATGCGGCCGAAGCGCTGGGCTTCCACCGGAGGGGCACCGCGCGGGTGCGCGTCGAGTATGTCGGCAAGGCCTCGGTGGCCGGCAGCGACGACCGCAAGCTCCTCGCGAGCCTGCGCACCGACGGGCGGCCGGCCGGCCGCTCGACCGTGATGATGGCCGATCTCGGCCCGACGGAGGACACCGAGCGCTACACGCGCTCAGCCCCGGCTCTGGCCTTCAGGCCCGCCCAGGAGGCGGAGGAGAGCGGGACGGAGGCCGGGACGGCGGCCGGGAAGGCGCCCGCCGAGGCCCCGGCCGCCCGGCCCGAGCGGACGGCGCCGGTGCGCGCGCCGATCGTGCTGGCCTCGGCCGCCGTGACGGTCCCGGCGGCCGTGCAGCCCACCGCCCCGCGGGTGCGCGAGTTCCGGCCCGCCCCCGTGCCGGCCGTCGCCGCCAGGGGCGGCCTCGGGGCCGGGACCCTGAAGGTCGCGGGTCTCAACCCGGCCCACACCCCTGGCCTCGCCCCGGCCGCGCCGCCGGCGCACGGTCATGCCGCCGGGAAGGCCGGCCCGAAGGCCGGCCCGGCCCTCGCCGAGGTCCATCGCCGGGCGGTCCCGGCGCCCGGGACCGTGAAGCTCGCCAAGGCGTCGTCGGGCCCGTCCTCCGCGCCGCACGGCGCGTCCCCGGCCGCGATGCCCGCCGCGATGCCGGCCTCGGCCAAGCTCGCCATGGCGCGCCTCGCCGCGGTGCCGGCCAGGGCGTCGGCCACGAAGGCCGGTGCGCCGGCCGCGAACGGCTCCGCGACCACCTCTGCCAAGACCGCCCCCAAGGCCCCCGCCGCCAAGGGGCCGGCCACCAAGACCGCCGGCAAGGCGGGACACGCCCGCCTCGCCGGGATCTACTGACGGCGGCGCCCGGGCCGACCCGCGGCCGCCCGACGGGTCCGGCGGCCCATGTGGCGGTCGATGTGGCGGCCGATGTGGCGGCCGATGCGGCATTTCGCATTCGATCCGGCGCCGAAACCGTAATATGGTCACGCTTGTTATTGGGATACGGGCGGGACGCTTCCGGCCCGACGGCAGGCGCGGGACGGAACGGTGATGCGCAGACCCCTTCTCACCCTTCTCGCGGCCGCCTGCGCGCTGGGCGCCGGCCTCGCCGCCGCCGCCGCGCAGACTTTCCAGACCGCGGCCCCGCACGCGATCCTGATCGACGCCGATTCCGGCTCGGTCCTGTTCGAGAAGGCCGCCGACGAGCGGTTCTCGCCGGCCAGCATGGCCAAGCTCATGACCACCGACATCGTGTTCGAGGCGCTGAAATCCGGCCGCCTGTCGATGGACACGGAGTTCACCGTCACCGAGGACGCGTGGAAGCGCGGCGGGGCCGGGGGCGGCGGCTCGTCGATGTTCGCGCAGGTGAACAGCCGCATCAAGATGGCGGACCTGCTGCGCGGCCTGATCGTGCAGTCGGGCAACGACGCGGCCATCACCATCGCGGAGAACATGGCCGGCTCCGAGGAGGCCTTCGCCGGGCTGATGAACCAGCGCGCCAAGGAGATCGGGCTGACGAACTCGACCTTCCGCAACGCCACCGGCTACTCGGCGCCCGACCAGAAGGTCACGGCCCGGGACATGGCGAAGCTCGCGCTGCACATCATCGACACCTACCCGGACTACTACAAGATCTTCGCCGAGAAGGAGTTCACCTGGAACAAGATCCGCCAGCAGAACCGCAACCCGCTGCTCGCCCTCGACATCGGCGCGGACGGGCTCAAGACCGGCTACCTGGAGGAATCCGGCTACGCGCTCACCGGCTCGGCGGTGCAGAACGGCCAGCGGCTCGTGCTGGTGGTCTCGGGGCTCAAGACCGCCCGGGACCGCGCCTCCGAGTCGCGCAAGCTGATGGAGTGGGGCTTCCGCGCCTTCGAGCCCCGGCAGGTCTTCGCGCCGGGCGAGACCGTGGCCGAGGCCTCGGTGTTCGGCGGCCAGTCGGGCTCGGTGCCGCTGGTGGCGAAGAAGCCCGTGCGGGTGCTGCTGCCGCGGGGCTCCAGCGACCGGGTCAGCGCCAGGGCGATCTATACCGGGCCGCTCATCGCCCCGGTGGAGGAGGGCCAGCGGGTCGGGATCCTGCGCGTCCAGCGCGGCGACACCGTCGCCCTCGACCAGCCGCTCTTCGCCGGCGCCGCGGTGGAGCCCGGCACCCTGTCGCAGCGGGCGATGGACGCGGCGCTGGAATTCGGCACCGGCCTCGTCCGCAAGGCCTTCGACCGGGCCGGCAAGGGAACCGACAAGGGAACCGACAAGGGCGGGGACAAGGGTGCTGCCGGGGCGGCCAACCCGTCGTGACGGCGCGCGCGTGACCGGGCCGCTGTCCGGGGATCCCGCCGGGGCGGGCGGCACCTTCATCACCGTCGAGGGCGGGGAGGGGGCCGGCAAGTCGACCCAGATCGCCCGCCTCGCCGCGACCCTGCGCGCGCGCTCGGGGCGGCCCGTCTGCGTGACGCGCGAGCCCGGCGGCTCGCCGCGGGCGGAGGAGATCCGCACGGCGCTGCTCGACGGCGTCGCCAAGCCCTACGGCCCCTTCGCGGAGGCCCTGCTGTTCAGCGCCGCCCGGATCGACCATCTCGACCGGCTGATCCGCCCGGCGCTCCGCCGGGGCGAGACCGTGCTGTGCGACCGGTTCATCGACTCGACCCGGGCCTACCAGGGCGCCGCCGGGGGCCTCGATCCCGGGCTCGTGGACGCCCTGGAGCGGGTCGTCGTCGGCCCGACCCGGCCCGATCTCACCCTGATCCTCGACCTCGCCCCCGAGTCCGGCCTCGCCCGCGCGGCCGGGCGCGGCGCCCGGACGGGGCAGGGGGCCGACCGGTTCGAGGCCGAGGCCCTCGACTTCCACGTCCGGCTGCGGGAGGCCTTCCTGGCGATCGCCCGGGCGGAACCGGGGCGCTGCGCGGTGATCGACGCGTCCCGCGATCCCGACGCGGTCGAGGCGGCGATCCGCGCCGCCGTCGCGTCCCGGCTGCCGGCGCTCCTGCCCGACCGGCCGGCGGGGGCGGGCCGGAGCGGCGACGCCGCGTGAGCGGCCGTACGGGCGGGGCCGGTCCCGGCCCGACCGGTCCCATCCTGGCCGGCGGCCGTGTAAGCAGTCGCGCGGGCGCGCCGCCCAGATCGGAGGCCGCCGGCCCGCGCCGTGAGACCCACTCCATGAAGCCCGCCCGTGAAGCCCGCCCCGTGAGACCCGCCCCGTGAAGCCCACCGACCGCGCCGCCGACGACGTCGAGCCCGGGGACCTCGCCGGGATCCCGCGCCCGCGCGAGACCCTCGGGCTCGTCGGCCACGCGGCCGCGGCCGACGCCTTCGCGGCCGCCATCGCGGCGGGGCGCCTGCACCACGCGTGGCTGATCGGCGGCGCCCCCGGCATCGGCAAGGCGACCCTGGCCTACCGGGTCGCCCGGCGCCTGCTCGCCTACCCGGGGGGCGGGGGCCCGGCGGGCCTCGCCGTGCCGGCGGGCGACGCCGTCCTCGGCAAGGTGGCGGGCCTGTCGCACCCGAACCTCGTGGTCCTGCGCCGCCACCGGAGCGCCGGCGCCAAGACGCTGCCGACCAAGATCTCGGTCGACGCCGTGCGCCGCGCCCTCGACCTGTTCGCCTCGACGGCCGCGGATTCGGGCTGGCGCGTCTGCATCCTCGACAGCGCCGAGGACCTGAACGCCAACGCCGCCAACGCGCTGCTGAAGGTGCTGGAGGAGCCGCCGCCCCGCGCGCTGTTCCTGATCCTGTCCCACCAGCCCGGCCGGCTGCTGCCGACCATCCGCTCCCGCTGCCGGGCGCTGATGCTGCGCCCCCTCCCGGCCGAGGACGTCGCCCGGGTGGTGCGCGGCCTGCCCGAGCCCTTCGCGCAGCCCGACGAGACCGCCCTGGCCCGGGCACTGGCCCAGTGCGAGGGCTCGGTCGCCCGCGCGCTCGCGATGCTCGATCCGGTCACCGCCGGCCTCGTGGCCGAGATCGAGACCCTGCTGGCGCGGGCGCGCACGCCCGACTGGGGCCGGGTGCTCAAGCTCGCCGAGACCCTGGCGGGCCGCGACGCCGAGGCGCGGTTCGAGGCCGCCCAGGACGCGGTGCTGCGCTTCGTCTCGGCCGAGATCGACCGGCGCCGGGATGAGCCCCCCGCCCGCCTCGCGGCCTTGGTGGAGGTCGCCGACCGGTTCGGCCGCGCCGCCCGGGAGGCGGCGATCTACAACCTCGACCGGCGCCCGGTCGTGCTGTCGCTGTTCGGGGATCTCGCGGCGGTGGCTTAGGGCCCGGCGGGCACCCGTCCCCGTATCCGACATCGGGATCCGGCCCGCCGCCGGCGTGGAACCGTCCGGCGCCGGCGCCGTTGTCCGCGCGATGACAGCATACTGTCATTCTGACAACATCCTGCCGTCAGGACGTGCCCCATGGAGCCCGACCCGCCTCGGACAGCCCGCGACCGCGACCGGACCCGGCACGCCCTGTCGGACCTCGTGGTCGCGGTGTTCCGCCTCAACGGCGACCTGCTCGCGGCCGGCGACACGCTGGTGCAGGATCTCGGGCTCACCAGCGCCCGCTGGCAGGTGCTGGGGGCCATCGCCCTCGCGCCGGCGCCGCTGCCCGTCGCCCACATCGCCCGCAACATGGGCCTCGCCCGCCAGTCGGTGCAGCGCCTCGTCGGCGAGATGCGGGCCGACGGGCTGATCCGGCTCGCGCCCAACCCCCACCACCGCCGCGCGCCCCTCGTCGCCATGACCCCGCGGGGCGCGGGGGCCTATCGGCAGGCGATGGCGCGCAACGCCCTCTGGTCGGACGGGCTCACCGAGGGCCTCGCGCCCGAGGCCGTCGAGGCCGCCGCCGCGCTGCTGCAGGGCCTGCAGCGGCGGATCGGCGCCTCCCACGCCGCCATCGCGTCCATCGCCGCGGAGGCCCGGCAGGAGACGCCGCACGAGACCCCGCACGAGACCCCGCACGAGACCCCGCACGAGACCCCGCACGAGACCCCGCACGAGACCCGACAGGAAAGCCGACAGGAGACCGACCGATGACCGACGCCCACGCCGCCCCGGGCTACGACGCCGACGTGATCGTCGTCGGCGCGGGCCCCGTCGGCCTGACCGCGGGCTGCGCCCTGCGCCATCACGGCGTGTCGTGCCTGATCCTGGAGCAGCGCGCGGAGGTCAGGGCGTACTCGCGGGCCAACAATCTCTGGGCCCGCCCGCAGGAGTTGCTCGCCGGCATCGGCCTGCGCGACGCCCTGGCGGAGAACGCCTACGCGGTCCGCACCATCAACTTCTTCGTCGACGGCGCGCCGACGACGCCGATCCCCATCGCCGACGTCGCCAGCCCCTATCCCGACGTCCTGTACAGCGGGCAGGACGTGATCGAGCGGACCTTGATCGACGCGTTCGAGGCCCGCGGCGGTCGGCTGGACCGGGGCTGCACGGTGACCGGCATCGACCAGGACGCGGCGGGCGTCACCGTGACCCTCCGGCGGGGCGCGGACGGGCCGGAGACGCGGCTGCGCGCCCGCTACTGCGTGGCCGCCGACGGGGCCCGGAGCACGGTCCGCGCCCGGCTCGGCCTGGATTTCGAGCCCGAGCGGCTCGCGGGCTGCATGAACCGGCAGGTCGACGCCCGGCTGTCCTGGCGCCGCGGGTCCGAGCCGGACCAGCTCTGGTTCTTCTACTACCCGCGCGGCTTCGCCGGCATCATGCCGGTCTGGGGCGGCTACCACCGGCTGTTCTTCCTGGCCGACGACGCCGGCGTGCCGGACCGCGACCCGACGCTCGCGGAGATCCAGGCCCTCGCCCGGGAGGTCACCGGCGACGAGACCCTCACCCTGAGCGACCCGCAATGGCTCACCCACAGCCGCTTCGCCTACGGGGTCTCCCCCGGCTACGCGCGGGGCCGCGTGTTCCTGGCGGGCGATGCCGGGCACCTGTCCCTGCCGATCGGCGGCCAGGGGATGAATGCCGGCCTCCACGACGCGGTCGAGATCGCGTGGCGGCTGGCCATGACCCTGCGGGGCGAGGCGGCGCCCGCCATCCTCGACTCCTACGACGGCGAGCGCGGCGGCGAGCACGCCCGGCTGAGCGCCCAGCAGGTGCGCGGGTTCCGGTGGACCGTCTATCGCGGCCCCGTCACCGACACGGTGCTGGGGCTGGCCGCGAAGGCGCTGCCGAACCTGGGCTCCCTGCTGCAGGGGACGGACGACATGCAGCAGATGGGCGTCGCCTATCCCGGCAGCCTCCTGAACGCGGATCACCTGTCGGGCCTCGCGAACCTGACGCACCTGCTGCGGCCGGGGCCGAAGCCGGGCCAGCGCGCGCCGGACGCGCCGGTGACGCGGGACGGGGTGCGCACGCGCCTGTTCCCGTTCCTCTACAACCCGGACGGATGGACGACGGGCTGGGCGCTCCTGTGCTTCGACGGACGGTCGCCGGAGGCGGCGCCCTTCCTTCTGGAGGCGGTCCAGGCCGTGGCGCCCTGGCCCTGGCTGCGTCCGCGGCTCGTCCTCGCCGGCCCCCTGATCGCGGCGGAGATGCCCGTCCTGTCGGATCTGGACGGCCGGGCACACGGCGCCTACGGGCTGGAGGGCCGGCCGGCGCTCGTGCTGGTGCGCCCGGACGGGCACATCGCCTTCCGGAGCGGCGCGGACCGGACCGATCGCCTGATCGCGTATTGCCGCGCGCTCTTCGACGCGGCGGGGCGCGCGGCCGGGGAAGTGGTGCGGCCGGAGGCGGCTTGCGCCGGGTGAGGGCGGCGGGGGCCGCGACGTCGGAGCCGTGCCCCGGGGCACGGCACCGCCCCTCGTCCCGGCGCCGCGTCCCGGCCGCCCGCGACCGGCACCGGAGTCGCGGCGTCTCACGGATCCGGCCGGCTGCCGGACAGGCGCAAGATCGCGGCTTCCCTGTAGGCGCGGGGCGACAGGCCGTGGCGGTCCTTGAAGCGCCGGGCGAAATGGGCCTGGGTCGCGAAGCCGCACTCGTAGGCCACGACGCCGATCGGGCGGTGCAGGCTGACCGGATCGGAGAGGCGCCTGGCCGCCGCCGCGAGGCGGCGCTCCCAGATCCAGTCGGAGATGTGCTGGCCGCGCTCGTGGAACAGTTCCTGGAGCCGGCGCAGGGACACGCCCATCGCGGCGGCGAGCCGGGGCGGATCGAGGGTCTGGTCGCCGAGATTCGCCTCGACATGGGCCTTGGCGCGCTGGACCACGACGCTGCCGTGCAGGGAATGCGGCACCTCCCGGGCCATCCGATCCGCGAGCGCGGCCACGATCAGATCCACGCCGATGGTCGCCATGCGCTCCGCCGCCTCGGGGGAGAGTTGCCGGTTCACCCGGAGCAGATCCCCGAAGAAGGTCGTCACCAGGCGGGTCGTGGCCGATCCGGCGGGCATCGTCAGGGCCGCGAACAGCCGGGCCGGTCCGAGCAGGCTCTCGAGGCGCTCCCGCGGCAGGGCCATGACCAGGGTCTGGCCATCCGTGCGCGCGTCCAGCACGCCCGGGTGATGGTCGATGACGGTGAGGTCTCCCGTCCCCTGCACCGCCTCGCGGCCGTGCTGCTGAAAGGTGGACGCGCCGACGAGACGGAAGTTCAAGCGGATCAGCCCGTCAGGCCGGCGCCGGACCGTATCGGCGGTGATCGTGGTCGTGAGGGCGCTCTGGGTGATCCGGCTGAAGGTCAGCGGGCCGACGGCGCCGATCTCGATCTCGCCCGCGAACGGCCCGTCGGCGCGCCGGCGCTGCTCGATCGGCCCGATCCGTTCGGCGACGACCTCCTGCCAGAGCTTGAAGCGCGTCCGGGGATGTGTCCCGGCCGTCGAGAAGACCCGGCGCTCAGGCCGCTCGGAGAGGCGCCGGCGCGCGGCCTCCGGAGAACCCGTCCGTTGCGCGGAGCCGGATGCCCCGGAGCGTGACCTGAAGACAAGACATCAACGAAAGATAGATCACATCGCCCCCATATTCGATCGACCAATTCAGCAATAATCGACTTATTGTCTCTGTTATTCGCAATATATCGAACCGTGTACGGCATAAGTCCGATCTCTATATACATTTCGTCGACAAAGACCCCGCAATACCGATTCGAATCGCTCATATGTCACGCTCCTGCGTCCCTCAAGCTCCGAGAATAACTTAGCGAGCGGATCTGCGTCCGCTGGCGCTCGGCATTCCGGGCCGATGTGACGTCGATGGCAGCCGTGCGTGGTGCACCGATCCGGCGGCGCGACGGAACGCCGGCAGGGCTCGGCCCATGTGACGGTGCCCGCGGCCGATGAGTCTTCGGCACCGACGTCCTTGCGAGCGGAGCGAAGCAATCCAGCAGCGCGACCTTGCCGATGTTGCGCCGCCCTGGCTCGCTTCGCTGCGCTCGCGATGACGGAGAGGTGCGCGTCGACCGCAGCGCGCGGCTCAGCTTCCCTTGACAATGTTCCTATTTTGTGCTTCCTGACCGCACCTGTCCGCGGCGGCCCGGGAGCGATCCCGGGGCGTCCTTCGGGGGCCCGCCCGGTGGCTGACCGTGCGGGTCCGGGGACGGGGCGGCGCCCGCGTCGGTGGCTCTCAGCCGCCATCGCCCCGGGCGACGGACCGGTGCGGGGCGTGCCTCGGATGCGGGCGTGAGACCGGGCGGCACTGTGCCCGGCGGGGTGAGGAAATGCCCCCGCGCCGACCCGCCTCTGGGCCGACCCTGAGCGACCTGCGGACCCGCCCACTACGAGGCGGGGGACGGCTGGAAGGCCACGGCGCCGATGCGGGTTCCGGAGGTGCGGGCACGGCGTGCGCGCACCGCGACCGAGACCGCTCACGGGGAGTCGCAGGACCGGGACGTCGGAGACGCCGCGACGAGACAGACGGCAGCGGCTGGGGACCATGCCCGGTCGATGCCGCGGGGCGCCGCGGGGATCGGATCCCGCGCGTACTTGGCCGACACCTGGGTTCCCGCGGCGTCCCGCGTCCCTCGTGCCGTCTCCCGGGCCATGCCCCCGGCGCCACGCGCGCGCGCGGACGATCACGCGTGTCCGGTGCCGGCCGCCGCGGAGGATCGCCGTCGCGCCCGCAGGCGGCGACGGTTGCGTCCCGGCGCCGGCCGCGCGACAACGCGGGCAGCTTCCCGCGCTCATCCGGAACACCACAGACGTGACGTCCAACGCCCCGGCGAATCCCCGAAAGACGTTCGGTCTCTCGACCGCGATCTCCTACCCCAACGGCGCGCCCCATATCGGCCACGCCTACGAGGTGATCGCCGCCGACGCGATCGCGCGCTTCCACCGGCTCGACGGCTACGACGTGCTGTTCTCCACCGGGACCGACGAGCACGGGCTCAAGATCCAGCAGGCCGCGACCCGGGCCGGCACCACCCCGCGCGCCTACGTCGACGGCACGGCCGCCCGGTTCCAGGCCATGGCCGACCGGATGGACTGCGCCTACGACCGCTTCATCCGCACCACCGAGCCCGGCCACTACGCCGCCGCCCAGGAGATCTGGCGGCGGATGGAGGCCAACGGCGACATCTACCTCGACAAGTATGCCGGCTGGTACTCGGTCCGCGACGAGGCCTACTACGACGAGTCCGAGACCCGGCTCCTGGAGGATGGCAGCCGCCGCAGCCTCGCCACCGACACGCCGGTCGAGTGGATGGAGGAGGAGAATTTCCTTTTCAGACTGTCCGCCTACCAGGACCGGCTGCTGGAACTCTACGCGGATCAGCCGGATTTCATCGGGCCGGACACGCGCCGGAACGAGGTGGCGAGCTTCGTGCGCTCCGGCCTCAAGGACCTCTCGGTCAGCCGCACCAATTTCGACTGGGGCGTGCCGGTGCCGGGGCATCCGAACCACGTGATGTACGTGTGGGTCGACGCGCTCACCAACTATCTCACCGTCACCGGCTTCCCCGACGCGGAGAACCCCCAAAAAAGATTCTGGCCGATGGACCTGCACGTGATCGGCAAGGACATCGTCCGGTTCCACGCGGTCTACTGGCCGGCCTTCCTGATGTCGGCCGGGCTGCCGCTCCCGAAGCGCGTCTTCGGCCACGGCTTCCTGCTCTCCAAGGGCGAGAAGATGTCGAAGTCGCTGGGCAACGTCCTCGACCCGTTCGAGCTCGCCGACACCTACGGGGTCGACCCGGTGCGCTACTTCGTGCTGCGCGAGGTGCCGTTCGGCGGCGACGGCAGCTACAGCCACGAGGCGATCATCGGCCGGATCAACGCCGATCTCGCCAACGATCTCGGCAACCTCGCCCAGCGCTCGCTCACGATGGTCGCCAAGAACTGCGACGGCGCGGTGCCGGATCCGGGCAGCCTGGACGCGGCCGACACGGCCCTGCTGGCCCAGGCCGACGCCCTGCCGGCACGGGCCCGGACCCTCATGGGCGAGCTGGCGCTCCACACCGTCCTGGCCGAGATCTGGGCCGTGGTGGCCGAGGCCAACCGCTACTTCGCCGCCCAGGAGCCATGGAAACTGCGCAAGTCCGACCCGGCGCGGATGAACGCGGTGCTCTACACGACGCTGGAATCCCTGCGCGTCTTCGGCATCCTGACCCAGCCCTTCGTGCCGGGGGCGGCGGCCAAGCTCCTCGACCTGCTGGCGGTGCCGGCCGACCGGCGCGGCCTCGCCGATGTGGGGGAGGGGGGCCGGCTCGTGCCCGGCACGGCGCTCCCCGCCCCCGCGCCGATCTTCCCGCGCTTCGAGCGCCCCGAGACTCCGTCCGCCTGAAGGACCTTGCCGCTTGAAGGACCCTGCCGCCCGACGGCCCCGAGACCCGATGCTCATCGACAGCCACTGCCATCTCGACTTCCCGGACTTCGCCGCCGACCTCCCGGGCGTGATCGCCCGCGCCAAGGCCGCGGGCGTCGCCGGCATGCTCACGATCGCCACCCGGGTCGCCAAGGCCGACACCTACCGGGCGATCGCCAAGGCCCATCCCGAGGTTTGGCACACGGTCGGCACCCATCCCCACGGGGCCGCCGAGGAGCCGGACGTCGCCGCCGAGACGATCGCGGGCCTCGCCCAGGCCAGCCCGCGCTGCGTCGGGATCGGCGAGGCCGGCCTCGACTACCACTACGCCGACGCCGCCCCCGAGGCCGTGCAGGAGCGGGTGCTGCGCGCCCACATCGCGGCGGCCCGGCTCTCCGGCCTGCCGCTCGTGATCCACGCCCGGGACGCCGACGACCACATGGAGCGGGTGCTTGCCGACGAGATGGGCCGGGCGCCGTTCCGGGCGGTGCTGCACTGCTTCTCGTCGGGGCGGCGGCTGGCGGAGGCCGGGGTGGAGCTGGGGCTGTACGTGTCCTTCTCGGGCATCGTCACGTTCCGGCGCTCGCACGACCTGCGCGACATCGCCAGGGCCGTGCCCCTCGACCGGATCCTGGTGGAGACCGACGCGCCGTTCCTGGCCCCCGAGCCCCACCGGGGACGGACCAACGAGCCGGCCTACACGGCCGACACCGCCCGGTCGCTGGCCGGGACCCTGGGGCTGACCGCCGAGGACTTCGCCCGGACCACGACGGCGAATTTCTTCACCTTGTTCGACAAGGCCGCCGGAACGCGCCCGGGCGCTGCGTGACGAGTCGGAGCGGGAGATCCGGATGGCGAGCCTGACCCTGCGCATCCTCGGTTGCGGCTCGTCCGGCGGGGTGCCGCGGGTCGGCAGCGGCTGGGGCGCCTGCGACCCGGCGGAGCCGCGCAACCGCCGGCGGCGCTGCTCGATCCTGGTGGAGCGCGCGTCGGGGGCGGGGCGGACCACGCTCCTGGTCGACACCTCTCCGGACCTGCGCGAGCAGCTCATCGACGCCGGCGTGACGCGCCTCGACGGGGTGCTCTACACCCACGCCCACGCCGACCACACCCACGGGATCGACGACCTGCGCCCGCTGGTGATCGCCATGCGGGCCCGCATCCCGGTCTACGCCGATGCCCTGACGCGGTCGCTGCTCACGGCCCGGTTCGGCTACTGCTTCGAGACGCCCCCCGGGAGCGCCTACCCGCCGATCCTCGACCTGCGCGACCTCGCCGCCGGCCGCGACCTGACCCTAGAGGGGGAGGGGGGGGCGATCACCGTGGAATCGCTCCCGGTGGAGCACGGCAACGAGGCGGCCCTGGGCTTCCGCTTCGGCGCGGCCGCCTACATGCCCGACGTCAGCCTGATCCCGGAGGCGAGCCTCGCCCGGCTCCGCGGTCTCGACCTGCTGATCATCGACGCCCTGCGGGACACCCCGCACCCGACCCACTTCTCGGTCTCGGACGCCCTCGCGCTGATCGAGTCGGTGCAGCCACGCCGCGCGGTCCTGACCAACCTGCACACGGATCTCGACTTCGGCGCCCTCGCGGCACGCCTGCCGGAGGGCATCGTGCCCGCCTATGACGGCATGACCCTGAGCCTCGAGGCCTGAGCACGCTCAACGGGAGGGCGAATCGGGCGTCACACGCCTGTCGTCCGCGGAGTCCAAGAAAATCGGCTTCCCGGCCAACAAGCCTGTTGACGGCCGGGAACCGTGGATCTATACCCCGGCTCATCGGCGCCGGCCGCGGAAGTGGACCGGGCGCTGAGCCATCTTCTGACAAGCGGCGGGATTGGCCGGCGGGATTGCCGGGCGGTCTTCTGTTTGCCTCTGATGAGCCTCGGGCGACCGAGGCGCTCTTTGACAAGTTGGAATGAGGAAGGGAGACGCGGGCGGCGTTTGTCCTTGCGGCTGGGTCTTAGGACCTGGCGTGAGTAGACTTGTGCCGATCTGTTGTTCTTCTTTCTGAGCTCACCGACGGGTGTTCTGGCGCTGTGAAGCGTCTGGCACTTGGTCGATGTGAGGCTCCGTCTGAGAATATACGTGATCGGCCAGATCAATCTCTTCAACGTGAGA
>NZ_KB911294.1:0-68405 GCF_000383455.1 Methylobacterium sp. 285MFTsu5.1 | reverse complement strand
TACTAATCGCCCGATTGGCTTGATCGCTCTCGTGATCCGTGTCCGGACTGGTTCGGCAGCCGCAAAGGCTGGCGAAGCCAGAGACACGGTCATAAACAGACCAGCAGCAGACGCTGCCACCAACATGCTTGCCGAACCGGACACACGCGCCTCGCAACCCGCGACGGCCAAGTCCGAAAACAATTGCGATGCGCCGGTCTGGTGGCCTGAGCGGCGTGCCCAGAACCCGATCCCATCTCGAACTCGGCCGTTAAACACGCCAGCGCCTATGGTACTGTGTCTCAAGACACGGGAGAGTCGGTCGCCGCCAGACCTGCCCATCGCAATACACACACCTTCCCTCGACACGAACACCGATCCGGCCCCCGGACACGGCGCACGCTCACACTGAGCCGGCGTCGACCCGGACCAGCCGTACAGACTTGGCGCGGGGTGGAGCAGCCCGGTAGCTCGTCAGGCTCATAACCTGAAGGTCACAGGTTCAAATCCTGTCCCCGCAACCAAATCCGACACACAGAACCCGCCGCGCTCAACAGCGCGGCGGGTTCTGCGTTTTCGCGATCAGGTTGCGCCACTGGCGCACCGTCGGTCCGCTTCCAGACCCTCCGTCGCTCACCGCCGAGGTGCGACCGCCACAAAGCGTCGCTGAGGTTGTCCTATCGGCTTTGAGGTATCGGCCAGCGACGCTCTGCGAATGCACAATCGATGGGCAGAAACGGCCTCGTAAGCTCTATAGCCGGCACCGCATCGCACCTTCGGCTGTAGAGTGCAGGCCGCGTCAGGTCGCAGGGATAAATCGGCAATATCGATTGCGCACAAGCGAGACCCTGACAGGCATTACTCCTTGAGGTTGAGCGATCAAGATCGCTCTTATTACGCTATTTGGGACCGTATACCCCAGTTCCGAATTTAAGACTTGACGCTTCTTGCGAATGCGATTGTATCAGGCGTCCGAATCGCGACGCAGTGCTTGCGTTCTGGCGAGTTTCGTCATCACGAGAAGGCAACGCACGAGACATGGCCCAGTCGAACGGCGGCTCTCTCCGCCTCGTCACGCTCGCTTCCGAGATCGTCTCGGCCTATGTGAGCCACAATCACGTGCAGAGCGCGGATCTGCCCGGCCTCCTCAACGAGGTGCACGCGGCGATTCGGGGGGTCTGCGACGCCGGCCAGAGCCCGCCGATCGCCAAGGCGACCGCGCAGGAGATCCGGCGCTCGATCAATCCGGACTTCCTGATCTCGTTCGAGGACGGGAAGCCCTACAAGACGCTGCGCCGGCACCTCACCCTGCGCGGCCTGACGCCGGAGGCCTACCGCGCCAAGTGGGGCCTCGCCTCGGACTACCCGATGACGGCCCAGAGCTATTCCGAGCAGCGCTCGCAGCTCGCCCGCTCCCTGGGCCTCGGGCAGCCGCGCGCCGCGGCGCCGGAACCCGAAGCCGAGCCCGCGCCGCAGCCCGCCGGGAAGCGGCGGGCGCGCAGCAAGGAAGCCGTCTGACGGCGACACGCCCCGCCTGCGGCGAAGGTGTCGTCGACCTGCCGCAATCGGCCTCGATAGCGTGGGGCCGCACGGTGCGCCTGCCTTGTCTCGGCCTGGACGGCGCGCCCGCCCAGACGCCGGAGCCCTGCATGCTGACCCGCCTCACCCTGCCCGCCCTCGTCGCAGCCCTGCTGGCCGCCAGCCCGGCCGCGGCGCAGATGGCGCGGACGGAGACCCGGGAGCCCGCGAAGGACGGCACCGCGAAGGTCGTGCCGCTCAGCAAGGCCGACGTGCAGCTCTCCTTCGCCCCCGTGGTGAAGCGGGCCGCGCCCTCGGTGGTGAACGTCTACGCCTCCCACGTGGACAAGCGCTCCAGCGCGCGCACCAGCGCCATGGAGGAGTTCATGCGCCGCTTCTTCGGCGAGCCGGAGGGCGGCCGCGGCCCCCGGGGTGACCGGGCGCAGCGCTCCCTGGGCTCGGGCGTGCTGGTCGATGCCGACGGGCTCGTGATCACGAACAACCACGTCATCGACAACATGAACGAGGTGCGGATCGCCCTGGCGGATCGCCGCGAGTTCGAGGCCACGATCGTGATGCGCGACACCCGCACCGACCTCGCGGTGCTCAAGATCAAGGAACCGCCGAAGGGCCTCGTGCCGATGCCGTTCGGCGATGCCGACGCCCTGGAGGTCGGCGACTTCGTGATGGCGATCGGCAACCCGTTCGGCGTCGGCCAGACGGTGACGCAGGGCATCGTCTCGGCGCTGGCGCGCACGCAGGTCGGCTCCGCGGACTACCAGTACTTCATCCAGACCGACGCGGCGATCAACCCGGGCAATTCCGGCGGCGCGCTGGTGGACCTGCGCGGCCAACTGGTCGGCATCAACACCGCGATCTACTCGCAGTCTGGCGGGAGCCACGGCATCGGCTTCGCGATCCCGGTGGGCATGGTCAAGGCGGTGGTCGACGCCGCCCGGGACGGGGCGAACGTCGTGCGCCGGCCCTGGCTCGGGGCGCGCATCCAGAGCGTGACGCCCGACATCGCCGACAGCATGGGCCTCGACCACCCGACCGGCGTGCTGGTGGCGAGCCTCCAGCCCAAGAGCCCGGCCGAGGAGGCGGGCCTGAAGCGCGGCGACCTGATCCTCACGGTCGACGGCCAGGAGGTCGCCGATCCGGAGGCCTTCGGCTACCGCTTCGCCCTGAAGGGCGTGCAGGGCCACGCCCGGTTCGGGATCCTCCGCGGCACGACCCGTCAGACGGTCCCGGTCAAGCTCGCCCCGGCTCCCGAGACGCGTCCCCGGGACGCGCTCAAGGTGAAGACCCGCTCGCCGTTCGTCGGCGCGACCCTCGTCAACACCTCGCCGGCGGTGGCCGAGGAGATGCAGGTGGACTTCCCGGCCGAGGGCGTGGCCGTGCAGGCGGTGGACGAGAACTCCATCGCGGCCCGGGTCGGGCTACAGAAGGGCGACGTGATCGTGGCGGTCAACGGCGTGCCAATGGCGACCACCAAGGACCTCGACCGGGTCACCCGCAACAGCCTCAATTCCTGGGAGGTCGCGATCAACCGCAACGGCGAGATCCTGACCTCGGTGTTCGGCGGCTGATCCCGTCGCGGGGCGCCGAGCCCGTGGCCGTGGGCAAGCCCCGGCTCCCGGCTTGCGCCCCCGGCCGCGCCCGGTGTTGATGCGCGGATGTCCGACCTGTTCGCCTCCGCGGAGACACCCGCCGCGCCGGATCCCGGCCGCGCCCCCGGCGCCGAGGCCGCCCGCCCGCTGGCGGACCGGCTGCGCCCGCAGACCCTCGCCGAGGTCGTCGGCCAGGAACACCTGACCGGGGAGGGCGGGGCGCTCACGCGCCTGCTGCGGGGACGGACGCTCGGCTCGCTGATCTTCTGGGGGCCGCCCGGCACCGGCAAGACCACGGTTGCGCGGCTGCTCGCCCAGGGCACCGACCTGCATTTCGAGCAGATCTCGGCGATCTTCTCCGGCGTGCCCGACCTGCGGAAGGTGTTCGAGGCGGCGCGCAAGCGGCGGGCGACCGGGCAGGGGACCCTGCTGTTCGTCGACGAGATCCACCGGTTCAACCGGGCCCAGCTCGACGCCTTCCTGCCGGTGATGGAGGACGGGACCGTCACGCTGGTGGGCGCGACGACGGAGAACCCGTCCTTCGAGCTGAACGCCGCGCTCCTATCCCGCGCCCGGGTGCTGCTGTTCCGGGCCCTCGATCCGGGCGCCGTCGCGCGCCTGCTGGTCCGGGCCGAGGCGCTGACGGGCCAAGCCCTGCCGCTTACCGAGGAGGCGCGCGGCGTTCTGGTCCGCATGGCCGACGGCGACGGCCGCGCGGCCCTGACCCTGGCGGAAGAGGTCTGGCGCTCGGCCCGCCCCGGCGAGACCCTCGACGCCGAGGCGCTGCAAGCGATCGTGCAGCGGCGCGCGCCCATCTACGACAAGGCGCAGGAGGGCCACTACAACCTGATCTCGGCGCTCCACAAGACCGTGCGCGGCTCGGATCCGGACGCGGCGCTCTACTATCTCTGCCGGATGCTCGATGCCGGGGAGGACCGGCTGTTCATCGCCCGCCGGCTCGTGCGCATGGCGGTGGAGGATATCGGGCTCGCCGACCCGCAGGCGCTGGTGGTGGCCAACGCCGCCAAGGACGCGTTCGACTTCCTCGGCAGCCCCGAGGGCGAGTTGGCCCTCGCCCAGGCGGCGATCTA
Source organism: Methylobacterium sp. 285MFTsu5.1 (assembly GCF_000383455.1). NCBI lineage: Bacteria > Pseudomonadati > Pseudomonadota > Alphaproteobacteria > Hyphomicrobiales > Methylobacteriaceae > Methylobacterium > Methylobacterium sp. 285MFTsu5.1. The sequence goes on along the minus strand of NZ_KB911294.1, from coordinate 64,207 downwards.
CCTCGCCTGCGCGCCGAAATCGAACGCCGTCTACGAGGCCTACAAGGCCGCGACGCGGCTGGCCAAGGAGGCGGGCTCCCTGCCGCCGCCGCGGACCATCCTCAACGCGCCGACCAAGCTGATGAAGCGGATCGGCTACGGCGAGGGCTACCGCTACGACCACGACGAGCCCGACGCCTTCTCGGGCCAGGATTACTGGCCCGACGCGCTCGGGCGCCAGCACCTCTACCAGCCGACCGAGCGGGGCTACGAGACCCGGCTCGCCGAGCGCCTCGACCGGTGGGAGGCGCTGCGCAAGGCGCGGCGCGGGGAGGGGTAGGGGGCCCTCACAGATCGAGCGGCGCGTTGTCGATCACCTCCTTCATCACGAAGAAGGTCCGGGTCTGGCGCACCCCCGGCAGGCCGATCAGCGTGGCGCTGTGGAGGCGGTTGAAGTCGGCCATGTCGGAGACCCGGATCTTCAGCATGTAGTCGAAGTCTCCGGCCACGAGGTGGCAGTCGAGGAGCGCGGGGATCGCGCGCACGGCGGCCTCGAACTCCGAGAAACTCTCGGGCGTCGAGCGGTCGAGCACGACGCCGACGAAGACCAGGGTGCCGCGCCCGACCCGCATCGGATCGATCAGCGCCCGGACCGCCCGCACGAACCCGTCCGCGAACAGGCGCTGGATCCGGCGATGGCAGGTGGCCGCGCTAGTGCCGACCCGCTCGGCGATCTCGGCATTCGCCATGCGCCCGTCCGTCTGGAGGAGGCGGAGGATCTTCTGGTCGATCCGATCGAGCCCTGCGGACATGGATGATTCTTTCGGATGCGGCACGAAATCCGGAATACTCCGTAGCCAGCCCGGTCAGCAGCGCAAGTCAAGGTCTGTTCATACTCGAAGATCGAGAGCACCTTTCATCCCGGATCGGGTAGTTTCTCCCCGCGCCTCGAAGACGGAGCCGGGCCTCGCGCGGGCCGTCGCCGAGGCCTCGCTTCGACGCGCCCGGGCGGACCGAGACCGCTGCTGCCCCGGGGGCGCCCCGAGACCCGGAGAGACCCGATGCTGGACAAGTTCGAGCGCTATCCCCTGACCTTCGGCCCGACGCCGATCGAGCCGCTCAAGCGCCTGACGGCCCATCTCGGCGGCGAGGTCGAGTTGTACGCCAAGCGCGAGGATTGCAATTCCGGGCTCGCCTACGGCGGGAACAAGCTGCGCAAGCTCGAGTACATCGTGCCGGACGCGATCAAGAGCGGCGCCGACACGCTTGTGTCGATCGGCGGCGTGCAGTCGAATCACACCCGCATGGTCGCGGCGGTAGCCGCCAAGATCGGGATGAAGTGCCGGCTGATCCAGGAGGCCTGGGTGCCCCACGAGGACGCCGTCTACGACCGGGTCGGCAACATCCTCCTGTCGCGGATCATGGGCGCGCAGACGCAGCTCGTGGATGACGGGTTCGACATCGGCATCCGCGATTCGTGGAAGCGCGCGCTCGCCGAGGTCGAGGCCGAGGGCGGCAAGCCCTACGCGATCCCGGCCGGTGCCTCGGTGCACAAGTACGGCGGGCTCGGCTACGTCGGCTTCGCGGAGGAGGTGCGCAAGCAGGAGGCCGAGATGGGCCTGCGCTTCGACTACGTGGTGGTCTGCACGGTGACGGGCTCGACCCATGCCGGCATGCTGGTGGGCTTCTCGGCCGACGGGCGCGCCCGCAACGTCATCGGCATCGACGCTTCCTGCACCCCGGCCCAGACCAAGGCCCAGGTCCTCGACATCGCCCAGAACACCGCCGCCCTGGTCGGCGCGGGCGACATCGTGGCCGACGATGTGGTTCTCAACGAGGATTACGCCTACCCGGTCTACGGCGTGCCCTCCAAGGAGACCGTGGAGGCGATCCGCCTCTCGGCCCGGCTCGAGGGGATGATCACCGACCCGGTCTACGAGGGGAAGTCGATGCAGGGCATGATCGACCTCGTGAAGAAGGGCTTCTTCCCGAAGGGCTCGAAGGTGCTCTACGCCCATCTCGGCGGCGCGCCGGCGCTGAACGGCTACAGCTACACGTTCCGCAACGGCTGAGGCCTTCGGCGGCGCCGTCCTTGCGAGCGGAGCGAAGCAATCCAGCAGCGCCACGCTTCCTGACGTGGCGCGACCCTGGGTCACTTCGCTGCGCTCGTGATGACGGAGAGGGGCACCTCAACCGAACCGTTCCAGCGAAACCGAGTGAGGCGGATCGGCCCGATCCCTCACCGCCCTTCGCCCCTCTCATCCTGCGGTGCTGTGCAGCGGGCTCGGAGGGGCTCGGAGGGGCTCGGAGGGGCTCGGAGGGGCTCCGGAAGTCTCGCGAGCCCTCGGAGGCTCCTTCGCGGCGGCTTCGCCGCCCCTCGGGATGCGGTGATCGGACGGGTCCAGCGACTCCAGCGCACGGTCCCCTATATGACGGCGCAGGACCCGCACCGGAGAGGGCAGGGATGATCGCACCGGCACGCGCGCTGCTCCTCACGGCCCTGCTCGCCCTGGGCGCGCCCGCCGCGCGCTCCGCCTCGGGACCGGCCGTCGAGGCCGAGAACGGGATGGTGGTCTCGTCCCAGCGCCTCGCCTCGCAGGTGGGCGCCGACATCCTGAGGGCCGGCGGCAACGCCGTCGACGCCGCGGTGGCAGTCGCTTACGCCGAGGCGGTGGTGAACCCCTGCTGCGGCAACATCGGCGGCGGCGGCTTCCTGGTGCTCCACAGCGCCGACGGGCGCAGCCGCTTCATCAATTTCCGCGAGACCGCCCCGGCGGCCGCCACCCGGGACATGTATCTCGACGCTGCCGGCAACGTCGTGAAGGGCGCGAGCCTGCGCGGCTGGAAGGCGGCCGGCGTGCCCGGGACGGTGCTCGGCCTCAACACCGCCCTCACCGCGTACGGGACCCTGCCGCTGGCGCGGGTGATGGCGCCGGCGATCGCGCTCGCCCGGGACGGGTTCGTGCTGACCCGGGGCGACACCGACATCCTCGAATCCGGCACGAAGCTGTTCGCGGGCCAAGCGAACGTCGCCCGGATCTTCCTGCGCCCGGACGGCAGCCCCTGGCAGCCCGGGGACCGGCTGGTCCAGGCCGACCTCGCCCGCACCCTCCAGGCCATCGCGGAGCGCGGTGCGGACGCGTTCTACAGGGGCGCGATCCCGGAGGCCGTGGAGGCGGCCTCCCGGGCGGGCGGCGGCCTGCTGACGGCGGCCGACTTCGCCGCCTACACGGTGACGCAGTCCGAGCCGCTCACCTGCCGCTACCGGGGCGCCACGATCCTGTCGGCGCCCCCGCCCTCGTCCGGCGGCACCACGCTCTGCGAGATCCTCAGCATCCTCGACGGCTACGACCTGCGGGCCGCCGGGTTCAACTCGGCCCGGACCGTACACCTGATGGTCGAGGCGATGCGGCGCGCCTACGCGGACCGCAACCTGCTGCTCGGCGATCCGGCCTTCGTGGAGAACCCGGTCGACCGGCTGCTGTCGCCGGCCTACGCGGAGACGCTCCGGGCCTCGATCCGCCCGGACCGGGCGACCCCGTCGGCGGAGATCCGCCCGGACCCCGGCCCGGAGCCGCGGGAACGGCCCGAGACCACACACATCTCGGTGATGGACAAGGCCGGCAACGCGGTCGCGCTGACCTACACGATCAACGGCTATTTCGGCGCCGGGGTGATCGCCGGCGACACGGGGTTCTTCCTCAACGACGAGATGGACGACTTCACGGTCAAGACCGGGGTGCCGAACCTGTTCGGGCTCGTGCAGGGGACGAAGAACGCGATCCAGCCGGGCAAGCGCCCGCTCTCCTCCATGGCGCCCACGATCGTGCTGCGCGACGGCAAGGTCGCGCTGGTGGCGGGCTCGCCGGGGGGCTCGCGGATCATCACGATCAACGCGCAGACGCTGATCAACGTGCTCGATTTCGGCATGGAGCCGCAGGAGGCGGTGGACGCTCCGCGCATCCATCACCAGTGGCTGCCCGACACGGTCTACGCCGAGCCCTTCGCGCTCTCGGCGGACACCCAGGCCATCCTCAGGGGCATGGGCCACACGATCGTCGAGCAGAGGCCCTGGGGGGCGCAGGAGCTCATCGCGGTCCGGGCCGCGGCGCCCGCCCTGCCGGAGGCCGCGTCGTCGGGCAACGACGCCTCGCGCACGGAGCGGATGCGGCCAGGTCTGCTCTACGGTGCCAACGACAACCGCCGGCCGGCCGGCGCGGCGGTGGGGGAGTAGGGGGCGGGCGGCTTGACGCGGACAACCCCGTCATTCCGGGCACGCCGGCCTCGTCCGGGAGGGCAGGGTGGGGCCCGGAGGCACCCGCCACGAGCGAGACCGGGGGTTCAGCCCTCTCCCGCCTCCCGCGCCACCGCGCGGAACCCGATGTCGCGCCGGCAGAAACCCTCCGGCCAGTCGATCCGGGCCACCGCCGCGTAGGCGCGGGCCTTGGCGTCCGTGACGCTGTCGCCGAGGGCCGTCACCGCCAGGACCCGGCCGCCATCGGCGAGCAGCTGCCCGCCCTCGGCGCGGGTGCCGGCCTGGAACACGTGAACCCCGTCGCCCTCGGCGGCGTCGACGCCCCGGATCACCGAGCCCCGGACCACGGCGCCCGGATAGCCGGCCGCCGCCATCACCACGGTGAGGGCCGCCCGGTGCGGATCGAATTCCAGGCTCACGCCGGAGAGGTCGCCCTCGCAGGCCGAGAGCAGCGCCGGCACGAGGTCGGAGGCGAGGCGCGGCATCAGCACCTGCGCCTCGGGGTCGCCGAAGCGGGTGTTGTACTCGATCAGCTTGGGGCCGTCGGCGGTGAGCATCAGGCCGGCGTACAGGATGCCGGTGAACGGGCAGCCGCGGGCCCGCATGCCGGCAAGCGTCGGCGCGATGATCTCGGCCATGACCCGGGCCTCGATCTCCGGGGTGACCACCCGGGCCGGGGAATAGGCGCCCATGCCGCCGGTATTGGGCCCCCGGTCCCCGTCGAAGACCCGCTTATGGTCCTGGGCGGTGCCGAGGGAGATCGCCCGCGTGCCGTCGCACAGGGCGAAGAAACTCGCCTCCTCGCCGAACAGGCACTCCTCGACCACGACCTCGGCGCCGGGCTCGGCGAAGAGGCCGGTCAGCGCGTCCTCGGCCTGGTCGACGGTCTCGGCCACGGTGACGCCCTTGCCGGCGGCGAGGCCGTCGGCCTTCACGACGATCGGGGCGCCCTGCTGGCGGACATAGGCCAGCGCCGGCTCCAGGTCGGAGAAGCGCGCGAAGGCGGCGGTCGGGATGTTGCAGGCGGCGCAGAGATCCTTGGTGAACCCCTTCGAGCCCTCGAGCCGGGCGGCGTCGCGGGTCGGCCCGAAGGCGCGGATCCCGGCGGCCTTCAGGTCGTCCACCAGGCCGGCGACGAGGGGCGCCTCGGGCCCGACCACCACGAGGCCGATCGCCTCCGCCGCGCAGAAGGCGGCGACGGCCGCGTGGTCCGTGACCTTGAGGTCCGGCCGGTTGGTCCCGTGGCGGGCCGTGCCGGGATTGCCCGGCGCCGTGAACAGGCGGGTGCAGAGCGGGCTCTGGGCCAGTCGCCAGGCCAGGGCGTGCTCGCGGCCGCCGGAGCCGATCAGCAGGATATTCATGCGCACGCCACCATGGGCCCAGCTTCTGGGGGAAGCGTGCCCGCGGGAAAAGGTTTTTTTCGGGCTTTCCCCGCTCTGCGCGGATATCCCGGCGGCGCGGAGGCCGATGTCAGCAGCCGGTGCAGACGCTCGTGTTGAGGCCGCCGCCCCGCCGCACGATCCCGTTGCGACCGATATGGCGGCCCCGGTACACATCCCCGCGGACACCCCGATAGGGCAGGTAGGGCCCGAAGGAATCGGCCTGGACGTTGCGCTGGAACGTCTGGTTCAGCGTGTTGAAGTCCGAGACCCGTTGCTGGTTGAGCGACCGGATCTGGCCCTGCAGGGCGAATGAGGCGTTGGCGGCATTCGGGTCGTTCTGCTGCACCTGCGCCGAGGCGGAGCCCGCCGGGAGGGCGAGCGCCAGGGCGAGGAGCGCGCGGGACGCGGCACGCATGGGTCCCTCCGTGCGAGAGTCGAGCGGGTTTCGGAAACGCTTGTGCGAGTCGACGCGCCAGGATCGGTCCGGGTTCCCGGGCGCGTCAACCCGGCACAACGGGGGACTTCGTCTCCGGCAGGGCCTCAAGGCGCTCGGGATCCAGCCCGGTATGGGCCTGAACCAGGGGGTGCGGAGTCAGGGCCAGCCACTGCGTCAGGGAGATGTCGGCGTAGCGCGAGCTCTTGAACATCTCCAGGAATGTCAGGGTCGTGTCGCCGGTATTCTCGATGTAGTGCCCCATGGCGAAGGGCACGTAGCCGACGTCGCCGGCCCGGTAGTCGAAGGTGCGGGCCTTCGATTCCGAGCCGAACACCGTCATCCGGCCCTGGCCGGAGAGGTAGTACTGCCACTCGTCGCTGTTCGGGTGCCAGTGCAGCTCGCGCAGCCCCCCGGGCTCGACCTCGACCAGGGCCGCCGCGATCGTCACGGACGCCGGGAACACCGTGGAATCGGTGATGCGCACGCTGCCGCCCCGGGTGCGGACCGGCTCCTGTGCCAGCATACGGTGGCTGAAGGTCTTCGGCACCGGCCCGGAGCCGCCCATCCTGTCGGCCGCGAGCGGGCCGGGTTTCGGGCCGGGGAAGATGTAGAGCTCCTTCTCGGGGATCCTGGCGAAGGCGCTCTCGGGCAGGCCGAAATTCTTGGCGAGCACGTCCCGGGGCGTGTGGGCCAGCCAGTCGGTGAGCAGGAAGGTGGAATCCTCCGAGAAACCGCCGTCGTCGAAGACGAGCAGGAACTCGCACCCGTCGATCCCGTCGGCGGCGAGTCCCTGGATGGCGTGCGGGATGCCGCCCGGGAAGTACCAGAGGTCGCCCGCGCCGACATCGTCCGCGAAGGTGCGCCCGTCCTGGTCGACCGCGGTGATCCGGGCCTTGCCCTTGATCATGTAGGCCCACTCGGATTCCTTGTGCCAGTGCATCTCGCGGACCGCGCCGGCCTTGAGCCGCATGTTGACCCCGGCCATGGCCTTGGAGACCGGCAGCTCGCGGATCGTGGTCTGGCGCGCCCAGCCGCCCTCCTCCAGCCGCATGTGGCTGTCCGCGAAGGACCATTTCAGGTTCGGCATGGTGCCGTGGTCGGTGGCGGGCGGCGCCAGGGTGAACGGCTCCTCGGCGGCGCGGGGCCGGTTCTGCGGGCCCAGGATGTCGGCGCCCTTGCCGCCGCGCTCGGGGCGGGGCGCGGCCGGCCCGGCGGATTGCGCCGCGGCGGAGGATGCCGCCATCGCGCCGCCGGCGGCTGCGATGACGGCGCGCCTGGAGATCTCGGTCATCGTGGATCGGTCCCTGAGTCGGTGGCAGGGAAACCGGTCGCGTGCTCGGAGGATCCGCGGGCGGGCCGGGCTGTGCGCTGCGGCATCTCGCCCGGAGCCCGCGCGCGGTCTATGCATTGAAGACGGCGCATTGAATACGGCACCGCACGCGTCCCGGCCGGGCGCCGAGGCGGCGGTTCAGGCGCGGCGCGACCCGAGGGCGAGGATGGCGGACCGGGACAGTTCAGCCACGGACGGAACCGTCCCGCCCGCCCGCGGCGGCCGCCGGTGGCTCGCCCTGCTGGCGCTGGCGGGCCTCGGCGTCCTCGGATACCGCCTGTGGCCGGACGCGTCGCGCGCAGCGAGTCCGCCCGCCGCCGAGGCGAAGCCGCCGACCGTGCGGGTCGCCGCCGCGGCCCGGGCCTCCGACACCCTGAGCCTGACCCAGACGGGCACCACCCAGGCGTTCGACATCGCGAACCTCTACCCGCGGGCGACCGGCTACATCGTCGAGCGCAAGGTCGATATCGGCTCGCACGTGAAGGCGGGCGACCTGCTGTTCCGGATCAGCGCGCCCGACCTCGACCAGCAGCTGGTCCAGGCCCAGTCGCAGGTGCTGCAGCTCCAGGCGGCACTGATCCAGGCGCGGGCGATGGTGGATCAGGCCGAGGCCAACCGCCACCTCGCCGACGTGACCAACCGGCGGACCTCGACGCTCGCCGGCACCGGGGTCGAGACCCGGCAGAACGCCGACACCTCCCAGGCCGGGGTGCTGGCGCAGACCGCCAACGTCGACGCCGCCAGGGCCGCCGTGAAGGTCGCGGAGGCCAACATCGCCGCCCAGGAGGCGCAGGTCGCCCGGCTCAAGGTCCTGACCGGCTTCGAGGAGATCCGCGCGCCCTTCGACGGGGTGGTGACGGCCCGCAACAACGACGTCGGCGACGCGGTCACGGCGGACACGAATACGGGGGCGCCGCTCCTCACGCTGAACCGGGACGACGTGCTGCGCATGGCGGTGAACGTGCCGCTCTACGCCGCCGACGGCGTCCGCGACGGGCTGGCCGCCACGGTCGAGGTGGCGCAGATCCCGGGCCGGATCTTCCCCGGCACGGTCTCGCGCTCGTCGACGACGCTGCTCTCGGCCGCGCGCACGCTGGTCACGCAGGTCGACATCCCCAACCCCGACGGGGCGCTGCGGCCGGGACTCTACATCACGATCACGCTGGAGATCCCGCGGGTCTCGCCCGCCGTGACGGTGCCGAACGACGCGCTGATCTTCGACCAGCACGGGACCCGCGTGGCCGTGGTCGAGGCGGCCGGGGACGGGGGCGGCGTGGTGCGGATGCGCCCCGTCACGATCTTCCGCCAGACCCGCACGCTCCTGGAGCTGCGCGACGGTCTGAACGGCGGCGAGCGCGTCGTCGTGGGCCCGCCGGCCTCGCTGCGCGACGGCGACCGGGTCACCCTGCGTCCGGAGGACCGGGCCGGAGCGTGAGCGGCGGCGCCCGGCAGCCTTGTCCAGCCTTGTCCAGCCTTGGGACAGCTACGGCGGCGATAAGCCGTCGGGCATGCGGCGGCACCGTGGGGGCTCAGCTTCCGGCGCCGCCGTGACCGGCCGGCTCAGGAAGCGGATACCACCGCCGTGGCACTCGGAACGATAGCGCTGTCGATCGCGCTGCTTGGCCTCGCCCTCGCGAGCTTCGGTCTGACACTGGCCCTCGCGGGCGGGTCCTGGTTCTACGTCGCCCTGGGCTTGGGCGTGCTGGTCTCCGGCGTCGAGCTGGTCCGGCGACGCCAGAACGGCCTCCGGATCTACGCCCTGGTGCTGGCGGCGGCCTTCGTGTGGACGCTCGGCGAGGTCGGATTCGACAAGTGGCAATGGATCCCGCGCGGGGGCCTGCTCCTCCTCGTCGGGCTCGTGCTCTGCCTGCCCTCCGTGGTGCGGCGCCTGTGCGACGCGCCCGAACGGCCCTGGACGCCCGGCCTCGGGAACGGTCCGCTCGCCCTCCGGGTCGTCGTCCTGCTGATCGCGGCCTCGGGCGCCGCGTCCTGGTTCGTCGACCCGGTCGAGACGCGGGGCAGCCTGCCGAAGGTCGCGGGGGCGGGGCCGGCCGCCGTCGATCCGAGCGGCGTTCCCTATCCGGCCGACGACTGGGTCGCCTATGGCGGCACCAATCTCGGCCAGCGCTACTCGGCTCTGGCGGATATCGGCACCGCCAATGTCCGGGGCCTCGCCGTGGCCTGGGAGCACCATACCGGCGACCTGCGCGGCGACAGCCGGGCGGATCCGAAGGAATTCACCTTCGAGGCCACGCCGATCAAGGTGAACGGGCTGCTCTACCTCTGCACGCCGCACAACATCGTCCAGGCCCTGGAGCCCGAGACCGGCCGGCTGGTCTGGGCCTTCGACCCGAAGATGGCGCGGGACGGCCAGTACCAGCACCAGACCTGCCGCGGCGTGTCCTACAACGACTCGGCCGGCTACGCGCCACCCGCCGAGACCGACGCCGACCGGGCCGCCGCCGTCGCGGCCGCGATCGCCGAGTGCCCGCGCCGGATCATCGCGGCCTCGGTCGACGCCCGCCTCTACGCGCTGAACGCCGAGACCGGCGCCCCGTGCAGGACCTTCGGGGCGGACGGGTTCGTCGACCTGAAGGCGCAGATGCCGAACCTCCGGCGCGCCGCCTATCAGCAGACCTCGGCGCCGCTGGTGACCCGGAACCTCATCGTCCTCGGCAGCGCGATCGCCGACAACTACTACGCGGACAACCCCTCGGGCGTGATCCGCGCCTTCGACGTACGCACCGGCGCGATCGTCTGGAAGTTCGACGCCGGCAAGCCCGACGCGACCGCGCCGCTGCGGCCCGGCGAGTCGTACGAGCCCAACTCGGCGGTGGCCTGGACGCAGTTCTCGGCCGACGAGGCGCTGGGGCTCGTCTACGTGCCGTTCGGCAACCGGGCGCCCGATCAGGTGGGCGTGGCCCGGTCGAAGGCGGACGAGGCCCTCATCGACGCCCTGGCGGCGCTGGATCTGGAGACGGGCGCGCTGCGCTGGGCGTTCCGGACCGCGTATCACGACCTGTGGGACCGCGATAACCCGTCCCAGCCGGTCCTCCTCACCCTGCCGCAGGGCGAGGGGACGGTGCCGGCGATCCTGATCCCCACCAAGGTCGGCAACGTCTGGGTCCTCGACCGCCGCACCGGCGCCCCGGTCCGACCGGTCTCCGAGGTTCCGGTCTCGACCCGGACCGACATCCCGGGGGAGACGCCGTCCCCGGTCCAGCCGATGTCGTCCCTCCGCTTCACGCCGGCGCCGCTGACGGAGGCCGGCATGTGGGGCGTCACGCCCTTCGACCAGATCCAGTGCCGCCTCGCCTTCCGGTCGAATCGCTACGACGGCAACCCGTTCACGCCGCCCCAGGCGTCGGAGGGCGCGATCGTCTGGCCCGGCAATATCGGGGTGTTCAACTGGGGGTCGGTGGCGGTCGATCCGGTCCATCACTGGATGATCGCGACGCCGCAATACCTGCCCTACATCTACCGCCTGCTCCCGCGCCCCCCGGGCGAGCCGGAGAGGCGCCTCCTCGGTGCCGATCCCGAGGCGAGCCCGGTCAACGAGAATCTCGGCGGCCGCTACGCGATCTCGATCGCGCACATGCGCTCCGCCCTCGGCATCCCCTGCAGCGCGCCGCCCTGGGGCGTGCGCGTCGGCGTGAATCTCGCCGACGGCACCGTCGCCTGGAAGCGCCGCAACGGCACGGTCGCGGGGCAGAAGGTCGGCGGTCTGGCCGTCCCGCTTCCCCTGGAGATGGGCATGCTGGCCCACGGCGGCACCCTGACCACGGCGGGCGGCGTCGCGTTCACGGCCGCCACGCTCGACGACCGCATCCGCGGCTACGACATGCAGACCGGCGAGGTCCTGTGGACCACGACATTGCCGGCCGGCGGCCAGGCCACCCCGATGACCTATCGCGGCCGGGACGGCCGGCAGTACGTGGTGATCGCAGCGGGCGGGCACGGCTCGCTCGGAACCACGCCGGGCGATTCGGTCATCGCCTACAGGCTCGAGTGAGCCGTCGCGCGCCGGACGCAACCCGGCAGCCGCGGCGGGTTGAGCGAGGGCCCCGGCCTTCCGGCCGGGGCAGGGCGCGGCGGGGGCGGTCTAGGCCGCGAGCCGGGCCCGCGCGTCGGTGCGGGCGAGGCGGGCCAGCAGGTACTCGACCTCGGCCTTCGCCTGCGCGGTCAGCGCCTGCGACGGCTTGCGCTGCGCGTCGGACGAGAAGATCCCCCGGCGCATGAACACGTATTTGCGGACCGCGAGCCCCAGCGGGCCCTGCTGCTGCTCGTAGCGGAGATAGGGGAGGTGGGCGTCGAACAGGTCGTGGGCGGCATCACGCTCGCCGGCCCGGCCGAGGCGGACCACGTCGACCAGCATCTCCGGGAAGGCGTAGCCGGTATTGGCCCCGTCGGCGCCGCGCTCGGTCTCGAAATCGAGGAACAGGCCGCCGTTGCCGACCAGGATGGAGATGTGGCGCATCGAGCCGTCCGCCTCGAAGCCGCGCAGCGTCGAGATCTTCTCTAGTCCCGGCCAGTCCTCGTGCTTGAGCATCACGCAGGAGGGGTTCTCCGACACGATCCGGCGGATCACGCCGGGGGTCATCTGGACCGAGAAGGTGAGGGGATAGTCCTGAAGCACGAAGGGCACGTCCGGGCCCACGGCCTCGGCGGCATTCCGAAAATAGCCGACCACTTGGTCGTCGGTGCGGAGCGTGTTGGGCGGCGCGATCATCACCCCGGCCGCGCCCAGCTCCATCACCTCCCGGGCGAGCGACCGCATGGCCGCGAAGCCCGGCGCCGTGACCCCGACGATCACCGGCAGCCGTGTGCGCCCGAGGACGCGCCGCGCCACGGCGATTCCCTCCGCGTGGTCGAGCTTGCCGGCCTCGCCGAGCTGGCCGAGGATCGTCAGGCCGTCGACGCCGGCCGCCCCGAAGAAGTCGGTCATCCGGTCGAGGGAGACCTCGTCGATCCGGCCGTCCGGATGGAACGGGGTCGGCGCGATCGGGACGACGCCGCCGATGTCGCTGGTGAGGGGCATGCCGGTCTCCGCGCTGCTGCGGCGGCCGCCGGCCGCCGGGTGGCATGCCCCATACTAAAAAAACCCGGGCGGCGCGACGCGCCCGGGACCGGTTCCACGCGACCGGAGCGCTGGATCAGCCCAGCAGCTTGTCGAGGGTGATCGGCATCTCGCGGACCCGCACGCCGGTGGCGTGCCAGACCGCGTTGGCGATGGCGCCCACCGTGCCGGTGATGCCGATCTCGCCGACCCCCTTCACGCCCAGGTTGTTCACCACCGCGTCGTCCTCGTGGACCAGGATCGCCTCCATGGCGGGCACGTCGGCGTTCACCGGCACGTGGTACTCGGCGAGGTTGTCGTTGAGGAAGCGGCCGGTGCGCGGGTCCATCTCGGCCCGCTCGTGCAGGGCGAAGGACAGGCCCCAGATCATCCCGCCGTAATACTGGCTCTGGACGAGGCGCGGGTTGATCACCCGGCCCGCCGCGAAGGCGCCGACGAGGCGGCTCACGCGGATCTGGCCGAGATCGGGATCGACCTTCACCTCGGCGAAGACCGCGCCGTGGGCGTGCATGGCGTAGGAGGCCTGCGCGGCCGGGTCGGCGCCGGCCTTGCCCTGGCCCTCGATGCGCGACCGGCCGGCCCGCCGGAGGATGTCGGTGAAGGACTCGCTCCGGCCCGGGTCGTCGCGCCGGGTCAGACGCCCGCCCGCGGCGGTCACGCCGGCATTGCCGGCGCCGTAGAGCGGGGAGGCGGGGTCGTTGGTGGCGAGCTCCGCGAGCTGCCGGATCACGTCGCCGGCCGCCGCGTGGACCGCGCCGCCCGCCGTGGCGGTGTGGCCCGAGCCGCCCGCGATGCCGGCATTCGGCAGGTCTGACGAGCCCATCCGGAAGGTGAGGGCGTCCATCCCGATCCCGAGGCCGTCGGCGGCGATCTGGGCGAGCGCCGTCCACGAGCCCTGGCCCATGTCGATCGCCCCGAGCTCCACCGTGCCGGTGCCGTCGGCGCGGATCTCGGCCCGGGCCATCCCCTCGAAGATCAGCGCCGGGAAGGTAGCGGTGCCCATGCCGGTGCCGACCAGGAACCCGTCCCGGTCGCGGGTCTGGCGGGGCTGCAGCGGGCGACCGACCCAGCCGAAGGCCTCGGCGCCGCGCCGGTAGCAGTCCCGCAGGGCCTTCGAGGAGAACGGCTTGCCGGTGATCGGCTCGACCTCGGCGTAGTTGGCGAGCCGGAACTCCAGCGGGTCCATGCCGAGTTCGTGGGCCATCTCGTCCAGCGCGCTCTCCAGGGCGACGCTGCCGGACGCCTCGCCGGGCGCGCGCATGAACAGCGGCGTGCCGGTGTCGAGGCGCACGGCCTCGTGCCGGATGGCGATGGCCGGGCTCGCGTACAGGGTGCTGGTCGCCCGGCCCGCCGGCTCGAAGAAGTCGTCGAAGCTCGACGAGGCGGTGCGGATGTGGTGGTCGAGGGCCGTCAGCTTGCCGGAGGCGTCGGCGCCGAGCCGGAGGGTCTGCCGGGTCGGTCCGCGATGGCCCATCGGGCCGTACATCTGGGTCCGGGTCGGGACGAGTTTCACCGGCCGGCCGACGAGCTTCGCCGCCATGCAGGCGAGCACCTGCGGCCCGGCGGGGACGCCCTTCGAGCCGAAGCCGCCGCCGAGATAGGGGCTCTCGATGTGGATGTCGTCGGGGCCGATGCCGAACAGCCCGGCGAGCCTTGCCTGCGACATGGCGAGCGCCTGGGTCGGCATGAACAGCGTCAGCCGGTCCCCGTCCCAGCTCGCCACCGCCGCGTGGGGCTCCATGGCGTTGTGATACTGGGCCGGCGTCTCGTAGGTGGCGGCGATCGTCTTGGACGCGGCCGCGAGTCCGGCCTCGACGTCGCCGTCCGTCTCGACGGGCGGCGCGCCGACGCCGACCGAATCCGGTGTGAAGGCCTCGCCGGAATCGAGCCCGATCCGCGGCGTCTCGGCCGCGTAGGTCGGGGCGAGCAGCCGGGCGCCCTCGGTGGCCGCCTCCAGGGTCTCGGCGATCACCACGGCGATGGGCTGGTTGGCGTAGCGGACGCGGTCGTTCTGCAGGAGGTCGAGGCGGAACGTGAACGGCCCGTCCTTGGCGTCCGGGTCCTTGGCGAGCGTCGGGGCGTGCCCCGGCCGCATCACCGCGACGACGCCGGGATGCGCCTCCGCGGCGGCCACGTCGAGGCCGGTGACGCGTCCGCGGGCGATCCGGGCGACGCAGAGCGCCGCGTGGAGGGTTCCGGGCGGCAGGTTGTCGGCGGAGAAGCGGGCCTGGCCCGTCACCTTGAGCGGGCCGTCGCGCCGGGTCAGCGGCTGGCCGATGCTGGAGCCGTGCCGGATCGCGCCGGCGGGGAGATTCGAGGCGGGCGTGGAGGTCGCGGTCATGCGGGTCTCCTCAAAGGGTTCCGGTTGAAGCCTTCGGTTGCGGTGACCCGCTCCGTCATCACGAGCGCAGCGAAGTGACCCAGGGCAGCGCGACACCGGGCATCGTGGCGCCGCCTGGGTTGCTTCGCTCCGCTCGCAAAGACGGCCCTGGAGCCGCCGACCGGGGGCAGGGTCAGACGATGCCGAACGGGGAGGCGGGGAGGGCCGGGATCCGTGCGGGCGTGCCCGCGGCGGCCTGGGTCAGCGCGCGGATCGCCACCCGGCGGGCGAGCTCGACCTTGAAGGCGTTGGCCTCACCGGTGGGCTTGGCGCCGGCGAGCGCGGCCTCGGCGGCCTTCGCGAAAGCCTCGGGGGAGGGTGCCTGCCCGGCGAGCGCGGCTTCAGCCTCCGCCACCCGCCAGGGCTTGAGCGCCAGCCCTCCCAGGGCGAGCCGGGCCTGGCCGATCCGGCCTCCGGCCTCCAGGGTGAGGGCGGCCGCCGCCGAGACCACCGCGAAGGCGTAGGAGGTGCGATCGCGGACCTTGAGGTAGCGGGCATTGCCCCGGAACGCGGCCGCCTCGGGGGGCAGGCGCAGGGCGGTGATCAGCTCGCCGGCCCGCAGCTCGGTCTCCCGCTCCGGGTGGTCGCCGGGAAGGTGGTGGAACGCGGTGAGCGGCACCTCCCGGGCACCGTCCGGCCCGGCGATCTCGACCACCGCGTCGAGGGCGGCGAGCGGCACGCAGAAGTCGGACGGGTGGGTGGCGATGCAGTGCTCGCTCCAGCCCTGGACCGCGTGGATGCGGGTGGCGTGCCCCAGGGCCGCGCAGCCGGAGCCGGGCGCGCGCTTGTTGCAGGGCGAGACCGCGTCGGTGAAGTACTGGCAGCGGGTGCGCTGCATCAGGTTGCCGCCGACCGTGGCGGCGTTGCGCAGCTGCGCCGAGGCGCCGGCCAGCAGGGCCTCGGCCACCATCGGGTAGGCCTTGGCGAAGGCCGGGTCGTGGGCGAGGTCGCTGTTGCGGACCAGGGCCCCGACCCGGGCGGTGCCGTCCGGCAGCCGCTCGATGGCCGAGAGGCCGGGGAGGCGGGTGATGTCGACGACCCGCTCCGGGGTGGCGACACCGCCCTTCATCAGGTCGACGAGGTTGGTGCCGGCGGCGAGGAAGGCGGTGCCCGGCTGCTGGCCGGCCGCCACGGCCTCGGGCACGCTCGCGGGGCGGATGTAGTCGAAGGTCCTCACGCCGCGTCCTCCCGCTGCTCCGAGGTCCGGGCGGCCGCGTCCTGCACGGCGTCCAGGATCCCCGCGTAGGCGCCGCAGCGGCAGAGATTGCCGCTCATGCCCTCGCGGATGCGCTCCGGATCGGTCCCGGCCTGGCCCTCGCGGATCAGGCCGACCGCGCTCATGATCTGGCCCGGCGTGCAGAAGCCGCACTGGAAGCCGTCATGGGCGATGAAGGCCGCCTGGACCGGGTGCAGCCGGTCGCCCTCGGCGAGCCCCTCGATGGTCAGCACCTCGGCGCCGTCGAGGCTCGCGGCGAGGGTCAGGCAGCTGTTGATCCGGCGCCCGTCCACCAGGACCGTGCAGGCGCCGCACTGGCCGCGGTCGCAGCCCTTCTTGGCGCCCGTCAGACCGAGGCGCTCGCGCAGGAGATCGAGGAGGGTGACGCGCGGATCGTCGAGGGCGATCTCGCGCGGCTGCCCGTTCAGGGTGAGCCTGAGGGGAATGGTCATGCGGGGGTCCCGGCTTCCAAGGCTGGAACCGTTACAGATAGCCGCCGCCCCGCTTCCGGCGAGACCTTAAGCAGAAAGCGATGTGCGCAAGATCACGGCACGCGAAGGTTGCGCGCTTACGCCGACTTGACCCGGACCTCAGAGGCCGATTTCAGCACGGTCTTGCCCTTGGCGGTCTTGATCTCGAGGGCGGGCTCGGCCTTTGAGGCTTCGCGCTTCACCGTGTTGCCCTTGATGGTCTTCTCCACGTCCCGCGTGTGGACCTTGGTCACCTCACCCGAGACGGTGCCCTTGCCCCATTTGTAGGTGACGTCGTCCCCGGTCTTCACCTTCGACTTGGCGGTCATGCGCGTCTCCATCGTGGATATGAGCGTGAATGAGGGCGTGGATGCGGGGAAAGGCGCCCGGCGGCGGGCGCGTTCCCGGGTTTCCACGGCCGGGATGCCGCACTCAGCGGCCGACCTCCCGGCGCAGGGCGGTGACCATCGTCTCGACCGCCGCCTGCGCGGTCTCGCCGAGGTCGATGGCGCTCTCGCCGGCGGTGACGAGGCCGCGCCCCTCCAGCTCCTTCACGCCCTCCGGGTCGGCCTCGTGGCCGGCGCCGTCACGGCGGATCACCGAGGTGACCGTCTCGCCGCTGACGAGCCGGTGATAGGCCGCGAAGGCGAGGATCGAGAGGGCCTTGTCGGAGAGTCCGTTCAGGTCGTCGGCCATGCGTGCGTTCCTCCGCGCGTTTCTCCACGCATTCGTCGAAGCGTGCTCGACGGACGAACGCCGTACGGGGCCGGGGGGTCCGGGCGGCCGCCGGGGTGCGACGACACGTGCGACGACACGTACGACGACACTCGCGGCGACGGGTGCGAGGACGCGTGCGCTCCTCCGGGCGACGACGCTTCGCGCCGGGGCCACCTTCCTGCTACCCTGCCGCCCTCCATGACTCCGCAGACCGACCAGACCGAAGTGGAACCGAGCCCCGAGCCGCGCCGCGCGCCCGCGCCGCCCGATCTCGACTATCGCCTGCGCCAGCAGGCGATCCTGTCGGAGTTCGGTGTCGAGGCCTTGCGCGGCACCGACGTCGACCACCTGCTGCAGCGGGCCGCGGAACTGTGCGCGCAGGGCATGGGCGCCGAGTTCTGCAAGGCCCTGGAATATCGGCGCGGCGCCGACACCCTGCTGGTCCGGGCCGGTGTCGGCTGGGGGCCCGACGTGATCGGCAAGGCCCGGATCGGGGCCGATCTCGCCTCCCCGGCCGGATTCGCCCTCAAGACCGGCCGGCCTGTGATCTCCAACCACCTCGCCGACGAGACCCGGTTCCGCACGCCGCAGCTCATGGCCGAGCACGGCATCCGCCGGGCGATCAACGTGCTGATCGAGAACCGAGACGGCGCCTTCGGGGTGCTGGAGGTGGACGACACCCGCGAGGGCATGTTCGCGGAGGCCGACATCGCCTTCATGCAGGGCTTCGCCAACCTGCTCGGCGGCGCCATCGAGCGCCAGCGCACCGAGAGCCTGCTGCGGGCCGCCCTCGCCCGGCAGGACCTGCTCGCCCGCGAGATGAGCCACCGGGTCAAGAACAGCCTCGCCATCGTGGCGAGCCTCCTGGCCCTGCAGGCCCGGGCCGCCGAGGAACCCGCCGTTCAGGCGGCTCTGTCGGACGCGCGCAGCCGCGTCGAGGCGATCGCGGGCGTGCACGACCAGCTCTGGCGGCAAGGTGACAAGGTAGAGGGTGAAGGGGAGGGGGTGCCGGGCGAGCTCGACCTCGCGCCCTTCCTGGAGAAGCTGGTGGCCAACCTCGCCAGCGGCGTGCCGGGTCAGCGGCTTACCTGCACGGCCTGCCCGCAGCGGATCTCGGCCGACCGGGCGATTCCCATCGGCCTCCTGGTCAACGAACTCGTCACCAACGCGCTGAAATACGCCTACCCGACCGAGACGCACCCGGCGGGCGGCGAGATCCGGGTCCGCGCCGAGCGGCGGCCGGAGGGGCTCGTGGTCGAGGTTGCCGACGACGGGATCGGCCTTCCGGCGGGGTTCGAGATCGGGCGCAGCTCGAAGAGCCTGGGCATGCGGGTGGTCGGCAGCCTCACGCGCCAGCTCGGCGGCAGCCTGACGATCCCGGCCCGAGAGAAGGGCGCCTGCTTCCGCCTGGAAGTGCCCCTGGAGGTAACCCCGGAGGCGCCCCCGGCCGGCTGAGCGTGGGGCGCGCCCCGACGACGGGGCGGGGACTGGACAATGGCCCTACCCCGCCGCGATCGAGGTGCGACGGGCGCGGCGAGACAGAGCGGATGCAGTGACCGAGAACAGGACGACGGCGGCGCTCCTCGCCGAACGGCTCCACGCCTTTCGGAGCCTCGGCGACAATTGCGAGTTCGGGTTCGTGCAGCGCTACGGCGGGGTCGAGCCTTCCGGCCTGCTGCGCTTCTCCTACACGCCGATGGAGGACCTGATCCGCGGCCTGCGCTGCGGCTTCGCGGATTTCGGCGTGCCGGGCGACCTGCGGCTCTCCGTGAGTTCCGGCGGCACCTATTACTGCCACAGCGTCGCCTACAACATCTGGGCGAATACTGGGCACCCGGCCGGCTCGATCGAGCCGGAGGTGCTGCTGGAGCGGGAGTACGGCCGGCTGGCCCATCTCAAGCGCAAGCTGCTGGACGAGCTCGCCGACGGGTCGAAGATCCTGGTGCGCAAGGTCGGCCGCGACGAGCCCGAGGCCGATTTCGCCCGCCTGGCCGAGGCGGTCCGTGCGCACGGGCCCGCGACGCTGCTCCGCGTGACCGAGGCCGGGCCGGACTGGGTTCCCGAGCCCGCCCGGCGCGTCGCCGACCGGCTGATCGCGGGACGGGTCCGCCGGTTCGCGCCGGTGGAGCAGGCCTGGGAGGTCGATCTCGAACCCTGGATGCACCTCGTGGACAGCGTCTACGCGCTGGAGCGCGGCGCGGCACCGACCCGCCTCGACGCCGCCGCCTTCCCGGAGGCGCTGGCGCTCCCGGGGCGCCTGCGCCGGCATGTCGGCCGGCACCGGGCGAAGGCTCTGAGCGCCTACACGCGGGCGGTGAACCCGGCCGGCTTCCGCGCCGACACGGTCCACGTGTTCTCGAGCTGGGTTTGGATTCCGGAGGACTTCGCCGGGGACCGGGTCTTCGCGGCGGCCGGCTACGCGCGGCTGGGCTGGCGGGACGCCGACCTGTCGCGGCGCCGGTGCTGGCAGCGCGTCTGGGCGGCGGGACGGCTGCGCCCCGACGCGGCGCGGGAACCCGTCGGGCTCGGCATGATCGGCACGCGGCGGGACGGGTTCTGGTCCGCCGGGGCCCGCTTCGCCGAGGGGCCGATCCCCGGCGATGAGCCGGCGCCGGACCTGCGGATGCCGCCGGTCCGGTTCCCGGGGCGGGATCTCCTCGGCCGGCTGCTGCCGCGGGTCCTGTAGACCCGGACCGGCGCCCCACCGGGAACCGATCCGGCACGGCGGTCTTGCCTACCGGGCCGCACGGGACCGCGCCCGTCGCGAGGGGGCCCATGCCCGGTTTCGTGCCCGACCGCCGCTCTCTGCTCCTCACCCTGGCCGCGGGTTCGGCCGTCCTGTCCGCGCGGGGGGCCGACGCCGTCGGGGCACCGGAGCGGATCCCGCTCTGGCCGGGGGAGCCGCCGGGCGGCGGCGGTCCTCAGGGTCCGCCGGTCCGCGACGACAGCGGCGCCGTGAAGAACGTCGCCGTGCCGGTCCTGGAGGTGTACGCCCCGGAGACGCCGACCGGCGTGGCGGTCCTCGTCGCCGGCGGTGGCGGCTACGCCCGGATCGGGATGGTCAAGGAGGCGCTCCCCGCCGCGCTCTGGCTCGCCGCGCAGGGTATCACGGCCTTCGTGCTCACCTACCGCCTACCGGGCGAGGGCTGGGCGGCGGGCCCCCTGGCGCCGCTCCAGGACGGGCAGCGGGCCCTGCGCCTGATCCGCGCCGCGGCCGCGCGCTTCCGGATCGACCCGGCCCGCGTCGGCGTGCTCGGCTTCTCCGCCGGCGGGCACCTCGGCGGCCTCATCGCCGCGCGCTCCGCGTTCCGGGCCTACGACCCCGTCGACGCGGCCGACGACCTGTCGGCGCGGCCCGACTTCGCGACGCTGATCTACCCCGTGGTGAGCCTGGAGCCGCCCTACGACCGCACGACCACCCGGCGGTCCCTCGTCGGCGAGACCCCGAGCCCGGCGGCGAGCCGGGACTGGTCGCTCCAGACCCATATCCGGTCCGGTTGCCCGACACTGTTCCTCGTGCAGGCGGACGACGACGCGGTCATCAGCCCGGAGCACAGCCGCATCCTGGACGCGGCCTGCCGCGAAGCGGGCGTACCGGTCGAGTACCACCGCTTCGCGGTCGGCGGCCACGGTTTCGGGATCGGCCGGTCGGAGGCGCCGGTCGCCCTCTGGCCGCGGCTCTGCCGGCTCTGGCTGACCAGCGTGTCGGTGATGCGCTGACGCGGTGCGCGCACCGCCGGCCTGGATGGCCCCGCCGGGTTGGCCATCCGGCTCGGGAGCCGTCAGACCGGTAGGGCAGGGGACCGGTGAGCCCGGCCGGACGCGCAGGTGCCCTCGCCCGCGCGGACAGGACCGCGCCGGGCGCGTCGGAGATCGCCGCCGGGTTCGCGGGCGGCCAGGCCCGAAGAGCCGGGCAGCCACCGCGCGCGACGCTGAGCTAGCCGGAGCGCCGCGGCAGCGCTCGGCCGTGCGTCGTTCCAGTCCGTCCGCCGCGGGGAGGGGCCTCCGGCCCCTGACCCGACCGCCCTGCCCGGGAGCGTCGGACTTCGGCGCCCGTCGGCCCCTTCGTCCCCGCGCCCGCCGTGGCGATCACGCCGCGTCGCGCGCGACGACGGGCACGTCGCGGCCCGGGTCGGAGCCGAACATGCCCGGCGGCGGCGCACGGCCTTTCAACCCTGCGGCCTCGACCTGACGTCCGATCAGCAGCCCTGATCCAACCGCGCGGCCTCCAGGTCGAGGCGCCCAGCACCCGACAACCCAGCCCCCACAGCTGCTGCCTTGTTCGCATAAGATATATTATGGAATGCAGGGAGAAAATCGGGCTGGGTGAGGGGTGGTCCGCCGGCTGAGCCGCTGTGAGTGGCCGGCTGCGAGCCCGGATGGGAGCTCGTCTCCGGCCGCCTCCGGATCCGGGCGGTGCGGCCCGGCGTCGAGGCCCGCTCGGCTCGGCGGCATCCGGATCGGGCGAGGGCGGTCCGAGCCCCCTCCCCGCCGCGACTCGCGCCGCCTCACGCGGCGCGCCCGCCCAGGCGGCGCACGTCGCCGAGGATCCGGCCATCCCGGGTCCGACAGTCGATATGCTCCGACAGCCGGCCCGGCCGGATCCGGATCGAGGCCGGCCGGGCCAGGAGCGCGGCGCGCTCCAGGAATTCCGCGGCGCTCATTGGCGCGTCCCGGCCGCCGCCGAGGCCGCGCCACCAGGACACCGCCTTCTCCCGCTCGTAGCCGCTGCGCTCGGGCCGCAGGCGGACGCGCCACGCAGCCTCGGCGGGGCCGTCCCGCCAGCCGAGGACGAGGTCGAGCCCGTCGGGTGCGGCCTCGAGCTTCAGGGCCGTGACCGGATGCCAGGCGGCCTCCTGCCGAGCAGCCTCCTGCCCGCCGGCCTCCGCCACCGGGGCAGGGCCCGCCGGCTCGGGACCGGGCAGCCCGGGATCCGCCGAGAGGATCGCCAGCTCGTCGTCGGCGGCGGCCTCGTGCGGGGCCTCGGCGTCCGGGTCCGCCTCCGGCTCGGTCCAGCACGCCTCGCAGGTGGAGGCGTTCAGCGCGATCAGGGCGCCGCAGCCGGGGCAGGGCTTGGCGCGCGGGGCCCCTGCCCCGCCCAGTCCCTGGGTGGCGCTCCGGACCGTCACGGCGTCCACGGGCCCGTGCATCCGCACCAGACCGGCGTAATCGAGGATCAGCGCGTCGGCCTTGCCGGGCGCGCAGCGCAGCGCCCGGCCGACCTGCTGCACGTAGAGGCCGGTGCTGCGGGTCGGGCGCAGCAGCGCCACGAGATCGACCTCGGGCACGTTGAAACCGGTCCCGAGCACGCCCACCGAGGTCAGGCAGCGGATTTTTCCCGCCCGGAACGCCGCCACGATCCGGTCGCGCTCCCGGCGGGGTGTCTCGCCCGAGACGCTCTCGCAGGAATACCCTTCCGCCCGCACCGCGTCGCGCACGGCCTCCGCGTGGGCGAGGCCGGCGCAGAAGGCGAGCCAGGCCCGGCGGGCACGCCCGTACTCCGCGAGCTCCGCGACCGCCGCCCGGGTGATCCAGTCGCGGTTGACCGCCGCCTCCAGCTCGCCCGGGATGTAGTCGCCCCCGCGCCGGCCGACGCCCGAGACGTCGAGCTGGGTGAGGGTCGCCTTGGAGACGAGGGGCGCCAGGAAGCCGCGCCGGATCAGCGTGAACGTGTCGGCCTCGTAGGCGATGCCGGAGAACAGCCGGTGCTCGCCTTCGTCGAGCCGGCCCGAATCGAGCCGGTAGGGCGTGGCCGTGAAGCCCGCCACCCGCAGCCCGGGGGTCCGCGCGCGCAGGCCAGCCAGGAAGCGGCCGTAGCGGGTATCGGCGGCGCGGGGGATCAGGTGGGCCTCGTCGACGATCACGAGGTCGCGCGGGCCCACCGTGTCGAGCCGGTCGGCCACCGACTGGATGCCGCAGACCAGCACCTGCGCCTCGGCCTCCCGCCGCCGGAGCCCGGCCGAGAAGATCCCGGCCGGCGCCCCCGGCCAGGACCGGGTCAGCTCGGAGAAATTCTGGGCGACCAGCTCGCGGCTGTGGGTGACGATCGCCACCCGGGCGAGGGGGTTCTCCTCAAGGGTTTCCCGGGCCAGCGCCGCGATCACGAGCGCCTTGCCCGCCCCGGTGGGCAGCACGATCAGGTGGCCGGGCGCCGCGTCGTCCGCCCCTCCCCGCGCCCAGGCGGCCGAGAGCGCGTCGAGGCTGGCGCGCTGGTAGTCCCGCAGGCGCAGCATGGCGGCGGTCTAGCCGGCCGCGCCGGCCCTGTCCGTGGCGGCGCGGTCACGGCGCAGCAGGTAGATGTCCATGATCCAGCCGTGCCGGGCCCGGGCCTCGGCGCGGACCCGGCGGATCTCGTCGCCCGCGTCGCCCAGCCGGCCCGAGACCAGGATCTCGTCCGGGCTGCCGAGATAGGCGCCCCAGTGGATCGTCAGGTCCGGGTCGAGATGCGCGAAGGCCGGGTCGCCGTCGAGCATCACCACGACGCTCTCCGCCTCCGCCGGCCACCCCGCGGCGAGGCGCCGGCCGGTGGTGATCAGCACCGACCCGCCGATGCCGTTCAGCGGGACGCCGTGGCGGGCGGCGAGGACCTGCACGCTGGACAGCCCGGGCACGACGAGGCGCCGGAACGGCACGCGCCCGCGGGCCAGGATGTGGTCGAGGATGCGCAGGACGCTGTCGTAGAGGGCCGGGTCCCCCCAGGCCAGGATCGCCCCCACCTCCCCGGCCCCGAGATGGGCCGCGAAGGCCGCCTCCAGCCGCTCGGCCCGGGCCGCGTGCCAGGCCTCGACCGTGCGCCCGTAATCGGCCGGGCGGCGCTCCCGGGGCGGGTCCTCGACGGTGACGAACCGGTGTGGCTTGGCGATATGGGCCGCGCAGATCCGGCGGCGGATCTCGACGAGGTCGGCGGTCTCGGCGCGCTTGTCAAGGAGGAACACCGCGTCGACGTCGGCGAGCGCCCGCACCGCCTGGAGGGTCAAGTGCTCGGGATCGCCCGTGCCGATGCCGATGACCCGGATCTGCCTGTCCTGCATGCCGTCCTCCGCCGGGGCGGGGAGGGCCGGCGCCGGCCCTCCCCCTACAGGCGCGCGTCGGCTTTGGCGAGGATCGCCCGGGCGATGGTCAGGTCCTGCAGGGCGATGCCGGAGGAATCGAACACGGTGATCGCCTCCGGATCCGTCCGGCCCCCCTCCCCGCTCCGGAGCACGTCGCCGAGCGCCCGCATTCCGGCCTGGGCGTCCGCGGAGGCGTGCTGGAACTCGCCGATGGTGCGCGACTGCTCCGGCAGGTCGCAGAACAGGGCCGCCCGCTCCAGCAGGGCGGGGGGCAGCTCCTGCTTGCCCTTCGCGTCCGCCCCCATGGCGGCGACGTGCGTGCCGGGGCGGACCCAGTCGGCCTCGAACAGCGGCGCGCGGGCCGGCGTCGCCGTGACGATCACGTCGGCCGCCGCGCAGGCCTCCCGGGGCGCGGCCGCCCGCACGTCGAGCCCGGACGCCCCCTGCCCCGCCAGGCGCTCGGCAAAGCCCGCGACCTTGGCGGCGTCCCGGGCGACGACCAGCACCGTCCGGATCGGCAGGACCCGGGCGAGCGCCGCGCACTCGAACTCGGCCTGGTTGCCGGCCCCGAACACCGCCAGCACCGCCGAGTCCGGCCGCGCCAGGACGCTCGCCGCCACCGCGTCGGCGGCGGCGGTCCGGTAGGCGTTCACCCGCCCGGCCTCGATCACCGTGTCGACCCGGCCGACGGCTTGGTCGAACAGCAGGATCACCGAATTGTGCCGCGGCAGGCCCCGATCGGGATTGCCGGGCCAGAACGAGCCGACCTTCAGGCCGGCATAGTCCGCCGTGGAGCCCGACTTGATCGAGAACCGGTTGGTCGGCTCCGAGCCGTGGCCGAGCACCGCCGGGAACAGGGTGGTCCCCGGCGCCACCGCGGCGATCAGCGCCGCGCGGGCCGCGTCGAACGCCATGGCGTGATCGACCAGGGCGGCGGAGTCCTCCTCGGAGATGAAGCGCATGGATTCAGGGACCTCCCGAGTCATGGTTTCGAAAGGTCGAGACCTTTCGCGGGTATCGGGCGGAGCCCGATGTCGAGGCGCCGCCCCGACGCCCCGCCGAAGGGCCTCGGCCCTTCGGAATCCCGTTACAACGTCATGCCGCGGGCGGTGACCGGCCAGATCGCCTCGACGCGGCCGTTCCGCACGCCCACGTACCAGTCGTAGACGTTGACCGTCGGGTCGCAATGGCCGGGGATCAGTTTCAGGCGCTCGTTGAGCTTCAGCACGTTGCCGGGATCGCTGATCACCCCGTGCTCGTCCGAGCACTTGACGTACTCGACGTCGTCCCGGCCGAAGACCACCGGCAGGCCGCTGTCGATGCTCTGCGCCTTCAGGCCGGCATCGCAGATCGCGACGTCCGCCTTCGCCTTGCTCATGATCGCCGTGTAGATGAACAGGCTGTTCTCGAACTCCGCGATCGGCCGCCCGTCCGCGTCCTTCACCCGCTGGTAGTCCGCGTCCATGAAGACGTAGGAGCCGCATTGCAGCTCGTTGTAGACGCCGCTGCCGCCCTCCATGGCGAAGCTGCCGGTGCCGGCCCCCGCCACGATGGCGCAGTCGAGCCCCTCGGCCTTGAGCAGGTCGACGGTGCGCTTCGTCTCGTCGATCGCCGTCTGGATCAGGGCCTTCCGCTCGCCGAAATCGCGCACGTGCTGGGCCTTGCCCTGGTAGGCCTGCAGGCCCGCGAAGCGCAGGCCCGGCGCCCCCGCGATCTTCTTCGCGATCGCCAGAGCGGGCTCGCCCGGCGCGACGCCGCAGCGGCCGGCGCCGACGTCGATCTCCACGAGGCACTCGAGGGTGACGCCGTACCGGACCGCCGCCGCCGAGAGGTCGTCGACATTGCCGAGGTCGTCGACGCAGACCAGCACCCGCGCCCGGGTGGCGAGCGCCGCGAGGCGCTCGATCTTCTTCGGCGCCACCACCTGGTTGGAGACCAGCACGTCGCGGATGCCGGCGCTCACCAGCGCCTCGGCCTCGCTGACCTTCTGGCAGCAGACGCCGCAGGCGCCGCCCCGCTCGATCTGCAGGACCGTGATGTCGGACGACTTGTGGGTCTTGGCATGCGCCCGGTGGCGCAGGCCGTGCGCCTTCATGAAGCGTCCGAGCGTGTCGACGTTGCGCTCGAGGGCATCGAGGTCGACCAGCAGGCAGGGGGTGTCCACCTCCTCGACCGGCATCCCGACGGTGGCGGGGATGTTGTTGCGCATGGTGTGTCCTCCTGAACGCGTGCGGATCTCGTGGCGGGGGGAGCCGGGTTACGGGGCGAGGCCCAGAAGCTCGGCGATGCGCGGCGTCGCCTTGATGCCGGTGCCGGTGAGCACCACCACGGTGGTCTCCTCGGGCCGGATCGCGCCGCGCGCGGTGAGGTCGGTGAGCGCCGCCGCCGCCATGGCGCAGGTCGGCTCGACGTAGAGGCCCGACCGGGCGAGCTCCATCAGGGCCGCCTCGATGGCGTCCTCGGAGACCGCCACGGTGCCGCCGCCGGAGCGGCGGAGCGCCGCCAGCACCTCCCGGCCGCGGACCGGCTGGGCGATCGAGGCGCCCTCCGCGAGGGTCGGGCGGGGCGTCACCGGCACGAAATCCTCCGCGCCGGCCTCGAACCCCGCGTGCAGGGGCGCGCAGTGGGCCGGCTGCACCGCGTAGAGCCGCGGCAGGCGGGCGATCTCCCCCCGGCGCAGCAGCTCCGAGAAGCCGATATCGCAGCCGAGGATGTTGCTGCCCGCGCCGCAGGGGATGATGACATTGTCGGGCGCGCGGAACCCCAGATCCTCCCACAGCTCGTAGGCGAGGGTCTTGGTGCCCTGGAGGAAATGCGCCTGCCAGTTGTGGCTGGCGTAGAAGATCGAGTCTGCCTGCCGGACGGCCGCGTCGGCGGTGTCCTGGCGGGAGCCGGGGATCAGCTCGACCTCGGCGCCGACGGCGCGCATCTGCACGGTCTTGGCCGGCGAGGTCGAGGCCGGGACCAGGATCTTGGCCCGCATCCCGGCGGCCGCCGCGTAGGTCGCCACCGCGGCGCCGCCGTTCCCGGAGGAATCCTCCAGCACCGCGTCGATCCCCTGCTGGCGCAGGATCGACAGCATCACGGCGGCGCCCCGGTCCTTGAAGCTGCCGGAGGGCGCGAACCACTCGAGCTTGAAATGGGCGTGGCCGCCCCGCCAGGGCCGGCGCACCAGCGGGGTGCAGCCCTCGCCCAGCGTGACCGGGTCGGCCACCGCCACCGGCAGGGCGGCGGCGTAGCGCCAGAGGGAGCGCCGGCCCGTGTCGATCTCCGCCCGCCCGATTCCCGGCAGGTCGGTGATCATCAGCGGACCGCCCGTCTCGGAGCGCCAGCGCGGCGTCTCGATCGGGTAGGTCGCCCCGGTCGCGGGGTCGAGATAGGCGGGAGACGAGGGCATCGCGGCTCGGGTTCCGGGGTGGTTCGGAAAGAGAATACAAAATAATCTTCGACGGCGCGCCCCCTGTTCGAGGATGGGACGGCGCGCCGCGCTGCGCGTCAGGGCTCCGCCCTGACAACCTGCCGAAGGGCCTCGGGCCCTTCGGAGACCCGGGTCAGGCCGCGAGCGGCAGGATCGTCGGCTCCGGGGCGTGCTCGGCGGCGACCGCCCCGGCGACGAGCTCGGCGGTGGCGCCCGAGAGGGTCCATCCGAGATGGCCGTGCCCGGTGTTGTAGAAGATTCCGGGCAGTCGGCCGCGGCCGACCTTGGGCAGCATGGTCGGCAGCATCGGTCGCAGCCCGCTCCAGGCCACCACCCGGTCGGTGTCGACGCGCGGGAACTGCTCGCGGGTCCAGTCGACCAGCGGCTCGATCCGGTCGTGGCGGATGTCGCGGTTGAAGCCGTTGAACTCGGCGGTGCCGGCGACCCGCAGGCGCTCGTCGCCGAGGCGGCTGGTGACGATCTTGGCCGCCTCGTCGAGGATGCTCACCTCCGGGGCCGCCGCCTGCGCCTCCGGGGTCAGCAGGTTCACGGTGATCGAGTAGCCCTTCACCGGGTAGACGTTGACCCGGTCGCCCAGCATCGCCGCGAAGTGCCGGCTGGCGCAGCCCGCGCAGACCACCACCGCGTCGGCCCGCAGGAACCGCGCGTCGCCGGCCGGCCGGCCCGCTTCGCGCCAGCCGACGGCGTAGCCCCCCTCCCCGGGCGCGATCGTCTCGACGCTGGCGTCCTGGACGAAGCGGACGCCCTTGCGCGCGCAGGCGGCCGCGAGGCCGCGGGTGAATTTGTGGATGTCGCCGGTGGCGTCCGAGGGCGTGAAGAAGCCGCCGTGGTAGCGCCCGGCCAGCGTCGGCTCGATCGCCTGGATCTCCTCGGGGGTCACGGCGTAGCGCTCCAGGCCGCCCTCCCGCAGCAGGGCGTTGACGGCGGTGGCCTTTTCGAAGCTCGCCCGGTCCCGGTAGAAGTGCAGGATGCCGCGGGTCTTCAGGTCGAAGTCGATCCCCTCGGCCTCGGCCATGGCGAACAGGGCCTCCCGGGCCTTCAGCGCCAGCCGCACCGTCTCCACGGTGTTCTCCCGGTAATGGGCGATCTCGCGGACGAACTCGGCCATCCACGACAGCTTGTGCCAGGAGGGCTTGGGATTCATCAGCAGCGGCGCGTCCCGGCGCAGCATCCAGCGCAGGCCCTGCATCACCGTGGAGAGCTTGTTCCAGACCTCGGCGTTGCAGGCCGAGAGCTGGCCGCCATTGGCGAAGGAGGTCTCCATGGCGGCGTAGCGCTGCCGATCGAGGACGGTGACGCGGTAGCCGCGCTGGGCGAGCGCGTAGGCGGTCGTCACGCCGGTGATGCCGGCGCCGATCACGGCGATGTGGGTCATGAGCTTGGACTCCGGGACTGGACGCGTGGAGGCCGCCCTCGAGCGGTCGGCCGGTTGCGCGCCCCATCTGTCCCGGTGCCTGAGAGCTTGATCCGACCCGCCCTGGCGAGGCGAGGCACGGACGTCCCCTTCGGCGGGTGCCCACGGTTTCAGCCCGCTGCACCACTCTCCAGATCGCCCTGACGACACGGTTCCGGTGCCTGAGAGTTTCCGGGGCGGTTGCTCCGTCGGCGCCGGGTCCCCTCTGCTGGGAAGATCCCGGTCTCTCCCGCATCGTCACGATGGGCTGTCCCTGAATACGCCGACCGGCCGCGGGGGAGAAGCCCGTCCGTCCCGCCGGCGGCCGATTCCGCCGACAGCCGGTGCGCGTTGTCACCGCCGGAGCGCTGCCGGAGCGCTGCCGGATCATCGCGGGGAGCAATCCCCGCCGCCGGCGGTTGACCCGGGGGTTTGACGGGGACTTCCGGGGGACGGCCGATGCTGACCAGGACCGCGATCTACGAGGGCACGGTGCGCGACGGGCGGGAGGAGGAGTTCTTCCGCCGGGTCCGGGACGAGCTGGAGCCGTTCTGGCAGCGGTTCCCGGGCGTCACCGCCGTGCGGGTCCAGCGCCTCGTCTCCAAGGACGACGACGCGCGGCCGATCGCCATGATCCTGGAGATGGACTTCCCCGACCAGGCGGCCCTGGACGCCTGCCTCGCCTCGTCGATCCGCCCGGAATCGCACGCCGCCACCGAGGCGGTGATGCAGATGTTCGACGGCCGCTTCTACCATCTGGTCAGCGCCGGACGGACCTTGTCGCTGGTGGATTGAGATCAGGTCCCGGGACGCCGATGACCGACCATATTCACCGCCGTATTTACCGTACATAAACCGAGACTGACAGATTCATATCTTCTAGAGACGAAACTATTCGCCTACACACCAGTCGAACCAACCCTCTTAAGGGTCTCGGTGCAGCTTGTGCCCGAGCGACACCCTTGGTTCAGGCGGACGGCGCGATGGCGAAGTGGATACCTGGCGCGGCCGTCTTCGGTCTCCTGTGCCTGATGATCATCCCGGCCCCCGGGATCTGGGGCGTCCTGATCGGGGCCGCCTGCGTGCTCGCCATCGTCGGCAGCCTGTGCATGCTCGTCCTCGATCGGGTGGCGAGCGCCATCCTCGTCTGGCGCCAGCGGGTGCGGGTGCGACGCCCGAGTTCGGGCCGGAGCCGCA
Source organism: Methylobacterium sp. 285MFTsu5.1 (assembly GCF_000383455.1). Lineage (NCBI taxonomy): Bacteria > Pseudomonadati > Pseudomonadota > Alphaproteobacteria > Hyphomicrobiales > Methylobacteriaceae > Methylobacterium > Methylobacterium sp. 285MFTsu5.1. The sequence continues at coordinate 33,884 of NZ_KB911294.1, read as the reverse complement.
GCCGGGTGGTCCATGCCGGCTCCAGGGTGACCCGGAAGGTCTGAGCCTCCGGCGGGGCGCCGGGGACTGGATTCCCCGCGGTATCGGTGCAAGGTCCCGGCGCCGCGATCACGGCGCCTGAGACCAAACCGGGACGGTCCGATGAAGCTCCTCTACTCCCCCGCCTCTCCCTACGCCCGCAAGGTGCTGGTCCTCGCCCACGAGACGGGACTGATCGACCGGATCGCCGTCACCGTCGCGGGGGCCTCGCCGACCGGCCCCTCCGCGGAGGTCGCCGCCCACAATCCGCTGGGCAAGATCCCCGCCCTGGTGCTGGAGGACGGCACAGCCCTCTACGACAGCCGGGTGATCTGCGAGTATCTCGACAACCTCTCCGCCGGCCCGCGCCTGTTCCCCGAGGGCGCCGCCCGCTGGGACGCGCTGACCCGGCAGGCGCTCGCCGACGGCCTGCTCGATGCGGCGCTGCTCACCCGCTACGAGCGGGTGCTGCGTCCCGAGCCCCACCGCTGGGACGCCTGGGAGGCCGGTCAGGTCGGCAAGGTCCGCGCGGCGCTGGACCGGTTCGAGAGCCTGGTCGGCGGGATGCCGGCGCTGGATATCGGCACGGTCGCGCTGGGCTGCGCGCTCGGCTACCTGGACCTGCGCTTCCCCGATCTCGCGTGGCGGGAGGGCCGCCCGGCGGTCGCCGCCTGGTACGCGGAGTTCGAGGGCCGCCCGTCCATGGAAGCCACCGTGCCGAAGGGCTGAGGGCCTCGCCGCGCCGAGCCCCGCAGATCGAGCCCCGCAGACCGCGCCCCGCTACGGCCGGGCCCGGTCGGCGATCGCGTAGGGATGGGTCGATCCGAGCGGATCGGCGAGGAAGTCCTGGACCGTCCCGGCGCCGGTGCCGAAGGTGATGAGCAGGAAGCCGCCCGCCAGCGCGAAGTTCTTCAGGAAGTCCCAGAACAGCTCGCGGCCCCTGCCCCCGGCCCAGAAATCCCCCGGCACCCAGAACTGCTTCCACAGCAGCGCCGTCACCCCGCAATAGCCGGCGAGCACGAAGGCGGCGGCCCGGTCGGCGGTCCCGGTCAGGATGCACAGCGACATCCCGATCTCGACGCAGAGCCCGATCAGGATCAGCGCCGCCGCGGGCGCGGTGGCGTGCACGGCCTGCCGCGCCTGCCCGACCGCGCCCCTGAAGTTCAGGATCTTGTCGAGGGCGCTGAACGGCAGGAACAGCAGCACGAGGAGCAGGCGGACGCCGAACGTGATCGCGACGCTGAGGCTGGCCATGCTCTGAAGGGTCTCCCTCAACCCGGCCCGGTGCGGACCGCTGATCCAAGGCGGTGATCCAAGGCGCTGATCCAAGCCGCGAGCGGCGCGAAGGTTTCCTCCGCGGCGGGCCGGTGCCGGCCGGGAGGGGCTCTGCCGCCCGGCATGCCGCGCTTCTTCGAGCGAGGGTGGCATCGCGGCAACAATGATTCAAGCCGTTTCGCGAAAATAATGGAACACCGGAAATTTCCGGAATTTCGGATCGATTTTCGGCCGATCGATCGATCTCGATGTATACAGTAGCTCGAAACTTTTTCGATCATTATTGAACTCAACCCGAACCGATCGTCCGAGACTTGACAGGCACGGTCCCGTCTCGGCTCCAGTTCTGCAAGTCTCTCTCGGTCGACGCGCGGTGATCACGCGTGACGGCGCGCAGATCGGGGGAACCGGACCGCAAACCGTATCCGCAGAACCGGCGAGCCTTGACCATGCGAATCGCGTCATCACGCCGTCGCGGCTCAAACCCTCGACCCTGGCCGGAGAGGCCGGCCCGTACTTCCTGGAGCACGCGATCGCGAGCGCCAACGCCCAGGAGCTCGACCGGCCGGCGACGATCCACTTCTTCGTCGGGACCGATCCCGGGACCGAGATCCCGGCACGGCTCGCCGCGCACCCGCAGGTCACCTTCGCGCGCGGCGCGCGCAAGGGCCAGATCCCCGCGCTGAACGCCGCCATCGCCGCCGTCGACGACAGCTGGGACCTCGTCGGCTTCCTCGAGGACGACGATCGCTGGCTGCCGCCCTATCTGGGCGTCGCCGTCCGCGCCCTGGACCGCTTCGATTTCGTCTCCTCGACGCAGCTCGAGACCGACGAGGCCGGCGAGGTGGTGCGGATCAACGACTTCGCGACGCCGTCGGGCTGGTTGATGCGGCGGACGACCTTCGCGCAGGTCGGCGCGATCAGCCCGGCCGCGAAGTGGCACTACGACAACGAGTGGCTCGGCCGCCTCGCCGAGACCGGCCTGCGCCGCGCCCACCTCGTCGAGGCGACGGCGCCCGTCACGCTGCAGCATGCTTCCCTGGTCCGCCCGTGGCTCGCCAACGTCCTCCAGCTCGGCGGCCCCAACGTGCAGCTCGCGCGCCACGGCTTCGTCCTGCCGCTGGTGTGCCGCCTCGTGCATCCGGGCTCCGGAAGCTCGGATGTCGGCCAGGGCGGGACGTCGAGGGCCGAGAGCGAGGCCGAGTACCGGCGGCTGGTCGACCGCTTCGGTCGCATCCCCTGGTGAGATCGCCCTGGTGAGATCGCGCCGCGCGGCGGAGGCTCCGCGGACCGGCGGCGCGCCCGACCGGCGCGGAGGCCGGTTCAGCCCGGGAGCGCACCCTGGGACGCCGCCGCGGAGCCGGTCACGCAGGCGCCGATCAGCTGCCGCACGAAGCCCGCGCAGGCCGCGAGTTCGTCCCGGGTGACGTACTCGTCCGCCCGGTGGGCGCGCGCGATCGAGCCCGGCCCGATCACCACGGCCGGCACGCCGCCGAGCCGCTCGAACAGCCCGCCCTCCGTGCCGTACGAGACCTTGGCGTGGCCGTTGCGGCCCGCGAGGCGCTTGGCCAGGGTCACGATCGCCGCCTCCGGATCGGTGTCGAGGCCCGGATAATCGATCAGCGGCTCGACCGCGACGCCGCAGGCCGGATCGCCGGCCCGCATCAGCGGCGCCAACGTCCCGGTGGCGTAGGCGATCGCGGACGCCGCCAGCGCGGCGGCATCGTCCGCGCCGATCGCCCGGTACTCGAACTCGACGCTGCAGCTGTCGGGCACGATGTTGAGCGCCGATCCGCCCCGGACCACGCTCGACAGGCCGGTGGTGTGGGGCACGTCGTAGAGCGCGTCGCGGGCGCCGTCCCGGGCGATGGCCTCCGCCGACAGGCGGACATGCTCGATGAAGCGGGCGGCGTACTCGACCGCGTTGACCCCCTGGGGCGCCAGGGCCGAGTGGCTGGCCTTGCCGCGGAAGGTGAGGCGGGCGGCCGATTTGCCCTTGTGGCCGACCACCACGTCCATTCCGGTCGGCTCGCCCACGAAGCAGCCGAGCGGCCGCGGCACGCGCTCGAGCATCCGGGCGATCAGCGGGCGCACGCCGAGGCACCCGATCTCCTCGTCGTACGAGATCGCGATGTGGATCGGGGTGGCGAGTTCCGCCGCGACCATCTCGGGCAGGAGCGCGAGGCAGACCGCGAGGAACCCCTTCATGTCGGAGGTGCCGCGCCCGTAGAGCCGCCCGCCCTCCTCCCGCAGGACGAACGGGTCCGACGACCAGGGCTGGCCGTCGGTCGGCACCACGTCGCTGTGGCCGGAGAGCACGTAGCCGGGGCGCGTCTCGTACGGTCCGACGCTGACCAGCAGCGCCGCCTTCCGGCCCGTCGGATCCGGCACCCGCTCCACCGCGGCGCCGAGGTCGCGGCAATAGGCCTCCGCCCAGTCGATCAGAGGCAGGTTCGAGCGGGCGCTCACCGTGTCGAAGGCGACGAGCGCGGCGAGCAGCGCCGCCGGATCGGGCGTGCCGGGGCGCGGCGTGGCGGTCTGTGCGGACTCTGTCATGGATCCCATGTCGTGGGGAGGCCGTGGGGAGGTCTTGGCTGGGTCTTGGCTAGGTCTTGGCCAGGTCTTGGCCGGGCCGCGGCCGGCACACCGACCCTCCCGAATCGGTTTCGGAGGGGCGCGGAGTCCGCCGGAGTTCTCGGCCTTCCGGGGATCCAGGGCAATGCCCGGCCCGGCCGGCGCCGCTCCGGAACCGGGACGACGTTCGGGCGTAGCCGCCGGGTAGGGCCCCTTCGGCCCGCTCGTCCCGGAGCCCCGACCATGCGTCCCGGTCCCGCCCCGATCCTCGCCGTCCTCCTGTCGACGCTCCTCTTGTCGACGCTCCTCTTGCCGACGCTCCTCCTGCCGACGGCCCCGCTGCTGGCCGCCCCGGCCGAGGCCCGCCGGCAGGCCGGTCCCCACGCCGGGCGACCGCATCACCGCGCGGCCTCCGACATGGACCTGACCCTCGCCCGCATGGCGGCGCGCGACCGGCCGCTCTGGCGGGTCTGGCAGCGGCCCCGGCCCCTCGCCCGCACGGTCGCGCCGGCGACGCGCGAGCGGGTCGCGGCGCCGCCGCTCACGGGCTGGGGCTACGGCGGCACCGTCCCGGGTGCCGCGCCCGGCTTCTGAACCGCCTCGACCCGGGCCCGGCCGCCTGCCATGGTGCGGGCGACCGCAGCGGCCCGAGACGGACACGATGGTGCTGGAGTTCCGCCTGGACGATCCGACCCCCGCGGATCCGCGCCGCCGCTGGGACACCCTCGCGCAGGAGGCGCGGGACGCCTGCTACGACAACACCCGCGCGGTGGCCGACAGCGCCGCCCAGGTGGCCGCCCGGGACGCGGCCTCGGCCGCCTATCGGGCGGCGCATCCGGCCGGCCTCGACGTGCCCTACGGCCCCGGCGCCCGCAACGCCCTCGACCTCTACCCGGCGCGGGACGCGGCGGCGCCCTGCCTGGTCTTCATCCACGGGGGCTACTGGCAGCGAGGCGCCCGGGAGCTGTTCGCCTGCTTCGCGGAGGGCCCGAACGCCGCCGGCTGGTCGGTGGCGATGGTCGGCTACACCCTGGCGCCGGAGGCGAGCCTTTCCCGGATCGTGGCGGAGATCGGCGCGGCCCTCGACTGGCTGGCCGCCCACGGGGCCGCGCGCGGGATCCGCGGTCCCCTGATCCTGTCGGGCTGGTCGGCGGGCGGGCTGCTCACCGCGATGCAGCTCGGCCATCCGGCGGTGGCGGCGGGTCTGGCGATCTCCGGCGTCTACGACCTCGCGCCGATCCGCCAGACCTCCCTGGACGCCAAGCTGAGCCTCACCGACGGCGAGATCGAGACCCTGTCGCCCCTGCGGCTCCCGGTGATCGCGAAGCCGCTCTGCATCGCCTACGGCTCCCGCGAACTGCCGGCGCTGATCCACGACGCCCGCAACCTGCACGCCCTGCGGGCGGCGGCCCACGCCCCCGGCTCCCTGCTGCCGGTCCCCGGGGCCGAGCACTTCTCGGTGCTCGACGCCCTGCGCCGGCCGGGCGGGCTCCTGGTCCGGGCGGCCCACGCCCTTCTCGAGGACTGAGGCCCCGGCCGGCAGCCCGGACCGCACCCAGACGCCGGGGGACGACGGGGTGCAGATTTGCAACTCCCGATAGAAATTCTGCATCGCCGAGGCCCGTTTCCGCCTTGCTGAGGCCTGCCCCGCGTGCTGAGACGGGATCGCGGGCACGATCTCCCTCCACCGGGAGCCGGCCGATCCCAGGGAGATCGGATGCAAGCGGTCGCGCGATCGGAATCCCTTGCGGCGCCCTGCGCCGGCCCCGCGGACCGGACCGGCCGCCGCGGCGGATGGCGTGACCGGTGGCGCGCGCCGCGGCTGCGCGTCGTGCTGGCCCTGGGTTTCGGCACGCTCGGCTTCCTGACGACCCTGACGCTCGCCGCCCTGGTGAGCCGCGAGGCGACCCGACGGCTCGAGGCGGAGGTCGGCGGCCAGCTCGCCGAGATCGCCGGTCAGATGGCCCGGGGCCTCGATATCGGGATGTTCGAGCGCTGGCGCGACATCCAGATCGCCGCCGCCTCGGACAGTCTGCGCGATCCCGGGACCGGAACGGCCGCCAAGCGCGCCGTGATGGAGCGGCTCCAGGCGACCTACCCGGCCTACTCGATCATCGGGCTGATCGACGCCGACGGGCGCTTCTCCGTCACCAGCACCGGCGCCCTGGAGGGCGCCGACGTCTCCGGCCGCGACTATTTCCGCGGCGGCCGCGCGGGCCCCTACGTGGGCGACGTGCACCCGGCCAAGCTCCTCGAGGCGCTGATGCCCCCGGACGAGGCCGCCGCGCGCGCGGCGGCGCGCGAGCCCCTGCGGCTCCTCGACGTCGCAGCGCCGGTGCGGGCGACGGACGGCCGCGTCCTCGGGGTGCTGGCCGCCCATCTCGACTGGACCTGGGCGCGCGACATGGCCCGCATCCTCGAGGCTGGCCTCCGGGGCCACCGCCAGGGCGCCGAGATCCTGATCCTGTCCCGCGACGGCACCGTGCTCCTCGGGCCGCCCGCCCTGCAGGGCGCCCCCCTGCCCCGCTCGGTCCTGGCGGGCGGCCGGCCCCTCGATCCGGAGGGCACGAGCCGGGTCGGCCCCTGGCCGGACGGCGCCGCGTATCTCAGCGCCCGCGCGTCCACGGCCGGCCACCGCGACTATCCGGGCCTCGGCTGGCAGGTTGTGGTGCGGCAGACGGCCGACCGGGCCCTCATCTCGGTGGCGGCCCTGCGCGGGGGCATCCTGGCGGCGGGCAGCGCGGTGGCCCTCGCGGCGGCGCTGCTCGCGTGGCTGCTCGCCGGCCTGATCGCCCGCCCCCTGCTGGATCTGGCGGTCGCGGCCGAGACCCTGGGCCGCGACCAGCCCCTGCCGACGCTGCCCCGCTCCCTCGTGCGCGAGGGCGCGATGATCGCCGACGCCCTCGCGGCGGCGGCGGACGAGCGGGCCCGGCGCGCCGAGACCCACCGGCTGCTGATCGACGAACTCAATCACCGGGTGAAGAATACCCTCGCCACCGTGCAGGCGATGGCGGCGCAGAGCCTGAAGAATCTGGGCGCCGGCGCGGCGGCCGGGCGCGACGCCTTCGAGGCGCGGCTCCTCGCCCTGTCGCGCGCCCACGACATCCTGACCCGCGAGAGCTGGGCGAGCGCGGATCTGCGCGGCATCGCCGCCCAGGCGGTGCGGCCCTTCCTGGGTCCGGACCCCGTGGGCGGCGATCCGTCGAACCGGGATTCCTCCGGTCGGGAGACTTCGGATCGTGACCCTGCGGACCGGGACGCTCCGGGTGCGAACACCCCGCGCATCACCCTGGACGGCCCCGACCTGCGGCTGCCGCCCGAGGGCGCCCTCGCGCTCACGATGATCCTGCACGAATTGTGCACCAACGCGGTCAAGCACGGCGCCCTGTCGGTTCCGGGCGGGCGGGCCGCGCTGGCCTGGACGGTGGAGGCGGGTCCCGACACCGAGACCCTGCGGCTGACCTGGCGCGAGTGCGGCGGCCCGCCGGTCGTCTCGCCGTCGCGGAAGGGGTTCGGCACCCGCCTGCTCGAGCGGGGCCTCGCCGGAGGCAGGACCGCCAGCCTCACCTACGAGGCCGGCGGCCTCGTCTACGTGGCGGCCAATCCCCTGCCCGCGGCGCGTCTCCACACCGGACGGGCCTGACCCCGCTCCGGCCCGGGCGACCGTCGTCCCGACCGCACCCGACAGCGCGCGCGTCCGCGGTGCGAGGGCGGCCGCGCGGCCCTGCGCGCCGCGGACACGCGCCGGAAGGACACGCGCCGGAAGGACACGCTCCGCGCCGTCGGCGCCAGATCTGTCCTTAATCCCGGCCGCTCTCTCAAGATGGACAAAGACGTGCGCGGACGCACACGATAGTACTTACGCCACGGATTAAAGCTTTCGTCGATACAATGTGCCGATGCGCACACGCTATTCCGAAAATGTAGACTAGGGTCGACTTATCGGCAGGGATGCGGTGTCCCTCGCCACAAGTCGAACAGCGAGGAAACGTCATGATCCAGTCCCGCACCCAGTCCCGACATCTCCCGGTTCGCGGCCACGCGGCCGGTCCCGCCTTCGGCCTCGCCCTCGGCCTCGTGGTCGGAATCCTCGGAGCGCCCCTGGCGGCGCAGGCGGGCGAAGGCGGCGGCGGGAGCCGGCAGGCTGCCGGCGGCGGCCACATGAGCTCCTACATCAACGACCCGCACCACGACCCGCGCTCGCTGCACTCGCAGCGCTCCGGGTCCGGGCAGCTCCTCGGGGCGCCGATGGTTCACGACAGGGCTGGGGCCACCGTGGCGCGCGGCCAGGTCGTCGACCCGCACTGGGCCTCCGGAACCGCGGAGCGCCGCCGGGTCCGTCGCTGAGACGTCGGAGGCCGGGCCTCCGACGCGACACCCGACACGTCACCCGACACCGAGACCCGCCGCCCGGCCCCTCCGGCCGGGCGGAGCCGACCGAACACCGCTGCGCGCTCCGGCGCATCGCCCTTCCCCGCTCTCGCCTTCCGGTTCTCCCGGCCTCAGGGACCCTTCATGAACAACCTCATCCAGGGCATCGCCAGCTTCCAGGGCAGCGTCTTCCCCGGCCAGCGGCAGATGTACCAGCAGCTGGTGCGCGACGGTCAGCACCCGAGCGCGCTGATCATCGCCTGCGCGGATTCCCGGGTCTCGCCCGAGCACATCACCCAGGCGGGACCCGGAGACCTGTTCGTCTGCCGCAACGCCGGCAACATCGTGCCCCCGGCCTCCGACGTGGTCGGCGGCGTCTCCTCGGCAATCGAGTACGCCGTGGTGGCCCTCGGCGTGCGCGACATCGTGGTCTGCGGCCACTCGGATTGCGGCGCCATGAAGGGGCTGATGAACCGGGACCTGCTCAAGCGGATGCCCAGCGTCGCGGCCTGGTTGCGCCACGCCGAGGCCGCCGAGCGGATCGTCTGCGAGGCCTATCCCGAGGGGATGGACGCCCAGGCCCGCCACCACGCCCTGGCCCTGGAGAACGTGGTGGTCCAGCTCGCCAATCTGCGCACCCATCCGAGCGTCGCCGCCGCCCTGGCCAAGGGATCCCTGCGGCTGCACGGCTGGTTCTTCGAGATCGAGACCGGTGCCCTCCTGGCCTACGACGGCGCGAGCGGGCAATTCCGGCCGATCGCCGGGGCCGACATGCCCGTGGCGCAGGATTCCTCCGCCAGCAGCCGCCTGCAGGCGGCCTGACCATGCGCGCCCCCGGCCGCCTGACCACGAGCCTGCAGAGCGCCCTCGCCCCGGACGGCGCCGTCCGGGCGAGCCTCGCCCGGGACCTGCCCGCCTCCGTGGTGGTCTTCCTGGTGGCGCTGCCCCTGTGCATGGGCATCGCCATCGCGTCCGGCGTGCCGCCGGAGCGCGGCCTCATCACCGGCATCGTCGGCGGCATCGTGGTCGGCCTCCTCGCCGGCTCGCCGCTCCAGGTCAGCGGGCCCGCCGCCGGGCTCGCCGTGATCGTCTACGGGTTCGTGCAGGCGCACGGTCTCGACGCCCTGGGTCCCGTCCTGGTGGTGGCGGGCCTCGTCCAGCTCGTCGCCGGCGCCCTGCGGGTCGGCGGCTGGTTCCGGGCGATCTCGCCGGCCGTGGTGCACGGCATGCTGGCCGGCATCGGGATCCTGATCGTGCTGGCCCAGATCCACGTCCTGACCGACGCCCTCCCCCGGGCGAGCGGCCTCGACAACCTCGTGGCGATCCCGGCCGCGTTCTTCAACTTCGTCAGCGGCACGGGCGACCGCACCGGGGCCGTGATCGTCGGCGGGATCACCATCGCGGCGATGATCGCCTGGGAGCGGCTGCGCCCGGCGCGGCTCCGGCTCCTGCCCGGGGCGCTCGTCGGCGTGCTGGCGGGCAGCCTCGTGGCGGGATTCGGGGATCTCGCCGTCAAGCGCGTGGCGGTGCCGGAGGCCCTGTTCTCCGGCCTCGCCCTGCCGGCGGCCGAATCCTGGGCGCGCCTCGCCGAGGCCGAGATCCTGGTCATGGCCCTGGTGATCGCGGTGATCGCCAGCGCCGAGAGCCTGCTCTCGGCGGCCGCCGTCGACCGGATGCACGACGGTCCCCGCACCCAGTTCAACCGGGAACTCGGCGCGCAGGGCATCGGCAACCTGATCTGCGGGCTCGCCGGCGCGCTGCCGATGACCGGGGTGATCGTGCGCTCCTCGGCCAACGTGCAGGCGGGCGCCGTCAGCCGCGCCGCCACGGTGATGCACGGGACCTGGATCCTGGCGTTCCTGCTGGTGCTGCCCTGGCTGCTGGCCCTGGTGCCGACCGCGAGCCTCGCCGGCATCCTGGTGGTCACCGGCTGGCGGCTGGCGAGCCCGGCCCACGCCCTGCACCTGCAGGCCCGCTACGGCTGGCTGACCGCGGCGATCTGGCTCGCCACGATGGCCACCGTGGTGGCGGTGGACCTGCTCACCGGGGTGCTCACCGGCCTCGCCCTGAGCCTGATCCAGGCCCTGCCGAGCCTGCGCAAGGGACGGCTCCGGATCGAGCACGCGGCGGCCCCCGAAGTGCCCGGCGTGCCGGAGCTGCGCCTGTCGGGAGCGGCGACCTTCCTGCAGCTGCCGAGCCTCACGGCGGCCCTGGAGCGGACCCCCGCGGGCGGCGAGGTCCGCCTCGCCACCGACAACCTCGCGGCCATCGACCACACCTGCCTGGAGATGATCGGCGACTGGGCGAGCCGGCGCAGCGCCGGCGGCAGCCGGATCGCGGTGGTGGGCGGGTCGGGTGTCCCGCACGACCGGCTCGCCGCCGCGGTGGCGGCCCCGGCGCACTGAGGACCCTGGCGCCCTCCGCCGGCGGCGAGACCCGTCGGGCGGAGGGCGCGCCGCCCACCCGGGGCGGTTCGCGGCGACACGGCCCGAACCGACGGCCCGAAACGACGGCGCGGAGCCGTTCCCGGCGCGATCGGGAGCGGCTCCGCGCCGCGTCCGCACCCGGTCGCCGGGCCTCCATTCCCGGACGACGGCGGCCCGCCGCGCGGGCCGTCAAGGCTGTCCGCCTCCGGGGAGACGGCGATCTTCAAAACCGGTTAATCCTGAATCTTCGCGCCCCTTTAACGAGCGGGAGGCCAGACTCAGCCTCACGGCAGGTCCGGCCCGCGGGACCGGCCGGCGGAATGGTTCTCGTCAGGAGCTTCGTCGATGATCAGGTTCCTCGCGGCCTCGGCCGCCTGCCTGGTCCTGTGCGGCGCCGCGGCGGCGCAGGACATGCCCGGCCTCGCGACCCTGAGCCCGCCTGACCCGGTGCAGCCGGTGGCGGCGAGCCCCGCGCTCCCGGCACCGGACGGCGCGGTCGCGCCGGGATCGCGAGCGGAGGCCGGCCCCGATCCGGTCGCGCTCCGGCCCGCGCCCGGCCGGGTGCCCCTCGGCGGCCTCACCCTCCGCGGCACCGCCGCCGACCCCGCGCAGACGACCGCCAGCCTGAAGGTCCCGGCGACCGGCCCCGGCGCGTCCAAGCCCTGGTGCGCGCAGGAGCGCCGGATCGGCACCGGTCAGGGCTTCTGCCTGGTCAACTGAGCGGCCCCTGATGGGCCAAGCGGCCGGATCGGGCGGCCGGATCAGGAGGCCGCGTAGACGGTGACCTCGTCGAAGATTCCGCCTTCCGGCGCGTAGTCGAGGGACGCGACGAGAAGCACCAGCACGGCCGCGCCGACCGCCGTGACGGCGAGGAGCCGCGTGATCAGATCGGCGTGGGCGCGGGCGACGTGGATCAGCGCGCAGCCGAGCATGAAGGCGCAGACCTGCGTGGCCGGCGCGGCGAGCGCCGCGGTCATCGCGCCCGCCCGATCATCCGATCACGGCCGATCCTGTCCATGCACGTCCTCCCCGGCCGGGACGCCGTCTGCCGGCGCGCAGCCAAGCAGATCGCCCGTCGCGGCGCCCCCCCAATATGGGGGAGCCGGCGGGGTCCGGCCTCACGTCTTCGTGACCGGCGCCCCTCAGGCGGGCTCCGGCCCCGGCCATGCCGGGGCGGATCCCGGGATGGATGCCAGGGCGTAGGTGGCCTCGGCGACCCGGTTCAGGGGGCCGCCCGGCCCGGACCGCTTCCACAGGCGCGTGTTCAGGGCCGCCACCGGATCCCGGCCGGGAAGGGTGAAGCCCTGCCCGGCGAGCACCTCCAGGATCTCGGCCGCGTGCAGCGGCCGGCCCGCCCGCGCGATCGCCGCGCAGGCCGCCTGCACCACGGCCCGGCCGTAGCGGCGGGCGCCGGCTGCGTCCTCCGTGAAGGCGATCGCCGGCGGGATCGGTCCGGCGGCGCCGACGGGACCGGGCGCCCCCGCGGACCGCGCCGCCGGACCGGCCCGCGCGCCCCAGTGCCCGGGGGCCGCGCCCGCCGCGTCGGCAAGCGATCCGGACCGGGCCTCTAGGACGTCCCGTACGTCCCGCCCCCGCGGCGGCTCGTCGGCCGGGTCTCGGCGTGGCCCTGCCGGCGGTTCGGGCTTCGGGGCCGGGTCCGGCCGCGCGTCCGCTCCACCGGCCGCCAACCGGCGGCCGAGCTCCTGGTAGAGGACGAGATCGGCGATCTCCCGATCGAGCGCCTCGCGCTGGCGTCGCAGCGCGGCGAGCCGCGCCGCGATCTCGGAATCCGACAGGGCCACGTGATGTTCCTTCCAGGCGGACGGAACACATATCTCATTCCGCGCCATTCAGGGAATAGCCACCGTCACATATTCCGTCAGGCAGCCATTCCCTGAGGGAATGAGAGGCAGCGATCCCTGTTCTATTCCTTGAGGCGTTTCCGTATTCCCTTAGCCGCAGGGCGAGGCGGCACGAGCAGCGTGCTGGGATCGGCCGGGTGCAGGGTCAGCCCGCCGTCGTCGAGCACCAGCGGCAGCCGCGGAAACACCTCGCGCAGATGCGCGAGATCGGCCTTGAACGCCTGGCGGAAGCTGCGGATCGAGGCGTTCTCGGCCCCGAACTGCGCGTGGAGGTTGGCCCAGGTCAGGCGGAGCGGCCGCTGCAGGGACCGCAGGCGGTAGCCGGTCCAGAACAGCAGGTCGAGCTTGCGCGCCGAGCCCGAGAAGGCCCGGGCCGCCCGCAGGTCCACCGGCAGGGCGTGCCGGATCAGGGTCTCGTAGAATTCGGGATCGAAGCGCACCGTGCGGCCGGCCTCGTCGTCCCCCTCCCCGGCGCGGGGGCGCCACAGTTCGAGGCTGCGGAACGGCGGGACGTTGAGGGTGGTCGCGCTGTCGCGCCCGTCCCAGAGGCCGATCTGCATGGAGCAGGCGGCCAGCCGGTTCAGCTGCTCCTTGAACTGGCGGATGGTGCCCCGCTCGCCCCCCGTGACCGCGAAGCCCATCTCCCGCATGAAGCCCGACAGGGTCTCGGCCACCTTCACGGTGGGGCTGCGCTGGCGCACGGCCTCGGTGCAGAGGTGCAGCAGGACCAGCCGGGCCTTCGGGCCGTAGGGCAGCCCCTGGGGCTCGAAGGCGCCGGTCTCCGGGTCCTTGATCCGGCCGGCGATCAGGTTGAGCGAGTTGCGGCCGTAGCTGCGGGAGAATTCCCGCACCGGCCCGGGGTCCCGGTAGGGCAGGCCGCACAGCGCCAGGACCGAGTGGATGTGCTGGAGGCTCGACGGGACGGCCGGCTCGTTCTCGATCACGAGGCGCACCGCGTCGCGGCGGCGCTGGTCGCGGGACAGCCCGGCCCGGCGGCTCTCCTCCTCCCCCAGGAGGGCGGCCTGTGCGTCGCGCTCGCGCTGACGGTGCAGGACGTGCTCGACGATCTGCGCGAACAGGAAGCCGCCGCGCGCCGCCTCGATCTCGGCCCGCAGGTCCGAGTCGTGGATCCCGGCGATCTTCTCCTCGATGCTCATCGCCCCTCGGCCCGCGGTACACGGGCCGTCGATCCGCCAGGCGGACGGACGGCCCGATCCTGCCATGCCACGATTCGCCCGCCGCGGCCCCCGTCCGATCGGCCTTGTCCCGGCTATCCACGCTTCCCCGGTCGCGGGGATACGCCCGAAAGCGGGCCGACACTGCTCCCTTCACGGCCGGCTCCCGGGCCGGCACGCGCAGAGTTCGATACGGGACCCCCTCTCCCGGCGATCCCACGCAGAGTCCGATACGCGGGACCGCTCGATGTCCGTCCCCGTTATTCACCGCTCCGGGCCCGGATTCGCGCCGAATCGGATACGCCGCCGCGCAGATTCCGATACGCCGACCGGCCGTCCGGGCGCAGAATCGGATACGCCGCGACGCAGAGTCCGATGCGGGCCGGCGCAGAGTCGAATGCGCGAATGCAGGCCAAGGCCTTGGCACAGATGCGGAATTCGACACCCCATATAACTTGCTGAACTGACTCTCTGAGAGATTCGTCCAGATAATCTTCCTACTGCGAACCAGCCCGTTCGTTCTGACGAACGACCGTGTCGCGCCCGCACATGCACAGGTCACAAAGGGAATATGAGTTCGTTTTCCACATTCCTACGCGGGGCGACCGTCCCGACTTGACGGGTCGGCGACGGAATCCGGTGCCGTGCCGGCGCGCTCCGTCGATCGTCCTGGCCCTGGATCCCCGAGGGCTGCCGGCAGTTCCCGGTGTGATGCCGGCTTGACGCGCGCGATGCCGCCCGGTTTCTCGGCTCCTTCCGACAGGGCCCTCAGAGAAGAGCGCGCCGATGCCCCCCTTGCCCGAATTCGTCTGGCCCAGCCTCGCCCGACCCAGCCTCGCCCGACCCAGGGCCCCTTCGCCGATCGCGGCCCGATGACGGATCGCCGCGACGACGCCCGGCCGCCCGGCGGACGCCCCGCCCGGCCCCGCCCGCACGGGCCCCGGCGCCCCGCCCCCCGGTCCGGAGGTCGCCCGGGCGGGGCGTCCCGCCCGTGGGAGGAGGGCGGCGACGGGCCGACCGTGCTCTACGGGTGGCATCCCGTGGTGCAGGCCCTGGGCAACGCCCAGCGCGGCCTGCACCGGCTGCTCGCCACCGAGAACGCGGCCGCGCGCCTGGAGGCCGAGTTCGGCGGCGCCGTGCGGATCACCCCGGAACTGGTGCGGCCGAGCGACATCGGCCGCCTGCTCGGCCCGGACGCCGTCCACCAGGGCCTGTACCTGGAGGCCGAGCCCCTGCCCGCGCCCGGCCTCGACGACCTGCCCGCCGACGCGCTGCTGCTGGCGCTCGACCAGATCACGGACCCGCACAATGTCGGGGCGATCGTGCGCACCGCCGCGGCCTTCGGGGTCGCCGGGATCGTCACCACGGCGCGCCACGCGCCGGGCGCCACTGGAGTCCTGGCGAAATCCGCCTCCGGCGGCCTGGAGCACGTGCCCTTCGTGACCGTCCGGAACCTCGCCGAGGCCCTGATCGCCCTGGGCGAGCGCGGCTTCACCCGGGTCGGCCTCGATTCGGACGCGCCCGAGAGCCTCGACGTGCTGACGATCGCGCGGCCGCTGGTGATCGTGCTGGGTGCCGAGGGCAAGGGCCTGCGCGAGCGGACCCGGGGCTGCTGCGACGTCCTGGCCCGGATCCCCTTCTCGGGCGCGATCCGCAGCCTCAACGTCTCGAACGCCGCCGCTATCACCCTCTACGCCCTCGGCCGCGCGAGAGACTGACAGGGGAGCGACAGGAACCCGCCGGGGCCGTGACGGACGCGCGACGGGGACGCGGCCGGACCGGCACCCGATCGGTCCCGGCGAGACACGTTCGGAAACACGGAACCGCCACCGGAAGCCCTTCTTCCGCCTAGGCAATCTTCGCAACTTCCCGTAGAATAAGTCGCGAGGGGGGCGTCGTCTCGAGGGCTGCGCCGGATGTTGGACGATGCGTTTACCTACGGCGGCTGGGTCCTCGGCCTGATCGCCGTCGGCGTGTGGATCTGGCTCGCGCGGCGCGCCTTCCCGAGCTTCGAATCCTTCGTGACGGGCTTCGACGACGAGCTCCAGCTCGGCGCCAGCCCGGAGGAGCGCGCGCGCAGCGCGCGCTGGCGTCAGGTCCGTCAGGCCGCCATGGCCCTGACGGCCGTCGCGGCCCTGTGTCTGTCGATCGGCTTCGCGATTCCCGACTGATTCTCGACTGATTCCCGACGGGGCCGGAAACCCGGAGGCGATCCGGCCCGGATCCCGCGCTGAAGCCCCGGGGTTTCGGGCGTGCACCGTCCCCGTGCCCTCTCGCGGCCGGCGCGGGGCCTTCGTGGCGGTGGGCTCGTTCGGCCTCGAAGCCCTGGATCGCCGTGCCGCCCAGGGAGCGCGGCGTGTCGTGGCGGCCGCAAGCCCGTCATCGGTTCCCCGGGCCGCCTGGCGCCGAGACGGTTCCCGACACCGCCAGGGGGCTCGACCCGCCGGAAGCCTCTCTTCAGGCCGCGCGGACCCGGGCCAGGAAGCCTTCGACGGCGCCGCGCAGGTCGCCCGCCTGCCGGGACAGGTCGGCCGCCGCCCGCAGCACCTGGGCGGAGCCCTGGCTCGCCGTGCCGGCCGCCGCGCCGACACCCGCCATGTGGCCCGAGACGCCGCGTGTGTCCTGCGAGGTCTGCGCGGTGGTCCGGGCGATCTCCGCGGTGGCCGCGCCCTGCTGCTCGACCATGGCGGCGATCTCGGCGCCGATCCGCGCGAGGTCGCGGATCACCGCCGTGATGCCGCCGATCGACCGGACCGAGGCCTCGGTCGATCCGGTGATCTCCGCGACCTTGCCGGCGATCTCCTCGGTGGCCCTGGCGGTCTGCTCCGCGAGCGTCTTGACCTCGGCGGCCACCACCGCGAAGCCGCGGCCGGCCTCCCCGGCGCGGGCCGCCTCGATGGTGGCGTTGAGCGCCAGCAGGTTGGTCTGGCCGGCGATCTGCGAGATGATCGCGACGATCTCCCCGATGCTGCCGGCCGCCTGGGCGAGGCGGTGGACTTCTCCGGCCATGCCGTCGGCGCTCCGCGTGGCGTTCGCCGCGAGGTCCGCCGAGGACCCGACCTGCACGCCGATCTCCCGGACCGAGGCGGTGAGCTCCTCGGTGGCCGCCGCCACCGTGTCGGCCGAGCGGGCGGCCGAATCGGCCGACACCGCCACCGCCCGACTCAGATCGGTCGTGTCCTGGGCGGCCCGCGCCATCCCGTGCGCGGAGGCCTCCAGCTGGGCCGCCGCCGCCGAGACGGCCTCGACGATCCCGCCGACCTGGCGCTCGAAGCTGTCGGCGAGGCCGAGGGCGGCCGCGCGCTGGGCCGCCGCGGTCTCGGCGGCGAGCCGCTCCTGCGCGGCCCGGGCCGCCCGGCGCTCGGCGACGCTGTCGCGGAACGCCAGGGCGGCCGCGGCGATCGCCCGGACCTCGCGCGGCCCGCCGGTCGGGATGGTCAGGTCGGCCGTGCCCGCGTCCCGGCCGATCGCGGTCAGCACCCCGGCCATCCGGGAGAGCGGCCGGGCGATGGCCGTGCCGAGCCAGACCGCGAGGCCGGCCGAGAGGGCGAACAGGGCGAGCCCGCCGGCGGCCCAGAGGGCCAGCATCCGCTCGGCGCGGGCGTGCGCCGCCCCCGCGGCCGCCACCAGGTCGGCGGTGAGCCGATCCTCCACGCCCTTGAGGGCGTCGATCCGCTGCGAGGCGAGGCGGAACCACCCCGGCGCGTCGCGGAAGGCCGGGGGCGTCCCCGGCATCGTCTCCTGCACGCCCGCGCGCAGGCGGGCGACCGCGCGGGACGGCTCGGTCGCCTCCGCGGCGTCGAGCAGGCTCGCCTGCCCCGCTTCGGCGCCGGCCCGGAACAGGCCGGCATAGGCCGCCTGGTCGGCCGCGAGGGTCGCGAGGCGGCGGGCGGCCGCGAGGTCGAGGGTGCCGGAGGCGAAGACCGCCGAGGCGGCGGCCCGCTCCTGGCCGGCGGCCTCCTTCAGCGCCAGGAAGGCCGCGTAGGCGTTCGCCCGGGCGGCGAGGCCGGCCTCGTCGATCGCGCCGCCCATGGCCCGCACCAGGCCGAGCCCCTCCCCGATCAGGCCCGTGTAGTAGGCCACGGCCTGCGGCGGGGCCGCCGTCAGGGCGTCGACCGCCCGGCGCTGCGCGGCCAGCCCGGTCAGCGCCCGCGCGAAGCCCTCACCGCGCGCCTGGAAGACCGGCCCGAAGCCCGTCGCGGCCTTCATGGCCTCGGGAAGCCCGGCGAGGGCCGCGTCGGTGCGCACGCGCTGGGCCGCCAGTTCCGGGCCGAACTGCGCGCCCTTCGCGCCCAGGAACAGGCTCGAGGCGCCGCGCTCCCGCTGGGCCTCGTGCACGAAGGCGCTGATCCGGGAGGCGAGGCCGACCAGGCCCTCCACCCGGCCCATCTCGGCGCGGCGCGCCCACTGGTCCGACACGGCGAGGCCCGCCGCCCCCGCGAAGGCGAGGCACGGGGCGAGCGCCACCGCCAGGATGCGGGCGCGGAGCGAGGCGAGGATCGGCATCGGAAGTTCTGGAACCGTCCGGCGGGAGATGCGCCACCTTCCGGCCAAGTCATAAAGATCCGGTTATGTGGTCGCGCCCATATTCGGCACCGGTTTGCCCAATCAGGCGGCGTTTTGAGTCGTATCTGCCAATTCCGCGTGCAGATCACCCCAGGTCTTCAGCGCGCGGATGACCGGATCGAGGGACCGCCCCCGCTCGGTCAGGCTGTATTCCACCTTCGGAGGAACCTCGGCGTAGACCGTCCGGGTGATCAGGCCGTCGGCTTCCATTTCGCGCAGCTGGTTGGTGAGCATGCGCTGGGTCACGCTGGCGAGGCGCCGCCGGATCTCGTTGAAGCGCAGGGTCCCCTCCAGCAGGTGGTAGAGGATCACGCCCTTCCACTTGCCGTCGATGAGCCGGAGCGTCGCCTCGACGGCGCAGCCGGGGCTGCAGGCGCCCGTGTGGCGGCGGGTGCGGGGCATGGGCTGTCTCCGACGGTATCATTTCCGGCACTAGTGGCGTTTTATGTGCGTACTTGCGGCCCGTGAAGGCGGGCGGCATCTCCTGCGGCGACACTCCGAGGAGATCACCATGCGCGCCGTCGGCTACCGCAAGTCCCTGCCGATCACCGATCCCGAGGCCCTGGTCGACCTCGACCTGCCCCAGCCCGAGCCCGGCCCGCGCGACCTGCTGGTGAAGGTCGAGGCGGTCTCGGTGAACCCGGTCGACACCAAGGTCCGGCGGCGGGCCGAGCCGGAGGAAGGCGGCACCAAGGTGCTCGGCTGGGACGCGGCCGGCACCGTCGTCGCCGCCGGCGCGGAGGTCCAGGGTTTCGCCGCGGGCGACGCGGTGTTCTACGCGGGCGACCTCACCCGGCCGGGGACGAACGCCGAATACCATTGCGTCGATGCCCGCATCGTCGGGCACAAGCCGGAGAGCCTCGACTGGGCGCAGGCCGCCGCCCTGCCGCTCACCGCGATCACCGCCTGGGAGACCCTGTTCGACCGGCTCGACGTGGACAAGCCGGTGCCGGGCGCGGCCCCGGCGATCCTGATCGTCGGCGGCGCGGGGGGCGTCGGCTCGGTGGCGATCCAGCTCGCCCGGGAACTCACCGACCTCACCGTGATCGCCACCGCGTCGCGGCCTGAGACGGCGGCCTGGTGCCGCGACCTCGGCGCCCACCACGTGGTCGACCATTCCAGATCCCTGGCGGCGGAGGTGGCGGCCCTGGGGATCGGCGCGCCGGGTCTCGTCTTCTCCACGACCAACACCGACGCCCACCTCGCCGCGATCGTGGAGCTGATCGCCCCGCAGGGCCGCCTCGCCCTGATCGACGATCCGGAGCGCCTCGACGTCGGGCTCCTCAAGCGCAAGAGCCTGTCGCTGCACTGGGAGTTCATGTTCACCCGCTCGATGTTCGCCACCGCCGACATCGCCGCCCAGGGGGCGCTCCTCGACGAGATATCCCGCCTCGTTGATTCCAGGCGCCTGCGCACCACCCTGGGGGAGCATTACGGGCGGATCGACGCCGCGAACCTGCGGCGCGCCCACGCGCTGGTCGAGAGCGGGCGCGCCAGGGGGAAGATCGTGCTCGAAGGGTTTTCCGATTGAGGAGGACGTGATGGCGGACGCGGCGGGGACCGGCCTCTTCGACGTGACGGCGCTGGCGGCGGGTCTGCCCGACAGCGCCGAGACCCTCCTGGTCGACACCTACCTGACCGACCGGGAGGCGGCGAGCGCCCGGGTGTTCCGGATCTACCGGCCGACCCCGCCGCACTATCACGCCACCTGCGACGAGTACCTCTACTGCCTCTCGGGCCGGGGCCGGGTCTGGCTGGGCGATCCGGCCGCCGAGACGGCGTTCGGCCCGGGCCAGCTCCTGTTCTTCGAGAAGGGCACGGTCCACGCGATGCCGGTGCTCGAGCCCGGGGACCCGGTGGTGTTCCTGTCGATCGACACGCCCCGGCGGGCGCCGACCGACATCGTCTTCGTGAACCCGGAGGACGGGACGCCCGCCACCTTCATGGCGCGCAACGCCGAGGCGTGAGGGGTCACACCCGCAGGGACCGGCCGGCCGCCGCCACGCCGAGGAGCAGCGCCGCCACGATCAGCAGGGACGCGGGCAGGCCGAGCGCCTGCGCGGCGAAGCCGATCAGCGCGGGCCCCGCCAGCACCCCGGCATAGCCCAGCGTCGTCACCGCCGGCACCGCCACGCGCGCGGGCATCGCGGTCTGGCGCCCCGCCGCCGTGAACAGGACCGGGACGATGTTGGCGCAGCCCGCCCCGACCAGGGCGTAGCCGGCGAGCGCCGCCTCCCAGGCCAGGATGACGACCGAGAGCGCGAGGCCGGCCGCCGCCAGCAGGCCGCCGAGGATCACCACGGGCCGCCGGCCGAGGCGGGCCACGATCGCATCCCCGCCGAGCCGGCCGGCCGTCATGGTGACCGAGAAGGAGGCGTAGCCGAGCGCCGCCCAGGCCGGATCGAGCCCGCGCTGCTGGATCAGGAACACCGCGCTCCAGTCGAGGGCCGAGCCCTCGGTCAGGAACACCACGAAGCAGAGCAGGCCCAGTACCAGCACCGGGCCGCGGGGCAGCGCGAAGGCGGGCCCGCCGCTTCCCCCTGTCCCGCCGGCCGGAAGGATGCCCGGCCAGGCGGCCGCGAACAGGGCCACGATGCCGGCGACCAGGATCAGCACGCTCCAGCCGGCGCCCAGGCCGGTGCCCATCAGGACGCTGGCCAGCAGCGCCCCCAGGATGCAGCCGAGGCTGTAGAGGCCGTGGAAGCCCGACATCATCGGGCGCCCGGCGGCGCGCTCCACCGCGACGGCCTGCAGGTTCATGACGCAGTCCACCGCCCCCATCCCGGCCCCGAACAGCAGCAGCGCCCCGGTGAGCGGCACGAGCCCGGAGCCCACGGCCAGCACCGGCAGGGCGAGGCCGATCGCGAGCGTGCCGGCGAGCAGGACCGGCCGGAAGCCGAGCCGCGCGGCCGCGGCCCCGGCGCTCGGCATCGCCAGGATCGAGCCGACGCCGAAGGTGAGGAGCAGCAGGCCGAGCCCCGCCGCGTCGAGGCCGGCGCGGTCCTTCACCAGCGGCACCAGGGGCGCCCAGGTGGCGTTGGCGATGCCCACGATCAGGAACAGCAGCCGCGTGGACAGGCGCTGCTGGGTGGCCGTGCGGTCGTCGGAACCGCGGAGGGCGGCCGGATCGGTCGCGTCGCATGCTGGCATCGATACCTGTCGGGATGTGGATCTGAGGGCGGGATACGGCGACGTGGATCTCGGCGCCCGCGGTGCAACACCGAAGGTGGGCCAAGGTTTGGCGAATCGAGCTACGGCGAAGCTGGGGCCACCGGACTCCGATCGCGGCCGCTGGCTCCACCGCGTCATCGCTTCGCTGCGCTCGCGAAGACGGTCGCGCGTTCACCGAGCGGTTGCCGACGTACGCGTTTCGTTCTAGCAAGGGCGGCGCATGACGGGCCTGCGTCCCGCCGGCCGCATCTTGCCGCGGGCCCCCTCGGGCTCGACATGAGCCGGAGCGGCGGCTGGCCCGCGCGCGAATCCGTCCGATTTCGTCGATGCCTCGGTCGACGCCTCGAAAGACCGCCGCCCTCATGGCCAAAGCCCAAGCTGGAAGTCGTGCCGCAAGCCGCGTCGGTGCTGCCCAAGCCGCACCGAAAGCTGCCGCCAAAGCGCCTTCCAAGACGGCTCCGAAAGCCCCGGCGACGGCCAAGGCGCCCCAGTCCAAGGCGCCCGAGTCCAAGCCGGTTCGCGCGAAATCCAGCTCCCCCGGCGCGCGGAACGAAGCCGCCATCGACGCCAAGCTGGAGGCCCTGTTCGACGCCGCGCCGGCCCCCGTCGAGGACCGGCGGGTCATCGCGATCCGCGGCGCCCGGGAGCACAATCTCAAGAACGTCGACCTGACCATCCCGCGGGACAAGCTCGTGGTCTTCACCGGGCTCTCGGGCTCGGGCAAGTCGTCGCTCGCCTTCGACACGATCTACGCGGAGGGGCAGCGCCGCTACGTCGAGTCGCTCTCGGCCTATGCCCGCCAGTTCCTGGAGATGATGTCCAAGCCCGACGTCGACCAGATCGACGGGCTGTCGCCGGCGATCTCGATCGAGCAGAAGACCACCTCGAAGAACCCCCGCTCGACCGTGGGGACGGTGACCGAGATCTACGACTACATGCGCCTGCTCTGGGCGCGGGTCGGCATCCCCTACTCGCCGGCCACCGGCCTGCCGATCGAGAGCCAGACCGTCCAGCAGATGGTCGACCGGGTGCTGGAGCTGCCGGAGAAGACCCGGCTCTACCTGCTGGCGCCCGTGGTCCGCGGGCGGAAGGGCGAGTACCGCAAGGAGATCGCCGAATATCAGAAGAAAGGCTTCCAGCGGCTGCGCGTGAACGGCGAATACTACGCCATCGACGATGTGCCCAAGCTCGACAAGAAGTTCAAGCACGACATCGACGTGGTGGTGGACCGGATCGTGGTCCGGGCCGATATCGGCTCGCGGCTGGCCGAGTCCTTCGAGACCGCGCTGGAACTCGCCGACGGCGTCGCCGAGATCGTGTTCGCCGACGCCCCCGAGGGCGAGGCGCCGCGGACCGTCACCTTCTCGTCGCGCTTCGCCTGCCCGGTCTCGGGCTTCACCATCGCGGAGATCGAGCCGCGGCTGTTCTCGTTCAACAACCCGTTCGGCGCCTGCCCGACCTGCAGCGGCATCGGCCACGAGATGCGGATCGATCCCGAGCTGGTGATCTCCGACCCTGGCTTAAGCCTGAAGCGCGGCGCGGTCGGCCCCTGGGCGAAGTCGACCTCGCCCTATTACGGCCAGACGCTCGAGGCGCTCGCCGAGCATTTCGGCTTCAAGACGGGCGTCCCCTGGCAGAGCCTGTCGGAGACGGCCCGCGCCATCGTGCTCTACGGCTCGGGCAAGCAGGCGGTGCGCTTCGCCTACGACGACGGCTTGCGCAAGTACACGGTCAACAAGCCCTTCGAGGGCGTGATCCCGAACCTGGAGCGCCGCTACAAGGAGAGCGACTCGGACGCCGTGCGCGAGGAGATCGGGCGCTTCATGAGCGAGACGCCCTGCGCCGCCTGCGGCGGCAAGCGGCTGAAGCCCGAGGCTCTGGCCGTGAAGGTCGCCATGGCGGACATCGCCGACGTGACCGCCCTCTCGGTCTCCGAGGCGCACCGCTGGTTCTCGGACCTGCCCGGGAAGCTGACCGCGAAGCAGAACGAGATCGCGGTCCGGATCCTGAAAGAGATCCGCGACCGGCTGAGCTTCCTGGTGGATGTCGGCCTGGAATACCTGACGCTCGCCCGCGGCTCCGGCTCGCTCTCGGGCGGCGAGAGCCAGCGCATCCGCCTCGCCTCGCAGATCGGCTCCGGCCTGACCGGCGTGCTCTACGTGCTGGACGAGCCCTCGATCGGCCTGCACCAGCGCGACAACGAGCGGCTGCTCGGCACGCTCAAGCGCCTGCGCGACCTCGGCAACTCGGTGATCGTGGTCGAGCACGACGAGGACGCGATCCTGCAGGCCGATTACGTGGTCGATGTCGGCCCGGGCGCCGGCATCCACGGCGGCGAGATCATCGCGCAGGGCACCCCCGCGGAGGTGCTGGCGAACCCCGCCTCGCTCACCGCCAAGTATCTCACCGGCGCGATGGCGGTGCGCACCCCGACCGCCCGCCGCAAGGGCCGGAAGGGCAAGCTCGGCCTGTTCGGCGCGCGGGGCAACAATCTCAAGGACGTGGACGTCGAGATCCCGCTCGGCACCTTCACGTGCATCACCGGCGTCTCGGGGGGCGGCAAGTCCACCCTGGTGATCGACACCCTCTACAAGGCCGTCGCCAAGAAGCTGAACGGCGCCCTGGAGCACCCGGCCCCCTACGGGCGGCTGGAGGGGCTGGAGCACCTCGACAAGGTCATCGACATCGACCAGTCGCCGATCGGGCGCACGCCGCGCTCGAACCCCGCCACCTATATCGGCGCCTTCACGCCGATCCGCGACTGGTTCGCGGGCCTGCCGGAGGCCAAGGCGCGGGGCTACCAGCCCGGGCGCTTCTCGTTCAACGTCAAGGGCGGGCGCTGCGAGGCCTGCTCGGGCGACGGCGTCATCAAGATCGAGATGCACTTCCTGCCGGATGTCTACGTCACCTGCGACGTCTGCAAGGGCAAGCGCTACGACCGCGAGACCCTGGAGGTGAAGTACCGGGGCAAGTCCATCGCCGACGTGCTCGACTCCACCGTCGAGGAGGCGGCCGAGCTGTTCAAGGCGGTGCCGGCGATCCGCGACAAGCTCGAGACCCTGAAGCGGGTCGGCCTGCACTACGTCCATGTCGGCCAGCAGGCCACCACCCTGTCGGGGGGCGAGGCGCAGCGCGTGAAGCTCTCCAAGGAGCTGTCGAAGCGCGCCACCGGCCGCACCCTCTACATCCTCGACGAGCCGACCACCGGCCTGCACTTCCACGACGTCGCCAAGCTCATGGAGGTGCTCCACGAGCTGGTCGACCAGGGCAACACCGTGGTGGTGATCGAGCACAACCTCGAAGTGATCAAGACCGCCGACTGGGTGATCGACATGGGTCCTGAGGGCGGCGACGGCGGCGGCCGGGTGGTGGCGCAGGGCACGCCGGAAGAGATCGCCCGCGCCAAGGCCAGCCATACCGGCCGGTTCCTGCGCGAGGTGCTGGAGCGGCGGCCCGCCTCACCCGCGAGCCGCGGTCGCGCCGCGGAGTAGCGCGGCGGCGGAGGGGGGCGGACCTTCCGGGGGCGGGCATCGCACGCACCGGCGACCGTGCCGGACGCGCCACCGCCACCGCCACCGCCACCGCCACCGCCCCTGCAGTGCGGGCGCGGGTCCGACGCGACGGATCACCCGCTCCCGGGCCGGCGCGGCAGTTTCTGCCGGGTCTCGGCCGGACCCCGCGCCCGCGGACGGTGATTCGAGCGGCCGGATCCGGCTCCGGACCCGCCGCCGACCGGCTCGGAGCCGGATCCCGGCCCGCGCGCCCGGACCGGCGGCCTGCCCGATCACCTTCCCGCCTTTGCCGGATTCTCCCGCGGCCCGGGCCGGCAACAGCTTGACCGTTCAACGATATTTTGCCGAAACCGCGGTTCGAGCAGGGTCTGTGGACAGTGTTGCATCGCCGCAAAAATGCGGCTTTTGCGCAACGGTTCGGCCGGTTGTGGCGTTTCGGCGAGCATTCCACTGTCTTTCCGCAGGTCTCTGTAGAATAGTCGCAGACGTTGAGACGGGCAGGCTCCGTGGGGGCGCTCGGCAGGTCCGAAGCCGGCAGCCGCGATAGGCGAGCAGACCGGCAGGGAAGTGCCGAATGCGGGACGGACGCCGTATGACCTTGGGAAGGAATGAGAAAATGATGAAGAACTGGCTCGCGGCCGGCACGGTCGCGCTCACGGTCGGCATGACCTCGACGATCGCGCAGGCGCAGACCACGACGGTTCCCGGTGAGCAGGTCGGCCTCGCCGTCGGCGCGCCGCTGCCGGAAGGCCTCTACGCGATCAACACGTTCACCTATCGCCGCACCGACGCGCCGAACTCGCCCGACACGGCCGTCAACATCCCGGTCCTGGTCTGGTCGACCCCGTTCGTGCCGTTCGGCGGCCGCGTCGAGCTGCTCGTGGCGCCCCCGACCGTGTTCGCCTTCACCCGCAACCCGGCGGGCGTGCGCAACAAGGACATCTCGATCAACGTCGGCACCTTCGTCGGCGGCATCTGGGCCTTCGACCTCGGCAACAACTTCGGCGTCAGCTTGCTCGGCGGCGCCTACCTGAACGACCTGAACGGCGACCGCGGCTCGATCATCACCGCGAACGGCACGACGGCCACCCCGGTCCTGCCGCAGCTCTCCTCCAACACCTACCGCTTCGGCATCGCCGGCAGCTACACGGGTGACGGCTGGAACATCACCGCCAACCTGACCGCCAACATCTACGACTCGCCCGGCCGCTTCCCCGGCCAGGTCGGCGCCGCCATCGGCCCGATCCGCCTGTCGGACGCCCTGAACTTCGACCTCACGGCGACCAAGAAGTTCGGCAACTTCGAGATCGGCCCGATCGCCTACGGCACCTACAACTTCGACATCAGCCAGGCCAGCGCCGCGGCCGGGAACCGTGGCCGGTTCGCCCTCGGCGGCCTCATCGGCTACGACTTCAAGATCTTCACCGTCCAGGCCTACGTTGCCCGCGACGTCGTGACCGGCGCGCAGTACACCAACGCGTTCGGCCGCACCCGCGACAACTACTCCACCGACGGCTGGATCCGGTTCATCGTGCCGCTCTACTCGCCGACCCCGGCCGCCGCGCCGGTCCCGGCGCCGCTGGTCCGCAAGTACTGAGATCCTTCCGAGACACCGGGCTCCCCGCCGCGCGGCGGGGGCTCCCGGATCTCCGACAGGCCGTCCTCCGGGACGGCGCGCCGCCCGGCTCCGCCGGGCGGTTTTTCTTTGTGCCGGTGCCGCCGCGGGCCGCACCCGGCCGCCCCGGGCGGGCCCGTGCCACGGGTCGCAGCCGGCCGCGGGTGACGCGGGCGGCGCGGACATCCTATGGTGTGCCGGTGGCGCGGCTCCGGGGCCGACCGGAGCGCAGGCGGACGAGCCGAAGGATTGTCATGGCGACGCAGGGCGAGTGGAAGATCCCCGCGCAGGCCCAGCCCAGGCCCGCGGATTACGGCTACGACCTCGACCGGGCGCTCTCCGCGGTCCTGGCCCTGTCGGCGCGGATCCCGGACAGCGCGTTCACGGCCGAGACGCTCGGCACCGAGCGCGCCGGCAACGGCGTGGTGATCCGCGAGGACGGGCTGGTGCTCACCATCGGCTACCTCGTCACCGAGGCCGAGAGCGTCTGGCTCACCACCCGGGACGGCCGCTCGGTGCCCGGCCACGTCCTCGGCTTCGACGCCGCCACGGGCTTCGGCCTGGTCCAGGCGCTCGGCGATCTCGGCGTGCCGGCCCTCCCGCTCGGCCACTCGGCCGGGCTGAAGACCGGCGACCGGGCCGTGCTGGCCGGGGCGGGCGGGCGCCAGCGCTGCGTCGCCGTCGAGGTCGTGGCCCGGCAGGAATTCGCCGGCTACTGGGAGTACGTCCTCGACGAGGCCCTGTTCACCGCCCCCGCGCACCCGCACTGGGGCGGGACCGCGCTGATCGGCCCCCAGGGCGACCTGCTGGGCATCGGCTCGCTGCAGCTGCAGCAGGGCGGCGGCGGCGCGGCGCGGCCGATCAACATGGTCGTGCCCATCGATCTGCTGACGCCGATCCTCGAGGACCTCGCCACGCGCGGGCGGGCCGACCGGCCGCCCCGCCCCTGGCTCGGCCTCTACGCCACCGAGAGCGAGGAGGGCATCGTCGTGATGGGCCTCGCCGATAACGGCCCGGCCGAGACCGGCGGCCTCCAGGCCGGCGACGTGATCGAGGCGGTGGCCGGCGAGCCGGTGGCCGACCTCGCCGCCCTGTTCCGGAGCGTCTGGGCCCTGGGCGAGGCCGGGGTGCGGGTCCCCCTCACGATCCGCCGGGAGGGGCGCGGCGTGAAGCTCGCCCTCGTCTCCGGGGATCGGGAGCGGTTCCTGCGCACGCCCTCGCTGCACTGAGCCCGCGACCCGGAGCGTGCAACCTTCGCGCTCCGAGCGGCGTTGCCGCGGCGCCGTCGCGGGCCTGTACCGGACACAACCTACGGCTCAGCGACGGTTCAGGTGGCGGGACCGAATCTCGAACGACCGGCTCCCGATCCGCCGGAAACGTTGAGGAGATCCAGTCATGACGATTCTGAGCGCACCGCGCGCGAAGGCGCTCGTGATGGCCGCCGCGATCGCCGGCGGCCTCGGGCTCGCGGGGTCTGCCGAGGCGGCCGGGGGCTGCGGCCCCGGCTTCCATCCCAATCCGTGGGGCATCTGCCGGCCGAACTGGGGCCCCCGGCCCTACGGCTACTGGCGGCGCCCGGTCTATTACGGCGGGTACGGCGGTTACTACCGGCCGCGGCCCTTCTACCGGCCCTACGGCTTCTACGGGCCGCGCCCGTTCTACTGAGCCCCCGTCCGAGCCCGTCAGACGGCATGCAGGGCGTCCCGCCGACCGGCGGGGCGCCCTTCGCGCGTGCGGAAGGACCTTCTTCGCCCTGCATGCGCACAAAGAATGACCATCCGGAAACCTTGCCGGTTTCTTAAGCCGGTTATGCGATTTTCGCAGGTCTGGTGCTTGACCTTGCGACTCCTGCTGCGCTGCGGCGCGATTATATGTGCGTTGCACCAACAAGAGGCAGCGATGCGCAATGGGGCGCCATCGTCTGCCCGAGCAGAGGTCACAGCACACCATGTCCGCCGCCCGTAGCGTCCTGAGCCGCGTCCGCGCCTATCTCCGGTACCGCGACACCGTCACCCAGCTGTCCCGCCTGTCGGACCGCGATCTTGCCGATCTCGGCATCAACCGCAGCGAGATCCGCGGCGTCGCCCGCGTCTGATCCCCGCGTCCGCGTCACAGCGCCCGAGACGAATGCCTCGAAGGACCGCCGCCCGTTGATCCGGACGGCGGTCCTTCGCTATTCTCGGACATGACACAGACCATCCACATCGTCGGCGGCGGCCTCGCCGGATCCGAGGCCGCCTGGCAGGTGGCCGAAGCCGGGCATCGCGCCGTGATCCACGAGATGCGCCCGGTGCGCGGCACCGAGGCGCACCGGACCGACGGGCTGGCCGAGCTCGTCTGCTCCAACTCGTTCCGGTCGGACGACCCGGAGGGCAACGCCGTCGGGCTGCTGCACCAGGAGATGCGCTCCTTGAGCTCGCTGATCATGCGGGCGGCCGACGCCAACCAGGTGCCGGCGGGCGGGGCGCTGGCGGTCGACCGCGAGGGCTTCTCCGCCGCGGTGACCCGGGCCCTGGAGCAGCACCCCAACGTCACCCTCGTCCGCGGGGAGGTCGAGGGCCTGCCGCCGGAGGAATGGGGGCCCTGCATCGTCGCCACCGGCCCGCTCACCGCGCCGGCGCTGGCCGAGGGCATCCGCGGGCTCACCGGCGCCGAGTCGCTGGCCTTCTTCGACGCGATCGCGCCGATCGTCCACCGCGACTCGATCGACATGGACGTGGCGTGGTTCCAGTCCCGCTACGACAAGCCGGGACCCGGCGGCACGGGCGCGGACTACCTCAACTGCCCGATGACCCGGGAGCAGTACGACGCCTTCGTGGCCGCCCTCGTAGCGGGCGAGAAGATCGGGTTCAAGCAGTGGGAGGGCACGCCCTATTTCGACGGCTGCCTGCCTGTCGAGGTCATGGCCGAGCGCGGCCCCGAGACGCTGCGCCACGGGCCGATGAAGCCCGTGGGGCTCACCAATCCCCGCGACCCGCTGGTCAAGCCCTGCGCGATCGTGCAGCTGCGCCAGGACAACGCGCTGGGCACCCTGTACAACATGGTCGGCTTCCAGACGAAGCTGACCTACGCCGAGCAGGTGCGGGTCTTCCGCATGATCCCCGGCCTGGAGCGGGCCGAGTTCGCCCGCCTCGGCGGCCTGCACCGCAACACCTACCTCGACAGCCCGCGCCTCCTCGACGCCACCCTCCGGCTGCGGGCCCGTCCGACCTTGCGCTTCGCCGGGCAGATCACCGGCTGCGAGGGATACGTCGAGAGCGCCGCGGTCGGGCTGATGGCCGGCCGCTTCGCCGTCGCGGAGGCGGCCGGCGCCCCCCTCGCCCCCCTGCCCCAGAGCACGGCCCTCGGCGCGCTCATCGCCCACATCACCGGCGGCCACCTGATGGCGGACGGGGAGGCCAACGCCCCGCGCTCGTTCCAGCCGATGAACGTGAATTTCGGCCTGTTCCCGCCGCTCGAGCGGGCCCCCCGCAACGAGACCGGCCGGCGCCTGCGCGGGCCCGAGAAGGCGGCGCTGAAGAAGCGCGCGCTCACCGACCGGGCCCGGGCCGATCTCGCCGCCTGGCTGGAGGGCGCGGGGGGCGGTGCGCGGGGCGATGCGCGGGGTGGCGCGCAGGGCGCGGCCTCGAGACCTGCGGCGGCGGAATAGCGGGCCGCACGGGGCTTGCACCGCCGGAGGCCTCTCCGCGTGGCCGCCTCACTCGGCCTCAACACTTGGCCTCAAACTTGGCCTCATCGCCTGGGCTCACCATGACCGCGATCGACACCCGGGCCTTCCTGGCCGACCTGTACGAACTGCGCGAGATCGGCCGGTTCCGCACCGGCGTCCACCGGCCGACCTTCTCGGCCGACGACATGGAATCCCGGCGCTGGCTGATGGCCCGGCTCGAGACCTGCGGCCTGGAGGCCTCCATCGACGGGATCGGCAACGTGCTCGGGCGCCACCGCGGGCCGGGCCCGCACCTGCTGGTCGGCAGCCACATCGAGACGCAGAACGAGGCCGGCTGGCTCGACGGGGCGCTGGGCGTCGTGGCCGGGGTCGCGCTGGCCCGCGCCGGGCTGCCCGTCGACGTCGTCGCCTTCGCGGACGAGGAGGGGCACTTCTCGGGGGGCTTCCTGGGCAGCCGCTCGGCGATCGGCGACCTGACCGAGGCCGAGATCGACGAGGCCCGCAACCGCACCGACGGCACGCCGCTCCGCGCGGCGCTCGCGAGCGCCGGCCTCGCCGGCCTGCCCCGGACGCGGCTCGACCCGGACCGCTACCGCGGCTTCCTCGAGATGCACATCGAGCAGGGCACGCAGCTCGAATCCGCCGGCCTGCATCTCGGCGTGGTGAGCGGCATCGTGGCGATCTGGCAGTTCCGGATCGACTTCGCCGGCAACCAGGACCACGCGGGCGGCACCACCATGGCGGAGCGCCGGGACGCGGGTCTCTCGGCGGTGCGGCTGCTCGCGGCGATCGACCGGGAATTCCCGAAGGTCTGCGGGCCGCGCAGCACCTGGACCACGGGACGGATCACCCTGGATCCCGGCGGCTTCAGCATCATCCCGGGGCGGGCCGAGGTGTATTTCCAGTTCCGCGACGTGGCGATGCCCGTGCTGGAGCGGATGGAGGCCTGCCTGGAGGCGCTGGTGCGGGACTCGAACCGGCGCGAGCGCTGCCCGGCCACGCTGACGGCCCTGGCCAAGGCGATCCCCGCCCCCTGCGACCCGGCCCTGATGCGCGCCCTCTCGGAGGCGGCCGAGAGCGTCTGCCCCGGCGGGTGGCAGGTGATGCCGTCGGGGGCCGGGCACGACGCCCAGAACGTCGCCCGGATCCTGCCGGCCGCGATGCTGTTCGTGCCCTCGATCGGCGGCATCAGCCACCACTGGGCGGAGGATACCAGCGACGCCGACCTCGCCCTCGGCGTGCGGGCTCTCGGCGACGCGGCGGCGCGGGTGCTGGCGGGCTGAGCGTGCCGCCCCGGGCGCCCGGCGCGTTCCGGCGGGCGCCGGGCCTCAGGCGCCCGGCACCAGCGACTGGATCGGGATCAACTCCGGCCGGTATTCCTGCATGCCGCCGGCGATCCGCTCCTCGACGGCGTCGATGAACCGCTCCGGGTCGGTGATCGAGCACTGGCGCAGGTCCCAGAAGGCGTAGCGCCACCATTGCACCTTCAGGTAGCGCTCGATCAGCGCGTCCGGGAAGCGCATCTTCACGATCCGGGCGGGGCTGCCGGCCACGATCGCGTAGGGCGGCACGTCCTTGGTCACCACCGCCATGGCGCCGATCACCGCCCCGTCGCCGATCGTGATGTCGGGCATCAGGAAGGCGCCGTGGCCGATATAGACGTCGTTGCCGATACGCACGCGCTTGGGCCAGAGATACGGGCCGGAGATCTCGTAATCCTCCGCCCGCGGGTCGATGCGGTCGAACACGGCCGAGTGGTGCGTGTAGAACAGCGGCGAGGTCGAGCCGCACTGGACCGGGTGGCTGCCGCGCCCGACCTGGACGCTCTCGCCGATCGAGCAGTAGCGGGCGATGTCGGCGCCGAAATAGTAGCCGCTGACCGCGTACGAGAACGCCCCCATGGTGAGGCAGTAATCGACGCCCATCCACTTGATGCTGCACGGCGGCTCGAAGACGCAATCCTCCGGCAGGCCGAACGGGGCCGGGTGCAGCACCGAGATGCCGCGGCGCAGCATCTCCTGCTTCATGTCCTCGTTGACGGAGATCATGCGGCGTCCTCGTCGCTGGGGTGCCCGGTCCCGGCCGGCGCCGGGTCCAGGCCGTAATAGTCGCCCATCAGGTCGCCGTAGGTGGCGGCCCGGATCGGCACGGTGAGCCGGCCCGCGGCCGAGACGTCGATGGCGAGCAGGCGGTCGTTGAAGGCGGCCGGATCGGTGGCCAGCGCGCCGGGGAGCAGGTGCCCGTTCGGGTAGGCGCGCAGCCGCTCGGCCGGCGCGCCGAGGTCGAAGGCCGCCACCGGCAGGCCGGTGCGCAGCGCCAGGGTCAGCGCGTACGAGTAGGTCTCGGGCCAGATCGCCGGCAGCAGCACGAGGTCGGCCGAGAGCCGCCAGACCAGGTCCAGGGCCTCGTGGTCCCCGGAATAGCGCCCGGTCTGGGCGACCCCGACGCGCTCCAGGCCGATCGCCAGGGCCGGGTCCGAGTAGCCCACGATCGCGAAGTGCAGCGGCAGGTCGCGGTCCCGCGCGTCGGTGGCGAGCGCCTGCAGGAACAGGCCGCCCTTCGTGGCGCTGATCGCGCCGAGCACGGCGACGCGGCGGATTCGGCCGGGCCGCTGGAGGCTGGTGTCACGCACCGACCGCTCCGGCTCGACATGCGGCCGCACCGTGACCGCGAGGTCCGGGTACACCGTCCGGATCCGGCCCGCCGTGTCGGAGGACGGCGCGAACACCCGCGCGGCGCCCGCCAGGAACGCCCCGAACACCGCCCGCCGCTCGCCCGGGTCCGGCTCCTCGAACCCGTCCGCGTCCACCGCCAGGCACGACCGGCACTCCGCCACCGGCGCCAGGCCGCAGTAGCGCCCGTCCGGCTGCACCAGGTGGTTGCGGTGGCACACCGGCGAGTAGTCGTGCAGCGTCCACGCGTAGGGACGCCCCGACCCCGCCACCACCGCCATCAGCGCCCGCGCCGCGCCCCATCGCAGCCCCGCCAGCGAGTGCACGTGGATCAGGACCGGCGCCAGCTGCCCGACGAAGTCGGCGAGCTCCGCCGCGTCGCGCGGCAGGTACAGGCTGTCGAGGTTGGGCAGGTACAGGAACTCGGGGCCGCGATACGAGACGTGGACCTCGAGGTTGCGGGTCCGGTCGATCTGCAGCAGCACCACGCTCAGGCCCTCGGCCCGGGCCAGCGCGACCATGTCGTCGATGTGCCGCTGGATGCCCCCGCCCCAGCTGTGCGTCACGTAGAGCAGCGCCCGGCCGGCGAAGTGCCGGGCCAGCCGCGCCCGGTCGAGCCGCGCCCGCCCGCGCCGGCCGGGATCGGCCTGGACGAACTGGCCGACCCGGGCCGGGTAGTCGGGGTGCTTGGCGAGCAGCGCCGCCTGGCCCTGGTCGTACTCGCCGCCCTCGTCGAGCCCGAACGAGATCTGGCCGGCGTGGTGGACGAACACGTCCTCGGCGAGCAGGTTGACGAAGCCGGCCTTGATGGCGCGCAGGCACCAGTCGTTCTCCTCGCCGTAGCCCTTGCCGAAGGCCTCGGCGTCGAGGTCGCCGACGGCGTCGAGGGCGGCGGCGGTCATGTACATGCAGAAGCCGACGCCGGTGGGCACGGGCACGGCGCGGCCGCGATTGACCTGCGCGGCCACGCGGTCGAG